>JANPIL010000140.1:0-58469 GCA_031424975.1 Sphingobacteriales bacterium
GAAAAACGTGGATGTGCGCCAACCCGACATCATTGCCCGCACCGGCTGGACTACTGCCGAACTTTCACAAGCCATCGTGCAAAGCGGCAACGCCAACCAATACGACTTGGTTTCGCTGCTGATTGGCGTGAACAACCAGTACCGCACCCAAAGCCGCAGCCGCTACCGGCGCGAGTTGGCGGTGTTGCTGCGCACGGCCACCCGTTTTGCCAAGGGCAATGCCCGGCGCGTGGTGGTGCTTTCCATTCCCGATTGGGGCGTGTCGCCGTTTGCCAAGAACCGGAACCGGAAAAAAATCGCCCGCAAGATTGATGGGTTCAATGAGGTTTGCCGCAAGGAAACCCTGAAGGCGGGGGCGCATTATTTTGACATCACGCCGCTTTCGCGCACTGCCGCCACTGATGCCAGCCTGATTGCCCCGGATGGGCTGCATTTTTCGGGCAAGATGTACCGCCAATGGATGGAACTGATATTGCCCGGCGTGGATGAGATACTGAAATAAGAGGCCTCCCCCGACCCCCTCCGAAAGAGGGGGCTTTTTTTACAGGTAGCGGTTTATCTCGCGCTTGAACCGGAAAGAGCCGAACATGAAAGCCGCGCCGATAATTGTAATGGGCATCATGGACAAGCCGGTGCGCACATCGTTAAGCAGCATCATGGGCGGACCAAACAGGAAGGTAAGGGCCAGCGCAATGCCCAGAAACCACAGGAAATAGGCGAAAACCTTGGCCGGGACATACGCCGCCGAACCTTTGAAAGCCGCATTGTTGCGGTTGAAATCCTCCTGCCACTGCTTGGCGTAACGGAAAGCGCGTTCCTGGTGCGTTTCGGGGCGCAGCATCTCGTACAGGAACCAATATTCGGGCTGGATTTGGGCGGCCACCTGTTTTTCGTCGTTTGCCAAACGCCCGTAAGCCTCATTTACCCGCACAAACTGCGCACCGGCATCCTCATCGGCATTCACGTCCGGGTGGACGGCCTTGGCCTTGCGGCGAAAAGCCCGCTTGATTTCCTGTGGGCCGGCACCCGGAGGCACGCCCAGCGTTTGGTAGTCTTTTTCGGTGGCCATGTGGGTAGGGTTATGAATGTAAGCGGTGGCGTGGTTGGCAAACGGACGGCGGCGTGTATGTTTTTTCCGGAAAGCCGATACATTGGTTGTTTTTCTCTTCTCTGTATCCGTTTCAGGCGTGTTTGGTAAACGGAAAAACGGGGGGAAATGAGATAAATCTTGGAAAATAGTTGCTTGCCGCAAGATTTGCACGCAAATGCGCTGCCAATCAGGCGGTTGCCTGACACTGTAAGTTTTCGTGCCCGATTGCTGGAAAAACGCGCCACGCCGTAGCACGCGCTTCAGCTTGTGCCCGGAAACCGCAGGTTTGGGCTTTTTAAAAGATACTATTTTTCGGATTTCCCTTTCCCGGAAAACCTGTGCTACGCAACCCATTTTCCGCCTTCCTGTTTAGCCGCTATTTGAAAATCTTCCGGATGCTGGAAAACATCCGTTTTTCAAAATTCCAGAAAAACGCGAACTGCCCGAGCAGGAAGCCGTAGGCGAGCAAAAAAACCTGGTACGCGGGAAACACCGTGACCAGCCACACCAGCGTGCGCAGCCACCATGGGTCGGCGGCATCAATGCCGAGCCACGCAAAAATGGGTTTCCTGATGAAAACCGCCGTAAACCCGGTCAGTGCAAATACGGTCAGTATCACAACCACCTGCCAGACGGTGCGCACACCCCAGCGTTCGCGCAGTTTTTGGAGAAAAGAAGCCATTCGGTTTTTAAAAGTAATTGCCGGCAAAACCACACACCGGTGAATTTATGAAAGTTTTTCGGGCGGAAACACAATACCTTCGTTTTATGGTGGCGGCCTGTTAATTTTACGCATCTCCCACCCTTCCCGTTTTCAGGCCATGAAAAATCCGCTAAAAAATCCGCGTCGTTTCCTGCACTTGTCATTGGCATTGCTGCCGTTTGTGGCCGCCTGCAAGAAGCAAACATTGACACTGCAGCAGCAACCGGCGCCACAGCAACCGGTTGCTGAAAAGGAATACGCATTGGTGTGGTCTGATGAGTTTGACCAGGCCGGCCCGCCCGATGCCTCAAAGTGGAATTACGATGTGGGCGGCCACGGCTGGGGCAACAATGAATTGGAGTATTACACCAAAAGCCGAACCGAAAACGCGCGGGTGGAAGGCGGGATGCTGATTATTGAAACGCGAAAGGAAAAATATGAAGCCAACAATTACACCTCGGCGCGGCTGGTGACCAAAGGCAAGGGCGACTGGCAATACGGACGCGTGGAGGTAAAAGCCAAACTACCGGCGGGCCGGGGCACGTGGCCCGCTATTTGGATGCTGGCCTCCACCAACCCCCTGAAATGGCCAGAAGATGGCGAACTCGATATCATGGAACACGTGGGCTTTGATCCGGGTGTGGTTCATGCCAACATCCATACCAAAGCCTACAACCACTCCATCGGCACCAACAAGGGCAACAAGATTTCCGTGTCCGATGCAATGCAAGCTTTCCATGTGTATTCGATGGAGTGGGATGCCGAAAAGATTGTGTTCCTGATGGATGGCAAGTTTTATTTCACCTTTGCCAATGACAAGCAGAACAACCCGGCCACGTGGCCATTCAACCAGCCTTTCCACTTGCTGCTCAATATTGCGGTGGGCGGCAACTGGGGCGGCTCAAAGGGCATTGACGACAGCATTTTTCCGCAGCGCATGGAAGTGGATTACGTGCGGGTGTACCAGCAAAAGTAGCCTGCAGTCGGCATCCGTGGTTCACGAAAAAAAACTACCCGACAAAATAGTATCTTTCAAAAAGGCAAAACCCGCCCGAACGCCGATGCCCGTTGCCGGTCTGACACACAGTGTCTGACCGGCGTTTTTTCCGTGAACGATTGACCACACCCTGGATTATCCGAAAATCAATGATGCGACCGCGATGGAAAAGACAGATACGGCTGCGAATACTTGTCCGGGCATTTGTGCGGCTCATCCGGCTGCCCAACCTGCTGATTGTAGTGCTGACGCAATACTTGGTGCGCCTGTGCTTGGTGGGCCCCAAGGCCGAGTGGCTGGCGCACCTGGCCGATTTCCGGTTTTTCCTGCTCTCCTTTTCCACGGTTTGCATTGCGGCGGCGGGCTACATCATCAATGATTATTACGACATAAAGATAGACACCATCAACAAACCGCGCCGCGTGGTCATTGGCCGGATTCTGAGCCGACGGCAAGCCATTTTCACGCACACGGCATTGAACGCCGTTGGCATCGGGTTAAGTGCATACGTGGGCTTGCGGCTGGGTCTGGCGCATTTTACGGCGGGTTTTCTGCTGTGGCTTTATTCCAACCAACTCAAGCGGCTGCCGTTTGTGGGCAATTTCATGGTGGCCCTGCTCACGGCGGCCACGCTTTGGGTGGTGGCGGTGTATAATCCGCAAAACCAGTTTCTGGTCTTCACTTACTCGGCGTTCGCGTTTTTCATCACACTCATCCGCGAAATAGTCAAGGACATGGAAGATGTGCGCGGCGATGCCACGTTCGGCTGCCAGACGCTGCCCATTGTGTGGGGCATCCGCCGCACAAAAGTGCTGCTCTACGGCTTGGTCGCGCTGTTCATGGGGGTTTTGTTCGCTCTCACCTATTTCATGCCCAACCGCCTGCTGTGGTATTTCACGCTGTTCATACTGCCACCCATGGGCTGGTTTGCGTGGCAACTCAGCCGCGCCGACACCCGCCACGATTTCGGTCACCTGAGTCAGTTTTGCAAATTAGTGGCCGTCACCGGTGTGCTTAGCATGGTCTGGAGGTAAGGCGCGGTCGGGGTTTCGGATTTGGTGTTTTTCAAGGATACTATTTTTTTGCCTACCCAAAAACCAGCACAAATGTCTCGGTCTGAACCTTTTGCCATGGGCAGGTTTGGCACTTTGAAAAGATACTATTTTCCCGAACGAAGCCAAGCAGGTGAAATAGTATCCTTGAAAAAACCCGAACTCCATAATTGGCACGTGCTTTGAACGAGTTGCATCGTACTTAAACGTCTGCAACTATGAAAACCTTTACCATTGCTGCACTGTTGGTTTTTGCCGGATGCCTGCAAGCCATGGCCCAAGCCAATGTCACTTTTGCGGCTCCGGGACGTTACAAAATCACCGTTGCCCTCAATGGCCGCACCCAAACCGCCGACCAGTATGTGCGGCTGGAAGGCTTGCCCACCGGCGACCATGCGGTAACGATAACCCTGACCGCCGGCACCGAAACCCACAACCTCCAAAGCACCGTAACCCTGCCCGACAACCAGGAAACCAGCTATTTCGTGCTGGTGGTGGGTAACGCCGCGCAGATACACTGGGCCAACGAAACGCGCTTAGCCGCACAGCCGCAGGCCAACACGCCAAGCCGCCGGAGCGACAGCCAGTTTTCGCCTTACCAGCCGGAAACCAATGCATTTGAATACCGTGAGCAGCCGCGTCGCGGAGACGATTACGGCAATGGCCAGAACGGAAATTACGGCCAGCAGTATCCGTTGGGCGGCTACTCCAAGGGCGGCACCTGCGATTGCAATAACCGGAATCCGGTCATAAGCCCGATGGAACTGGGGCGGTTGCGGGCGGCGTTGCAAAGGGTTTCCTTTGACGACGATAAGCTGCGGATGATCGGCAACACGGTGCGCCGCGTGAACCTGATGACCGATGATGTGCGTTTGCTGATGGCTTCGCTCAGTTTTGACAGCAGCCGCTTGAGACTGGCAAAAATGGCGTTTAACCGCACCTGCGACCAGCGCAATTATTACTCCGTAAATTCGGCATTCGACTACCAATCATCCGCACGCGAATTGCAACGCTACGTAGAAAGCCGGTAGAGACAGCCAAAAAAAAGCCTCCCCCAACCCCCTCCGAAGGAGGGGGCTTTCTTGGGTTGTTGTTTCATCTCAACAGCAGCACATTGCCGCGCTTCACTATTGTGCGGCCAAGTTGGTCTTCGATTTTGACGTGGTACGCATACACGTTTGAAGTGGCGGCGTAGCGGTCATTTTTGCCATCCCAGCCCCCGTTGATATTATCCGAAGCGTACACTACTTCGCCCCATCGGTTGTAAATGGAAAATCGCATCTTGCTGATAAACAATCCTTTAAGTTTCAACACATCGTTCACCATATCTTCGTTGGGAGAAAAAGCATCGGGCAGGAAAATCCGCGCCTCTTGGCGAAGTTCCACAATGTTCGATTCACTGGTCTGGCCCGCGCCAACAGCCCTGACCCGGAAACGCAGCAGTTGGTTGACCGTATCGAGCGGGAACGCAAACGAAACCCCGCTGGATACGGTTTCCGTCTCAATCACGCTGTCGTCGGCCCGCAACTTTTCAATCTCATAGCTTTGCACGCCGCCGGGCCAGCCACCGTACGGCGACCACGCCAAAGTGTAGCCATTGTCGGCTTCGGCGGCTTGCAGCCGGACTGGGCAGGCATCAGCCGATGAAAAGGCTTGGTTGCCGCAGTTGTCCGCATAACCGATCCGGTAGCAGTAATTGGCTAAGCCGGGGCGGGCAGTGCTGTCGGTGTAGCGGTTGGTGGCGGAGGAAACACGGGCAATGGCGGTGAAATTGCCGCTGGTATCGGCGCGATAGACAAGAAAAGTACGCACCGTGTTGCCCGGCGCATCCCAAGTCAGCGCTGTCAGTCCGCCCGTCACGGTGGCCTTAAAGTTGGTCACCGCCGCCGGAGCCTGCGAGGAAACCGCCTTGATACAAACCGTGTTGGACAGCGATTCCGCATCGCCATTCAACCGAATCCGTACCCGGTAGCAATACGTGTTGCCGCATTCAACCGTATTGTCGCTGTACGTGGCCAGCGACACATCCGGACTGGCTTGAATAATCTGCACATCGCGCAATACGTCTACTTGCTGGGCTGCCAATACGGGGTTGGTTTGCCAGTTCACCACGTTTTGGCCGTCAACCGCTGCCCCGGTCAGCGCAACCGTGCTAATCTCGTCCGAAGCGGTCAGGTTGTCGCATCCGTCAAAAGCCACAATGCGGTAGGTAATGGGTTGCGCCGCAAAATCATCGGTCAGTGCTTGGATGAGTATGCTGGCACTTGTGGACGAAACAACCGGAACAAATATGGTGTAAGTGCCATCGGGGTTGCGTTTCTCAATGCGGTAAGTTATGTTGGCTTCCGCTTGGAAACTCAGCTTCGCCTCGGTTCCGCTGGTTACTTCCAGGCTTTTCAGCAAGGGCTTGTTCAAATCAAGAACCGGAGTGATGGCTTGGGTGCGGCTGCCCCCGCAATTGGTGCCCGCATAAATGCCGCGCACCGTAACGGTTTTCGGGTTGGCATTTGCATACGCATAGGTCAGGCCGCCCCGCGCAACCGTTTGTTCGGGTGTGCCATCGCCCCAACTTACCACGAACTTCTCGTACACGTTGTCCGTAATCTCCAGCCGGATATTGTAATTGGCACACGTACCGATGCTAAATTCAGGGTCGGGTGTGGGCAGCACTTCTATGTAATTCGCCTTTTTCAATTCACCACCGCTTTCGCCGGGTGCTCCGTTGAGATCGGTGAATGTGCCTTGCTGCGTGATTGTGTACATACCGGCCTTGGTGTAGGTATGCGTGGTGGCAGTGGTGAAAATCTGGTCTCCGGGAGCGGCATTCGGGTTGAATATTGTGCCGTCGCCGTAGCTGTAGCGCAGGTTGGCACCGCCATTGGTGCATTCGGCAATGGTAATGGGCGTGCCCACGCAGGTGCGCACAACCGTGGCGGCGGGGTCGGCACCCGCAGAAAAACAGGGTCTTTCTTGGGAAAACGCCAGGAGCGGAATCGAAAACAGTATCGGAAAACAAGCCCAAACCCGTTTGCTGTGAAAGAGCCGCGATGGAGAAAAAACAGGCATAAGGTTATTGGCTCGGGAGTTTGACGCACGGAACCATGGGTTCCGGACGGTGAAGGTTGCAACGCAAATCAATGCCTGATGGTGTGCCTCAGGCCGGAGAAGTTGGGTGGCGGCTGTTACATTTTCGCCCAGCCCATTACAAAACGACAGGCCGGATGCTAATTATATACGCGCCTGTTGGATAATTTCTTCCATTGTACGCGATTCCTGTTGGCCGGTCGCCATGTTTTTGAACGATAGCCTGCCGGTTGCCATCTCGTCGGTGCCGATCACAATCACGAATGGGATGCTTTTGCGGTCGGCGTAGTCAAGTTGTTTTTTCAGCTTTGCCAAGTCGGGATACATTTCGGCACTGATGCCCGCCTCGCGCAGTTGCCGCAAAAGCGGCAGCCCGTAATCGCGGGTTTCGGCATCGAAATGCACAACCAGGATTCGGGTGGAAACAGTATCTTTTTCGGGGAACAAACCCAGTTCCTCCATCACATCATAAATGCGATCCACGCCGAACGAAATGCCCACACCCGACAGGCCGGGCACACCAAAGGCTCCGGTCAGGTTGTCGTAGCGGCCGCCACCGCTGATGCTGCCAATCTGCACGCCGCCCGCCTTCACTTCAAAAATGGCTCCGGTATAATACGACAGTCCGCGTGCCAGCGTCACATCAAACTGCAAGTGGCTGTCGGCCAAGCCGGAAACATTTACCAGCCGCAGCACTTCGGTTAGTTCAGCCAAACCCTGCCGCCCGGTTTGGCTGTTGCCAAACAGGTTTTGCAATTGTTCCAGTTGCTCGTGGGCTTCGCCATCCATGTCGAAAAACGGCTGTAATTTTTGGATGGCTTCCGCCGGAAATCCGCGTTCCGCAAGTTCCTCCTCCACTTTTTCGCGGCCTATCTTGTCCAGTTTGTCAATCGCCACGGCCAAATCGGCTTCCTTGCCCGCCGCGCCCACGGTTTCGGCCATGCCGGTCAGTATTTTGCGGTTGTTGACCTTGATGGCATAGTTCCTGATTCCCAATTTGCCCAATACCTGGTTCAGCACCAGCACTATTTCGGCCTCGCACAGCAAGGAATCGGTGCCCACCACATCGGCATCGCACTGGTAAAACTCGCGGTAGCGGCCTTTCTGCGGACGGTCGGCACGCCACACGGGCTGTATTTGGTAACGCCGGAACGGAAAAACCAGCGTGTGGCGGTTCATGGCCACATACCGCGCAAACGGCACTGTAAGGTCGTATCGCAAGCCTTTTTCGGCGATTTTCAACGCCATTTTCTTGGCACCGCCTTGAAAATCAGCCTCATCGGTTTCTTTCAGGAAATCGCCGGAATTGAGGATTTTGAACAGCAATTGGTCGCCTTCCTCGCCGTACTTGCCCATCAGCACCGACAGGTTTTCCATGGTTGGCGTTTCGAGCGGCTGGAAACCGAATTGTCGGAAAACAGATTTGATCGTGTCAAAAATGAAACTCCGTTTTGCCATTTGCGCCGGGCCAAAGTCGCGCGTGCCTTTCGGAATGGTGGGTTGTGACATGGATTGGGAAATTTGGGAAACCAGACCGCAAAAGTAGGAAAACGAATTGATTTCGGACTCCGGAATAGTATCTTTTGAAAAGCCCAAACCTGCGGTTTTCGGGCACAAACCAAAGCGTGTGCTACGGCGTGGGTGAGCGGCGCGGTAAATTTTCTTTAGCCGGTGCTTGTTTCCACACCTGCCAAACCGTATATTTGCGCCTCATTTTCGGGTTAGTTCAGTATTCAAACGCTATTCACACATATTTTAATTTCAAATAAAATGGGAGTCACCAGACTGAAAAGGAAAGAATTGCGCAACCGTGCCAATGCCAACAACCGCACGGCCCGCATCAAGCAATTGTCGTTCAAGCCGATCATCGCCAATATCGATGTGGAAGCCATCAAGGCCGAATTTGCGGCCAAAGCCGCCCAAGCCAAGTAACAACAAGCTTGTTGTTGAATACCAAACCCGCGAAGCCTTTGCACAAAGGCTTCGCGGGTTTGGTGTTTTTGTAAAGATACTATTTTGACGGACCGTTTCAGGTTTACTTAATGTCGTTCATCTTGGAGCGTACTTGGCCTACCACCGTTTTCTGTTTTTCTATTTGCGTTTGCGCTTCGGCCACGTCCTTTTTGTTGGTTTCAATGTCTTGCAGCAATTGCTCCAAGTCGCGGGCATTTTTCACGAGTTTTTCCTGCAAGTCCGTCTTCTGCTTTTGGTTGCGTTCGGTGTTTCTCACCAGAGTTTTGCCTTCCTGCACGCTTTTTTCGTAGGTTTTCTGGCTTTTGTTCAGCTCCTCATTTGCGGCACGCAGTTCGGGTGGCACGTCGCTTTTACGCTTTTTCTTGCCGGTGTTTGCCGAATCCGGCATGATTGAGGCACTCACACCGGCGGTGGTTTGGCGTTGGGTTTCCACTGCCGTTTGGCTTTGTTGCTGGGCGGTTTGGTTGGCTTCCGTGTCGCGCACCAACTGGAGCGAGTCGTTGTGGTTTTTAACCAGTTGGTTTCCGTAGTCAACCTTGTTTTTCTTGTTCTGCTCCACGTCGCGCCGCAGGCTTTCGCCTTTGCGCACCAGTTGGGCGTGTTTTTTGGTGCGGCTGTCGAGTTCCTTTTCGGCACTGGCAACCTCGCGATCTACCTGCTGGCGGTACATCCGCACGCCAAAATCGTGCAGCAAATCGCGCGGAATCGGGTATTTGGGGTGTTTCGGATCGGTGATGAACGCCGTATCGAGTTTGATGGCGTAGAAAATGGTGGTCGCGCCATCGCCGGAAGTAATCTTGCTGGTAGCTACAACCGGCATGAACGACACGTTGGACATCCGGGCAATGGCTACGGTGTACGTGTTTTTGCCGCCCCTTGGCGATTCCACTTTGCCGTATTTTTTCAGGAACTCCTTCCACTCTTTAACCACCATTTTCTCGTCCAGGTACAACAGTGTTTTTATGCCTTTGAAATCGCCGGTCTGGATGAACTCGGTTGCCGGGGCAATGGTCACTGTTTGCGCCTGCAAAACCACAAAGCCAAACAAGCTGACCACCAGGGCAAGGGTAAGGATTTTTTTCATGTCGGTTGGAATTTAGCGGTTGGCTGCGCCTACTGGGACAACAAGGATGAAAGTGGCGGACTCCAGAACAAAAACCTGTTGGCAACCGTTTTTGTCATTCTTGGTTTATCTTTGGCGTACGCAAAATAGTATCTTTTCCAATGCCAAAACCCGCCCCGTCCACATTATTGGCTTGATCCCCGCAATTTTTTCGCATTGCCGCAGTTTTATCCATCAACCATTCACAAACCAATCCATTGATATTCCCCATGAAAAAAATGCTTTTGAGTTGGGCGGCAAGTTTCGTCCTCGTGGTTTCGGCATGGGCGGCGGAAGCCCCCAAAACGCCGTTCTACAAATTCACCGTGGATCTGACCAAGGTGAAGCAGGACAAAGTGAATGTGAACCTGTTGGTTGCGCCGCAAAAAAAGAAAGAAGTGGTGTATTACATGCCCAAGATTGTGCCCGGCACGTATGCCAACTATGATTTCGGGCGGTTTGTGTCCGATTTTACGGCCCGCACCAAACAAGGCAAGCCGCTGGCCGTGGAAAAACTCGACGCGAACAGTTGGCGCATCAAACAGGCCGACCAACTGCACCGCATCAGCTACACCGTGGAAGACACCTGGGACACCGAACTGCCGGGCGATTTCGTGTTTGAGCCGGGCGGCACCAACATTGAGGATAACCGCAATTTCGTGCTGAACACGCACGGGTTTTTCGGCTATCTGGACAACCAAAAACAGGTTCCGTACCAAATTGAGGTGATAAAACCGGCGGGCTTCTACGGCTCCACGCCGCTGACCGCCGTAAAAACCACCGCCAGCACCGATACCTACGCGCTGGATTCGTACAACCATCTCGTGGACTCGCCGATGATGTACAACAAGCCCGACACTACGGTGCTGAAAGTGGGCGGCGCGGACATTCTGATTTCGGTTTTCTCGCCCAACAACAAGCTGACCGCCAGTGAAGTGGGCAAAACCATTGGCCCGATGCTGGAGGCGCAAAAGGAATACCTGGGCGGCAAACTGCCCATTAAAAAATACGCTTTCCTGATTTACCTTTTCGACAAGAATCCGAAATCGGGCAGCATGGGAGCCTTGGAGCATTCGTATTCGTCGCTGTACTGCCTGCCCGAAGCCGGAGCCGAGACGCTGGCGCAAACCATCCGCGATGTGTCGGCGCACGAGTTTTTCCACATCCTGACCCCGCTCAGCATCCACTCCGAGCAGATCCATTATTTCGATTTCAACAAGCCGCAGATGTCCAAACACCTGTGGCTCTACGAAGGCATCACCGAATATTTTGCCGGACACATGCAAGCCAAACAAGGCTTGGTTGACCTGTCCAAATACGCTGAAATGCTGAACGAAAAGTTTTTTGCCGCCGACCAGTACAACGACACGCTGCCGTTCACGGTCATGAGCAAGGGCTGCCTGGACGTACACAAGGACCAATACGCCAATGTGTACCAGAAAGGGGCCTTGATTAACTTGTGCCTCGACATAAAACTGCGCCAGCTATCGGGTGGCAAATACGGTGTGCAGAACCTGATGGCCGACTTGGCCAAAATGTACGGCAAAGACAAGCCTTTCAAGGACGACGAACTGTTTGATGTGATTGCCAAACTGACGTATCCCGAAATCCGCACGTTTTTCAAACGCCATGTGGAAGGCCCCGAACCGTTGCCGCTTGAAGAAGCCTTTGCGGCGGTAGGCATCCTGTACAAGGCCAAAGGCGGAACCACCAAATCCATTTCGATGGGCAACATCCAACTGGGCTTTAATCCGGAAACCAAGCGTCTGAAAATTGCCGACCTATCGAAGATGAATGATTTTGGCCGGAAAATGGGCTACCAGACCGATGACGAAATAGTGGCGCTGAACGGCAAGCCGCTGACCGTTGAGAATGCCCAGCAGGTGCTGACCGATTTCAAGGAAAAAACCAAGGAAGGCGACAACCTGGAAATGACCGTGGCCCGCAAAGGTGCCGACGGCAAGGAGCAGCAAGTGAAACTGCAAAGCAAAGTGCAAGCCGTGGAAACGCAGCAGAGACACTTGTTTCAACTGATGGAAAACCCCACTGCCGAACAATCAGCCCTGCGCAACGCGTGGGTGGGCCAATAGACCGGCGGCGGGAAAAAGTATCCTATGCGAATCTCAAGTTAAAAATTAACCGACCTTGAAAATGAGGCACTTAACTCTGGCAAAGTTCAAAACTCTGCCAGAGTTTGTCCCCCGTTCTGCGAAGTCTCCGACTTCGCAGGCTTATGCGCGTAGTTTCCAGACTACCGGTGGACAAAGTCACGATCCGGAAATAGTATCTTTCAAAAACACCAAACCCCACGGGTTTTTCCGGAAGGCTCAGTATTCCTGCGAAAGTGGATGGATCATCAGCTCGTCAATGACCACGTGCGGCGGGGCGGCAAGGATGTAGATGATGACACCGGCCATGTCGGTGGGTTTTAGCCAGTCCTTGGCTTTGGGGTCGCCTTGCGGCTGGGCGTGGAAATGCGTGTCCACCAAGCCCGAATACACCACCGAAACCTTGATTCCCAGCGGCCTGACTTCCTTGCGCAAGGCCATTGAAAACGCATCCTGGGCATATTTGGAAGCGCAATACAGCGAGCCGCCGCTGAAAACGCGCTTGGCAACATCGGAGGCGATATTGACAATGTGGCCGCTCCCAGCGGCTTTCATCAGTGGTAGCACGGCTTTGCAAAACAAGAAAGTGCCCTTGACATTGGTGTCCATCACGGCATCCCACTCGGTGGCGGCGAGGTTTTCAGCTTGCTTGAAGATGCCGAAACCGGCATTGTTCACCAGCGCGTCAACAGTGCCGAAAGCCGCCGCCAGTTGCCGCACGGTTTCGCTCACAAAAACCTCATCAGCCACATCGCCCGTGAAAATTTCGGTTTTTGCCCCGAGGCGTTCGGTTTCGGCTTTCAGTTCGGCCAGTTCGTCGCCGTTGCGGGCTACCAGGCCAAGGTTGGCTTTTTGGGCGGCCAGTTGCACCGCCAGTTCGCGCCCGATGCCCTTGGAAGCTCCGGTAATGAGGATTGTCTTGTGTTGCAAAGTCATAGATTAAGAGTGGGTTTGGGCTTTTTGAAAGATACTGTTTTTGGGAAGTGGTGTCGGTTGCTCACAACCGACACGGGATTTCTCAAAACCCCGGAACCAGCGAACGCCGCTCTGACAGCTTGACATTGGGCAGGTGCGGCAGCACGTATTTGGCAAACAGTTTTGATTCTTCAATCAACGGATAGCCCGACAGGATGAACGACCGGATGCCCATGTCCATGTAGCGGTGCAGTTTTTCAATAATCTGCTTGGGCGAGCCAACCAGCGCCGCCCCGCAACCCGAACGCGCCTTGCCGATTTCCGTCCACAACAGCGGCTCTATGAAACCCTCATTATCAGCGGTTTGGCGCAGTTCATCCTGCCGCAACACGCCGAGGCTTTTGCCGTCTTGGGTGCGGTATTTGAGTTCGGCGGCCTGTTGGGCACTGAACTTGGACATCAGTTTTTTGGCGTAGGCGCGGGCTTCCTTTTCGGTTTCGCGCACAATTACGTGGACGCGCAGGCCAAAATCAAGGCGGCGGTTGTATGTTTCGGCGCGGCGGCTCACATCCTGCATGGTGGCATAAATGCTTGCTTCGGGTTCGGGCCACATCAAAAACACATCGCAATGCTGGGCGCAAACCTCCTTTGCCCCGTCCGAAATGCCGCCGAAATACAGCATCGGCCCGCCGTTGGCCTGATACGGCTTAGCGGGGGCAGCGGGCAAGTCGAAGTTGTAAAACCGGCCTTCGGCTTTCACGCGGTCTTGCGTCCATGTCTGTTTCAGCAGTTCAATCACTTCGGCGCAGCGTTCGTAGCGGGTTTGCCCGTCTTCGTGGTAGCCGGGCAGGTCAGAGTTGATGATGTTGATGGTCAGGCGGCCTTGCAGGATATGATCGAGTGTGGCGATGGCGCGGGCCAGCATGGGCGGATGCACTTCGCCGCAGCGGATGGCCACCAGCATATTGATGTTGCGGGCTTGCGTGGCCAAGGCTCCGGCAAACACCAACGGGTCTTGGCCTTCAATGTACGACGTGGGCAGCAGTATGTTGCTGTAGCCGAGCTTGTCGGCGGTGAGCATGATCTGGCGGCAATGCGCGTAGGTGCTTTGCCGCTTGGGGTCTTTCACGCTCAGGTAGGCCGTGTCGCCGCCGCACAAATCGTCGAACCAAGCGATTTCGGCCACTTTTTCCGTAGTGCGCACGGGTACGGGTTGTCTGTCGGTCAGGATCATTTTGCTTCGGGGCTAAAAATAGTATCTTCCAAAAAGGCCAAACCTGCCCGTGAACTTCGGTAAAAATCTCAAAATTTTGCCGAACTGGCTCGCGCAAAAGTTTCTTCCGACAGCAGCACCGCCAACATTTCGGCTTGCTCCCGGATTTCGGGCACGGCGGTGCATTCAAACAAAACGCCTTTCAGCGGCGGCCCAACCGTGTAATAACACGCCGACGGACGGCCCTGCGCATCCAATAATTGTCCGTCGGGTAGGGCATCCATGCCCATGCGCAAGGCATCGGCGCGGATGCTGCCCGAGGCAAGCAAGCTTTCCAGCAGCGGATCGTGCAACGCGTTTTTTTCAATATCCGTGCAAGGCCCGGTGCAATTGACTACCCGTTGGGCAAAAAGATTACGCGTTTGGTTGTGCGTCCGCACTTGGATTTCCATGCCGTGCGCCAAATATTCCAGCGAATGAACCCGGCCACGGTGCAGAAACAATTGCTGCGCCTGTTGCAACTCGCCAACCAAGGCCAACACCGAACCGGCGGCGCGGTGGCGGTGTACGTTCCACAAAGAACCCAAACGGCGGTTGAACAATGCCTTTTCGGAAAGCGGCAACCGCCGCCACAACAGTGGCACCCACGGACGAAATGCCTGCAACACCGCCCGCCAGTCGCCACGGGCCAGTTGCATTTCCTGTTTGAACCAGCGCACCAGTTCTCGCACGGTGGCCGGAGCCACCTCGTCCGGCTGCCGTGAAAGCGTGTGTTCGGCCACCGGCAGCGAATGCAGCAACGGAAACCGCCCGTGCGAGGAAACCACGTGGAAAACGCCCCGGAAACCCTGCCGGTGCGCCGCCGCAATAAAATCCAAGGCCGTAAGCCCTGAGCCAATCAATAATATGCTTTGCAGCGACTGCACCGAATCGTAGCCTTTGGCCGCCCACGGGTTGCCCACGTAGCGGTTTTCAGTTTCCCAATGCGCCTCCACGTGAACCGGATTGTTGGGCGGCGGATTGCCCAGGGCCAGTATCACGCGGTCGGCGGTGATGGCATCGCCGTTGTCGAGTCTTATATGCACGCCATCTTCTTTTTCCAGCGTGCCGGTGGCGCGGGCCTGGTGTATTTTCAGGGAAACGGTTTCCGGCTTGCCCGCCAATGCCAATCGGAAGGTTTCACGCACGTACTGGCCGAATATAAGGCGCGGCACAAAATCGTCGGGCTGGTAGGTGCCGGGATAATGCTGCCCGAGCCACTGGCAGAAGTGCAGCGGGCAATCCGGGAAAAGGCTCATGTTTTGGGCGGGCACATTGAGCAGGTGCTCGGCAAACACGGTTCCGTAGGCGGCTCCCAAGCCCACATCCGGGCTTTTTTCCACCAGGTCAATGTGCCGTGGGCCTGTGCATTGCAGCAGCCGGATGGCCATCAGCGTACCGCTCAATCCGCCGCCGATAATGGCTATTCGTTGCATGGCAAATGGGTGGGTTTCCGCTTCAAAAATAGTATCTTTTCAAATGCCCAAACCCCTCCCCCACGTTATTTGTTTGGCTGTCAGCGCAGTAATCCACCGAACACAACCGACAAGATAGGATAATCACGGGCGGGTTTGGACTTTTTGGAAGATACTATTTTTGAAATGTGGCCGGACTTTCCAAGTCCGGCGGATTGGAAAACTCCGGACAACCAACAGCGAGGTTTGGGCTTTTTGAAACATACTATTTTGCACAAGGAGCCGTATCCGTCACACATTGCGCCGCTGGCCGGAAGGGTGCGGCACCACGTGTTTTTCCAAGATGCGCACCGCTTCCTTGCGCACGGAGGCATCTTCGCGGTGGCCCCAGAGTTGCGTACGGGCGTGCTGGTGCGCCTTTTTCAAGTCCACAATGGGCAGCGGATAGTTTTCACCAACCACGCAGCCGAACTCAAGTTGTTCCAGCGGGGTCAGTTTCCACGGCTCGTGCAGGCGGGCATCGGGCAGGTTTTGCAATTCAGGCACCCACTGCCTGATAAACCGGCCTTCCGGGTCATGGTCTTGCGATTGCTTGACGGGGTTGTAAATTCGCACGGTGTTGGTTCCCGTCACCCCGGCCTGCATCTGGAACTGTGCGTAATGGATGCCCGGCTCAAAATCCAGAAACAACCGGCCCAAGTGCAGGGCTCCCGGCTTCCAGTGCTGGAATAAGTGGTGGGTCAGGAACGAAACCAGCATGGCACGCATCCTGAAGTTGAGGTAGCCCGTCTGTGCCAGGCAGCGCATACACGCATCCACCAGCGGAAAGCCGGTCTGGCCGGTTTTCCACGCTTGGAAATGCGCATCAACTTCGCTGTAAGCCAGCGCATTGTATCCTTGGTTCAGGTTTTCAAACTCGATGCGGTCTTCCATTTCAAACTTCTGGATGAAATGGCAGTGCCAGCGCAGCCGCGATGCGAAGTTTTCCAGTTGCCGCACCGGGCCACCCTGCCGACGCGCTTGCTGCTGCGCTTGGTACACTTGCCGCACCGACAGGTTGCCCCACGCCAGATACGGCGACAACCGGCTGCAACTGCGGCGGCTTTCCATCGGTTTGGAAATGTGCTTGGAATAGTTCTCGATGCGCCCAGCGAGGAAATTTTGCAGGTAACGGTGCGCAAAACTTTCGCCGCCGGGCTGGAAATCGGGGTGCGCCGCCCGGATTTCCTCCGCCACCGGGTTGCCCTGCCACTGCCCGCAAAAACCACCGTTCAAGTCGGCGGAAATATATCTTCCCCAATCGGGATGTTGCTGGCTGCCAGCCATGTACCGATGCCAGCGTTCACGCCAGTTGTCGCGGTTTTTCAATCCCCGGATCACTCCGTTGGCCTGATATTCGCGCCACAATATCCCGTTTTCGCGGCAAAATCCGGCCACGGCCTTGTCGCGGCTGTAGGTGAGGGCGAGTCCGGTTTCCTGGTGCGAAAAAATGGTTCCGATGCCAAAATCCCGGTGCAAGGCTTGGATAACCGGCAGCACTTCGCCGTGGAAGATTTGTATTTGCGGTACGCTTTGTCCGTTTCCCGCTGTTTCCGCGCGGTTCATGGCGGATAGCTGCGCGTTCAAATCGGACAGCGACTGCCACACGAAACGCCAGTGGCGCACCTCGTGGTCAGGGCTTTGCATGACCGAAGGCTCGAAAAAATACACCATCAGCAACGGTTGTCCGGTGGCGATGGCCTGCCTGAGCGGTTCGTGGTCGCGCAGGCGCAGATCGCGTTTAAGCCAAAGTATGTTCAAAGTGGCGGCTGGTTGGTGGCGGGATGTTTTTTGGCGGTGCGGGCTTGATTTGTATCGGCCAATCTTGCGGTTTTCAAGACCGGCATACATCATGAGAACAAGAAAAACAGCGGTGTGGTTGGCCAAAACCCGCGCAAATAACACACCCCGGCAGTTGCCGCCGGAAAAAATACGGGAGGCCGGGTTTTGGCATTTGAAAAGATACTATTTTGCGCCCGACCCCGACCAACTATCCGCTTGACCCCGAAACCCGCCCAGCCACCCAGCCGCCCCACCATCGCCATCATTGGCGGCGGCAGTTGGGCCACGGCCATCATAAAAATCCTGTGCGAAAACGATGTGCGCATCCGCTGGTGGCTGCGCAATGCCAGCGATGTGGAATACATCCGCAAGTTCGGGCACAACCCCAACTACCTGACCGATGTGCAAATCAGCCGGCGCAAGGTTCGCACCTACCAGCACGTGCCTAAGGCGCTGGCCGGAGCCACGCACGTGGTGCTGGCCGTACCGGCGGCATTTATCCAAGAGGCCATGACCGGCGCAACGGGAGAACTGCTGAAAGGCAAAATCATTGTTTCGGCCATCAAAGGCTTGATTCCCAACGAAAACCTGCTGGTGACCGACTGGGTTGGGAAGAAATACCATGTGCCGCAAAATCAAATGTGCGTCATTGCCGGGCCGTGCCACGCCGAGGAAGTAGCCTTGGAAAAGCAATCGTACCTGACCATCGCCTCCACCGATTTGGCGCAGGCCGCGCACTTTGCCAACACCCTCAATTGCCGGTTTTTGCAGGCCCACGCCATCGAAGACGTGTATGGCGTGGAGTACTGCGCCGTGATGAAAAACATCATTGCGCTGGCGTGCGGCATTGCACACGGCCTCAATTATGGCGACAATTTCCAAGCCGTGCTGGTATCCAATGCCATGCAGGAAATAAAGCGGTTTCTGGATGCGGTGCATCCCATGCCGCGCGATTTGATGTCGTCGGCGTATCTTGGCGATTTGCTGGTCACGGCCTACTCGCAGTTCAGCCGCAACCGTACGTTTGGCAACATGGTTGGCCGGGGATATAGTGTAACGTCGGCACAGGTGGAGATGAACATGATTGCCGAAGGCTACTACGCCGCCAAAAGCATCTGGGCCATTAACCAAAGCCACCAAGTGGATATGCCCATCACCAAGGCCGTGTACCGGATTTTGTACGAGAAAGTCCCGCCCGCCGCCGAAATCCAGTTGCTCAAAAGCCAGTTGCGCTGATTTGCCGTTTTGCGTGTTCCGTTTGCCGTTCCAACCCGTAGAGACGTTGCGGTGCAACGTCTCCGTGGCGGGCAATGTCTTTTTCCCGACAATTTGACTGCGCATGGAATGCCTTTCAGAACATTGATTCCCGGAAACAAAGACGTTGCGGTGCAACGTCTCTACTTGGATACACGAAATAGTATCTTCCAGAAACACCAAACCCGGCCTTTTCACAAACGCAACCGCAATGGCCCGACTCACCGCCAATTCATTGCTGTACGCCTACAGCAACGGCATCTTCCCGATGGCCGACGGGGATGAAATACACTGGTATTCGCCCGACCCCAGGGCCATTATCCCGCTGGAGACCTACCGGCCCCAGAAGTCGCTGCGACCCGTGTTGAACCGGCAGGTTTTTGAAATCCGCTTCAACACGCAGTTCGGGCAGGTAATGCGGCACTGCGCCAAGCCGCGCGGCGACGGGCTGGGCACGTGGATTTCGGAAGACATCATTGGCGTTTACACCGAATTGCACCGCCTGGGTCACGCCCACAGCGTGGAGGCCTGGTACGGCGGCGAACTGGCGGGCGGCTTGTACGGGGTGGCATTGGGTGGGGCTTTTTTCGGCGAGTCCATGTTCACTTTGCAGGCCAATGCCTCCAAGGTTGCGTTCCACTTTCTGGTTGAACGGTTGCGCAGGCACGGCTTCTTGCTGCTCGACACGCAATTTGTCAACGACAATGTGTTGCGTTACGGAGCCGTAGAAATTCCGGCCAGCCAGTATTTGCAGCAACTTCAAAGTGCCTTGGAGCAACGGGTTTCGTTCCGGTAGGCTTCCGGTTACGGCCGCAGAGTATCAAAACAATTTTCCGGGTATCGGCTTGCGAATCACGGTTCCGGGGCAATCCGCACCCGATAATCCGCCAAAACAGCCACTTCACCACGCCCCGCCCACGATTTTTCGCCAAAACTAACATCCGGGCGTGGCCATGTGCGCACCAGTGCTTGGGTAAACGACAAATCAAGTCGCGGAATTTCCTAAATTCAGGGAAGTTACCAAGGGGAAGTTTTTCCGGGAAGCGTTACACACACCAATTCGGATTCGCATACGCCCCACACGGTTTCTGAACGTGTGCCAACCACCGGGAAGGTGAACATGGCGGGCTTCGGCATCGCAAACCCACCCGACCACGCGCGGATTTGAAAATGACCGGTTCGATACGCCGCCAACGGTGGATTGTGGCCGGTTGAAATAAACAAAATTACTTACAGCGTTACATGATGCGCAAAATCACACTGCTGGCCGTACTCCTTTATTGCAACCTGCTTTCGCCCATCCGTTGTGCGGCGCAAGACAATGCCCTGCGCGGCGTTGTGCTTGACGATAACGGAAAGGCCATGAGTGGCGTGCAGGTTTCCATCAATGGCTCGGCGGCGGTGGTGACCACGCCCACGGGCCAGTTTCAGGTTCGCCTGTTGCAAACGCCTGATATGAGCCTGTTGAATATCAGTGTGGAAAGGAACGGGTTCAAGTTAAAAAACTGGCACTTCAACAAGCAACGCAAAGAACTGGAATTGTCGCTGCATCCTACCCACAAGAACATGGATGGTTGGGTGCTGGCTCCCGGCAGGATTCCGCTGGCCGAGGTGCTGGTAGTGTTCCGCAACGAAACCCGCGTGGATTCGGTGATTACCGACAAACTGGGATTTTTCCGCATTGTGTTGCCCAGCGAGACACCCGTCACCATTGCCGATTTCATCGTGGAATCGCGCAAGATCAGCGATGGCAACCTGAAATTCATCCAAGACAATACGTTCGTCTATTTGAACGTAACGGACGAAGACCAAGTGATAGTTTCGGAACAGCCCGCTGCCCCAAACATCACCAGCATTGAGAAAAGCCCAGCCAAGGCAACACCCGAACCAATCCGGAAAAGCGAGCAGAATTTCACGAGCATCCTGGACTTGATAGAGTCCAAGCGCGGAAGAACCTCGGAGCGAAAAAACCTGCTCCAAACCGAAATACAACGTTTGCAACAGGAAATCGGCAACCCGGCCAATTCCGAGAGCGAAAAGTCCGATTTGCTTGCCTACATCACCACACTGCGCAAACTGTTGGAAAGCAGCGGCAGTGAGGCAAACAAAGCCCTTGCCATTGAATTGGCGGCTTTACAAAAACAGTTGCAGGAGAAGGAACGCGAAAAGCAAGACATTGAGAATGCCAAGAATGCCGTTGATTTCCGGTTGGGCGAAGTCACCCGTTTATTTCAGTTCAGCGTTTTTTCGGTCATTACGCTGCTTCTTGCGGTGGGTGTGACGGTTTATTTTGCGGTCAACAATAACCGCAAAAAGAAAGAATTGCAAGAAACCACCCATCAGTTGGAATTGGAACGCGAACGCCTACAACAGCTCAACGAAGAGTTGAAAACGCTGACCGGCATTGTGGCGCACGACCTGAAATCGCCGCTCAATAAAGTGGTCGGGCTTACGCAGTTGCTGCCTTTGGTGGGGCCGTTGAACGACGAACAAAGCACTTACCTCGGCATTATCAACCAAGTGGTGCACGATGGCCGGCATTTCATAGAGAACCTGCTGGACATCAGAGCCATTGAGGAACAGAAACGCAGCCTGACGACAGAGCCGGTGGAAACCCAGGAATGGCTGCGCCGCTCGCTGATAGGATATGAGCAAACGGCACGCCGCAAAAACATTGCGCTGAGCTTGGAAACTGATACCCACGAAGCCCTTGTGCCGGTAGACAGGATGGCTTTCGGGCAGATAATGGACAATCTGGTATCGAACGCGATAAAGTTTTCGCCTCCCGACAAAACCGTCCGCATCCGGGTGGAAGCGGGCTATGCCTTGGTTTCCATCGCCATCAAAGACGAAGGGCCGGGCATTTCGGCGGAAGACCAGCAGAAAATGTTCAGGAAATTCCAGCGGCTTTCGGCAAGGCCCACCGGCGGCGAACATTCCAGCGGCCTTGGCTTGTCTATCGTGAAAAAACTGGTGGAACAGATGAACGGCGAAATACTGCTCGAAAGCACTGAAGGACAGGGCAGTACATTCACCGTGTATTTCCCAAGGCACGTGCCCGAAGAAAAACCGGCCGAAGTTGGATAATTTTTTCCCTTTGACAGCCGGGTTTCGGCTTTCGTGAAGATACTATTTTCCGAAAGCGGCAACTTAAACGTAAATCACTCCTTCCGGCGCATCGCCATGAACCACGGATTCGTTTTGCGCAAAACGGAAAGCGGCAACCCACGCCAGCAGCGCATCAATTTCGTGCCACGAAGCAAAGCCCGATTCAAAAATCCATTCGGGAAATAGTATCTTCACAAAAGCCGAAACCCGCCCCCTATCTTCCACCGATTGCTTGTAGCCCAGTTTGCCCAACTCCAAGCGTTGCGCCTGCGCCGCCGGGTAGGTTTCGTAAACCGCCACGTCGGTTTTTTCCATGGCGGTTTTCAGCCGCATGGCGCGGGCGGTGAGTCCGCCCAGAAACATCGGCGACATGGCGTGCAGGGTTTTGTCGGCGGCGCGGTAAAAATAATCGTCGCAGCCGGGCAGTTGCGTGTACACGCCGGGCAGCGAAAGCGGCGCATCCATAAACACGGTGGCGGGCCGCACTTCATGAATGGTGCGCAACAGGAACTCGTCCGCATCCTGCTTGGGTTTGGATTGCTGGAAAGATACTGTTTTGGTTTGCCAGTCTCCGGTGGCAATTACCGTGGTTCCGGCCAGTTTGCTGCCGTAGTCAATTCCGCAGATACTGTTGCGCATGGCTTTTAATTTCCCGTTTGAAAGGTTATATTTGTTCTTGGAATAATGCGAAATTTTATTTCAAGACCTACACGGCAACTTCCATGCTCACACAAGCCAGAACCTCTTATTTGCGTGCCGAGTTTTCGGTGCTGCCGTATACGCTCAGTTTGCTGCCCACCGTGGCGGTGGTGGCTGGCAACCTTTTGGGTGGCTATTACGCGCTGGCGTATGCTGTTTTCGCGCTGGTGGGCCTAGTTGCCCTCGACTGGATTTTGCCCGCCAACCATGCCAAACCCAGCAAACTGCCCCTTGCCTTGCCCGATGTCATCATGTGGCTGGCCGTGCTGTGCCACACCGCCTCGGTGTTTTCGCTGATCTACGGCGTTTATGCGGGTATCCTTGCGGGCAAATTCATTTGGTTTGCGGCCATTTCCACTGGCTTCAACTCGGGCATCATGGGCATTACGGCGGCGCACGAACTGATTCACCGCAAGGAAAAAACCATGCGCAACCTCGGTGTCTGGAACCTGTTCCTGAGCAATTACTCGCACTTTTACACAGAACACCGTTTCGGCCACCACCTGCGGGTGGGTACCTGGGACGACCCGGTGACGGCGCGATACAACGAGGGTTTCTACCGTTTCTTCGTCCGTGCCGTAACCGGGCAAATCCGCAGCGCGTGGCAAATTGAAGCCAAAAGGCTGGAAAAGAAAGGAAAAAGCCCTCTGTCGCCCGAAAATTTCGTGCTGCGGGCTTTTTCACTGCAATTGCTTTTTCTGGCGGCTTTGTATTTCATCGGCGGCTGGCCGCTGATGCTGGCCCACGCGCTGCAATCGGTTGTGGGCTTTTCGCTGCTGGAGTTTGTCAATTACATTGAGCATTACGGCTTGGTGCGTGCCAAAGGTGAAAAGGTGGGCGTGATGCATTCCTGGCAGTCGGACCGGGTTTCGAGCCGGTTTATGCTGTACGAACTCTCGCGCCATTCAGATCACCACCTGAAAGCCTACAAACCGTTCCACACGCTGGAATCGTACGAAGAAGCCTACACGCTGCCCAGCGGTTATTTCGGTATGTTCTACATCGGCCTTATCCCGCCGCTTTGGTTCAAAATGGTAAACCCGATACTGGATCGGGGCACGGCGGCATCCGGCGAGAAGCAATAGGCGGTTTTTGCGTATGTTGCACGCAAACCACCCTCGAACTGCTGTGTATCCGTTGTCCATTGTGCGCGCATCCCCGAAAATGGGTTTTTTCCTGAGGCGGATTTGGCCTTTTTTTTTGATACTATTTTGGCTGGTGCTTCCCGTATGCGCCCAAGACAGCACCCGCTCCGCAAGTCAAATCCCGAATTCCGAAACCAGCAGAAAACGCCTGCATACCTTGCTCATTGGTGGCGGCTCGGCGTATGCGGCCACGTTGGCGGGCCTGAATTTTCTGTGGTACGCCGGTTCACCACGCGGCCCATTCCGCTTCTTCGACGACAATGCCGAATGGAAACAAGTGGACAAGGCCGGGCATTTCTATACGGCCTACCACATTAGCCGCGTGGGTGTGCGGGCGTTTGAGTGGACGGGAATGCCGCGCCGAAAATCAATCTGGCTTGGCGGCTTGGCGGGCATGGTTTTCCAGACTCCAATTGAGATAATGGACGGGTTTTCAGCGGCCTATGGCGCGTCTTGGGGCGATTTGGCGGCCAACACGGCGGGGTCTGGTTTGGTCATCGGGCAGTTGCTTTGGTGGGATGAGGAGCGGATTCACCCAAAATTCTCATTCCGACCTACCGCGCTGGCGCGTTTGCGGCCCAACACGCTTGGCGGCAGTTTCATTGAGCAAAGCCTCAAGGACTACAACGGGCAGACGTACTGGCTGGCGGTTGAGGTGAAGCCTTGGCTGGGCAGGGAAAGCAAGTTTCCGGCTTGGTTGTGCGTGGGTTTGGGATACGGTGCGCAAAACATGGTGTATGCCGATGATGCCCAAAACCGTTTAAACGGTTTCGACGCGCACCGGCAGTACTATTTGTCGTTGGATGTGAATTTCGCCAAAATCCCGACGCGCCGCCGGTGGCTGAAAAACTTGTTTTTCCTGCTCAATACGGTCCGCGTTCCGGCCCCGACGCTGGAATGGAACCGGCAGCAAGGTTTCCGGATGCACGCCTTGTATTTTTAAGGCAGGTTTCGCCCTTTTAAAAGATACCTGCCTGTCTGGCAGGCAGGCTATTTTTGCGGCGCGTATTTTTTGATGATGCGCTGTATTTCGGTTTTGGACAACTGCGTGACCCGGCTTATTTTCGCCACATCATCGCCATCCTTGTGCATATTCAGCACCACCATTATGGTCATCCCTTTTTCAATTCCCTTTTCGAAACCTTTTTCAAGACCCTTTTCGAGGCCTTCTTCAAGCCCCTTCTCTTCGCCTTGCCTGAAAGCATACGTTTTTGTCAGATCAACATTGAGCATGGTTCCTTGCATTTGTTGGACGATACTATCAAAGTTACGCAACTGAGCCAGTATTTCCAAGTCCACCAAAAATGTGGGTAATTCAGACTGGTCAATGAGCAATTCGCGCAATTTCTCCACAATCAGCCTGATTACCTTTTCCGGTGGCTCCGTACCCAAATCGCCCAGGATGGCGAAGATAACGGCCTCGGGATAATTTGAAGCGATGAATTTTTGGTACGGAAACTGGCGCAAGTCAATCATTTGGTAACGAAAAGACACATCCGCCCGGTTAAAAGCGGGTTTCATGGTCATTTTTCCTTTGCCGATATAAAAGACAATCTGCTTGACGGGGATTTCGCTTTTTCCCTGCCGGTAATACAGCAAAGCCGAATACAAGTACATCCGTTTGGGCATGGCTGCATCATTTCCCGACTGGAACTCAATGTGCAGCAGTTGCGGTTCTGGCTGGCTGACAAAAAATATCAAGTCTGATTTTGGATTCAGCGTTGTGGGAATCTCCACATTGGCGGCTTGAAACGCGCCGTAATTCGCATCCAGCAGTTCGTTGAGCAAGCCGGGCAGAATCTCTTGCAGGTTTTTCTTGACAACGGTATCATATTTTTGGGTGTGCTGGCCGCTTTTCCTTTGGGGCATGGTTCGGTTGGTTTATCGTATTCATGGCTGCGCAAAATCCTGCAAGTACCGGTACTTTTCCGTCAGGTGTCCGCCGTGCGCGATGGTGGCGCGTTCCAAGATGTGCGTGCTGTCGGTGAGGGTGCGCGTCAGGTAAGGCAACACATTGTCGATCAGTTGGTTGCCGAAATATTCGGACGCATCGTAGGGTAGCTCGCAGGGCAGGTTGTCAATGGCCATCACCGAAATAATGTCTTCAAAAATAGTATCTGCTGGAAAGGCCAAACCCGGCACGGTTTCGCCCGTGTGGCGGTTGTATCCATACACCGGATCGGCGATGGTGGTCGGGCGGATGGTGCAGGGAATCGAGCCATCCAAGTCGCAGGTGATGTCGGCCACCACGCGGATCCGGAAATCACTGGCTTGCATATCGGCTTTGGCAAACAAAACCGGTGCCTGGGGATGCCAAAACGCCGTGGCAACCAAAATATCGGCCACTTTGGCAAAGTCTTGGAAATAAGACCAGTAATGTTGCGGATTATGGTGAAAATCTTCCGAATCCCACAAATGTCCGTCTTTGTGCGCATGGTAATCCTCGGAACGCAGCACGGCAAACACGGGTTCGGAAAAAGCCTGCCGCAAGATTTCGTGCGGCGACACTTGCCGGATGCCCACGTGGTGCAGCACCTCGACCGCGCCTTTGCCCACACGTCCACTGCCCGTAAGCAGGATTTTGACGGGCGGCAACTTGATTCTGGCACATTCGGCTTCCATTTCCTGCCGGTCGCGGCATTGGTAGGCGCGTTTGAGATCGAACAGGCCGTATCTTTTGCCGTACGTCCATAACGCATTATAACAGCCCACAATGCCGGCAAACTTGCCAAAGGCCACAATCCGCTGCCCGGACAATTCGCTTTCGGTCAAGCATTCGTAATCAATGAGCGTGATTTTTTTCCGCAAGATTTCCCGCAGCAGTTCGCGGTTCTGCTTTTGCTTCTTGATTGTGTGCGAGAAAAAAAAATACGTTTTCCCAGCAATCAACTCATGCACAGGCACTTCCTTGATACCCAGCAGCACATCGCAACCGGTCAGGTTTTCGGTAACCGTGCAACCGGCTTGCGCGTAATCGGCATCGGGTACGCAGCGCGTGGGACTGGGCTGCACAAAAAACTCGATTTGCGGGAAGCGTTGGCGGATTTCGCGGCAGTGGTGCGGCAACAAAGCAACGCGTTTGTCGGGCGGGGTTTTGCCTTCGCGTATCAGTCCGATTTTCATGTGCGGCTTGCGTTTTCCGCCAAAGATACGCAATCACACGTGTGTTTGGTGGAAAACGAAACCCGCCTGTTTTCTGCCGGAAGGACAAAAAACAGGCGGGTTTGGGCTTTTCCGGCGATACTATTTTTTTGGCCGGGATTCAGGCGACGATACCTGGACCGGCTTCATGTTTTTCCGAATACGCTTTTTGCCGGAATCAAGCTTCCTCGGTCACCATTTTCTGGCGGGCAGCGGCAATCTGCCCGTGAAAATCCAGTGCGTCTTGCAAGTAGCTTTTGGCAAAACTTTCGGACGGTTCGCGGGCATTGATTTGCAGCGCGAAAGTCTTGAAATCCGTAGGCAACACGATTAAACCCGGTTGCACGGCGTGCAAATCAAAATCTTTGATAATGCCGTGTTGCGAGTTGCAGGCCACGTCTTTGGTCAGCAAAAATGCTTTGGCCGTGCTGATCATGGAAGCGTAGCTATGGTAAATGGAATCAGCAAAGGCTTGGTCTTCAAAGGCTTCCGTTGCCCAGCCGAGTTTTTCTTCTGATTCGTAAAGTAGTGTGGCCACCAAGTCAATCATCACGCCCGCACATTCGCCCACGCCGATAGCCGTTTGGAAATCCTCGGATTTCCCCCAATCCACAAAATCCAGCGGGGAGAGTTTTTCCAGGTTTGCCAGCGGTTTCAGCAGCTGATAGAAATAATCCTTGCCGCGCCGCCGGTAATAGTTGTTAAAGTACTCGCCTTCAGCACTATTGGCCTCATAGTCGTTGATGAGCCAGCGCAACACATCTGGCCCGCGCCGACTGGGAACCTTGATTATTTTGTCGCCGATGCTGCCCACGCCGTTGCCCTCTACACCACCACCCAACATCACTTGCAAGGCTGGCAACACTGCCGCGCCGCGCTTGATGGAACTGCCGTGAAAACCGATTTGGCAAATGCTGTGCTGGCCGCAGCCGTTCATGCAGCCACTGATTTTAATCTTAATATCTTGGTTATGAATCAGATCGGGATATTCTTCGTTCATCACCCGCTCCAACTCTGCCGAAATGCCCGTGCTGCTCGAAATAGCCAAATTGCACGTATCGGTGCCGGGACAAGCGGTTATGTCGGCGGTACTGTCCGAACCCGGCGCGGCTAAACCGATTTTATCCAACGCCTCAAAAACGGCGGACAGGTTTTCGGGCCGGACAAACTTCAGCAACAAGCCTTGATTAACCGTGATGCGAATGTCATCGGCGGCGTATTGCTCCACGACCGGAGCCAGCAAACGCGCCTTTTCCGTGGACAAATCACCCAGATGCACTTTGATTTGGACAGCGTAAAAACCGCGTTGCTTCTGCTCGAAAACATTGGTTTTCAGCCAATTATTGTAGTTTTTGTTCGAAGAAAAAAGGTGGGTTTCATCTTTTTGAAACATACTATTTTCAGAAACCCCCGGATGCAGGTTTCCGGCTTCCAAATCGCTGATTCGGAAAACCTTGTTTTTCAACGCGGCCTGTTCCTGCGCCACCAATTCCATGAAGGTTTCGTAGCCCAGCTCTTCAATCAAAAATTTCAAACGCGCCTTGTGTCGGCGGTTGCGTTCGCCATAACGGTCGAAAACGCGCACCACGCCTTCCGTAAACGGGATGATTTTATCCTCTTCCAAAAACTCGTACGCCACGTGCGCCAGATACGGCTGCGCACCCAACCCGCCGCCGAGCATGACCTTGAAACCGCGCGTTTCAATGCCGTTTTCCGATTTTATCTTCGGGATGAACCCCAAGTCGTGCATAAATGAAAAACCCGTATCGCGGTCACTGCTGGAAAACGAGATTTTGAACTTGCGCCCCAATTCCTGGCTGATGGCGTTGCGCAGGAAATACCGGAACATGGCATCAGCGTAGGGCGACACGTCAAACGGTTCTTCAGGATCAATGCCCGCTGTGGCAGAGGCGGTTACGTTGCGCACGGTGTTGCCGCAAGCCTCACGCAGGGTAATGTCATCGGCTTCGAGCTTGGCCCAGAGTTCGGGTGTTTTCTCCAAGCTCACAAAGTGAATCTGCACATCCTGCCGGGTGGTCAGGTGCAGGTTTCCGGTGGCGTATTCGTCCGAAACGTCGGCAATGCACAACAGTTGCCGCACGCTGACCTTGCCAAACGGCAACTTGATGCGGATCATCTGCACGCCCGGTTGCCGCTGGCCGTAAATGCCGCGCGCAAGCCGCAAACTGCGGAATTTGTCGTCGTGGATTTTGCCTTCGCGGAATAGGCGGATTTTCTTTTCCAAATCCACAATGTCTTTTTCAACCAGCGGATTTTCATGTTCGGTGCGGAAACTTTGCATTGGGCAGCGTATGAGTCGGTTAAACAAATAGTATATTCTTGAAACGGCAAATCGGCGCAATAAAAAACCCTTCACACGGTGAGGGGCTTTTGCATGGCTGGATGAAGAAGCGGCGGATGTGCAAGCCCTGTGGTCAATTGCGGAGACAACAATATGAAATACCGCTTGCTAATACCGTCATGCTCTTGGAGTAAGGTTTTATATTTAGTCTATAAACTTACTAAAGATTAAAATAATGATGCTATGTTTTTCAGAATTATTTCTTAGATAATTGGAAATGTTTTGTTGAATCTTGGAAAAACGATATTTATATCAAGATAAAACTGAAACAGTATCTTTTTCAAGTGCCAAACCCGCTTGTTGCTCGAAAGCCGATGCGCGATGCCGGTCTGACACACAGTGTCTGACCTAAGTTTTTTCAGAAACTATTTTTTCATTTCCAAGTAATCCAAGGCCAGCATACAGTAGGTTTTTACGCCGGTTTTCATGCCGCTTTCGTCAATGAAAAAGTCGGGTGTGTGGTGGGCGGCGGTTTCGGTCACGTCCTTTCCCTTGGGCATTCCGCCCACAAAAACGAACACGCCCGGCACTTTTTCTTGGAAAAACGAGAAATCCTCGGCGCCGGTCACGGCTTTGGTGAGCGTGGCGTTTTCGCGGCCATTGATTTTTTGCAGCGTCGGCACCATTTTCTCCATCAGTTGCTGGTGGTTAAACGTAACCGGATATTCCTTGGATATTTCCACTTCGGCGGTGGCTCCGGCACTCTCAGCGATTTTCTCGGCGGTGCGTTTGATGCGTTCGTGAATGATGCGCTGCATGACTGCATCCAGCGACCGGATGGTGCCTTCCATGTTCACCTCTTCGGGGATGATATTGTTGCGAACGCCACCGTGCAATGAGCCAATGGTGATGACGGCCGCGTTATTGGTCAGTTCCAGTTGGCGGCTCACAATGGTTTGCAGGCCCAAGATAATCTGCGACGAAACCACAATCGGATCCACGCCCAGCCACGGATACGCCCCGTGCGACTGCCTGCCCTTGACCTTGATGCGCAAAATGTCCACGCTTGCCATGATGCCTTCGGGCCGGTATTTGATTTTGCCCACTTCGGTTTGGGCATTGATGTGGATGCCGAAAATCGCGTCCACTTTCGGGTTTTCCAGTACGCCTTCCTTAATCATCAATTTTGCGCCGCCTTCCTCACCGCGCGGCGCGCCTTCTTCGGCAGGCTGGAAAATGAATTTGACCGTCCCTTTGATGTCCTTTTTCATGCCCGACAGGATTTCCGCCGCCGCCAGCATCATGGCCACGTGCGTGTCGTGGCCGCAGGCGTGCATCACGCCCACTTCCTGCCCGTTGTACAGTGATTTGGCCGTGGACGCAAACGCCACCGGAACCCGCTCCACCACGGGCAGCGCGTCCATGTCGGCACGCAGCGCCACGCACGGGCCGGGTTTACCGCCTTTTAGAATACCCACCACGCCCGTTTTGGCAATGCCCGTTTTGACTTCAATGCCCAACGCCTTGAGCTTTTCGGCTACGTATTCGGAGGTTTTAAACTCGCGGTTGCTCAGTTCCGGGTTCTGGTGCAAATGCCGCCGCCACTCAATCGTCTTGGGTTCCAGTTGGTCGGCCATTTTGTCCACGTAGGCTTTGTAGGTCTGGGCGTTTGCCAGCAATGCCGCAAAAAACAGCAGCGGCAGGATTTTGGAAAAGTGTTTCATGGGTTTATTTGGTTAGGGTAAAATACTATGTTCTGGAAAGGGCAAACCTGCCACAAACGTTTTACTTGTGACTGTCATTTGTCGAGCAAAACGCGCCAGTCGGAAACTGGCAGCCACCACAAGTTACGCTTTGCTAAACTTGCGGCAGATGGGGGGCTTTACTACAGATAGACTGAATTTACTATCCAATCTTAATAAAAATAATTTTTATTCTCGTACAAAAGTTTTATTTTTTGTTCTTTAATGCTATTATATCTTAAGCCAATAAATTCGTTTATTGGGTGATAGGAGACCCCATCTTCATCACCTTCACTACCAACGTTTTTAATCATTACGTGAGTTTTATCATATTTTAAAATACAACCTATAATATAATTGTCATCGGAGAGGAATAAAGTTGCGATTTGTTTACTTTCAGCCAACTCTTTTAGATTTGGTATTAATTTTTCGCCTTCTTTCCAGACAGTAACTCTTCTGTTCACATCGAACATCGAATTATTATCATAAACATATTTCAATCTTTTTTGGTATCTGTCATCAATATTGATGCTAATAACATCTTCAATAGCTATTTGAGTATTTCCAATTGGAAAACCATACTCATCAATTTCGTTAATTGTAAAATATGACTCATCCAAATCAACTATAAACCCTATAATTGATTCATCCCACTCTATCATGCTTGTTCTTATACCTATTAAAGTTCTTTCTTTAATAGCTTTTTCTAATAAAGTCTTTTTCATCTCTAATATCTTTCAATTGTATAACTAAGTTCAGGTTTCGCCTTTTCAAAACATACTATTTTCACAGCGGTTCCTGGCCCGGCATCAGCCCGTTTTCGGTGCGGAACAGGGAGCGGCTGCCAAAGCTGACCTCCGAGAAGGCGATGAGCAAATCCTTGGTTTTGGGCTTGGTTTTTCCGGCTTGTTTCATCTCAATGCGCTGGATCACAACCTCATACTTGCGGCTGAAAAAAAGCAGCGGCACGCCATGGTGCAAAGCCGTGGCCACGTAGCCGCGCGAAACCTCGCGGCCATCTTCCGATTCAAAGACGTACATATTGGAGCGGACATTTAAGGCCACGAATTTGCCGGTCAGGCGCAGGCTGTTGTCGGTCAGGTATTCAAGTTGGTTGATGTTTTCCAGGATTTGCGTGGCCTGTGCGTGGCCGATGGATTGCTGCCATTGCAGTTGCGTGTAGTAATTGGCCCAGCGCAAATGCAGGTGCAAACGCGAGGTTTTCACCAATTTCAGCAGGTTTTGGTAGCTGCCCACCACGCGGCTATCCATTTTTTTTGCGGCAAATGCCACAAGCTGCCCGAAATCAAAGCTGGCGGCAATGAAATCGTGCCAATAGCGGCTGAATTTGTCGGCTTCGCTTTCCTGCCCGATCATGGGCAATTGCTGGTTGCGCGGACGCAGAATCACGTTGAACGAGCCGGGCATGGTGTTCACCAATTCATAATTAGACGCGCTGGCAATCAGTTTCTTATGGTCTTCGCGCGAGAACTTTCCGGGCAGGTGCTTGCTGTCGGTCTGGTGTTTGTAATAGTTGTGGCCCAAGCCTTCAGCCATTTCAAAAATGTGGTTCAAAGCCGGGGCCAGCAGCGACAAGTCAATGGTGCCATAGCCAATCTTGGGCGATGCGCTAAAATGGATTTGCAGCAATCCCGAATCGTATTTCTTCGACAAGTCCATCAAATCCAGCGGCTGCGCCTGCGGCGTACCCTTGTAAAGCGAATCTTTGGGGGGCAGTTGTTTGGCCGGGATTTCGTTGGCAAACACCAGTTGCACGTTGCGGTATTGCAAGTCCGAACCGTTGTCGGTTTCTACCAAATACAGGAAACCATCGGCCGGAGCCAAGAAAATACTTTGCAACGAGATTTTGCGGTCGGTGTATTTAAGCAGTTGCTCCAGCCGCACGCGGCACGCCAGCCAGCGGTTTTGCAGCAAATCGCCTTCCAGCCAATGGAACAAATAGTGTTCGCCGCTTTCGCTCATCATGTGCGAGAGTAGCGGCTGCCCCTTGTAAATCAGGTCGGCGACTTTGCGCAGCGGCGGAAAAGCGAAACGTTTGGGTGCTTGCATGGGTTGCGTTTGTCGGTTTCGGTTTGCCGTTGAAAGATAGGGTTAAAATAGTATCTTTTAAAAACGCAAAACCCCTCTGTTGGCGCAGAAGGGTTGAGTTGTTTCGATTGAATAACGAATCGGGCTACGTTGTTTTGCGCGCTTTTTGCCTGGCTGCCGGTGCCGGTTTTGCACCATCGTTTTCATCGGCAATCCGCTGGACTTGCGCTTCGGACAAGCCGGTAAACTCGGCAATCTGCCGCACGGAAAGCCCTTTTGCCCGCATATTCTGCACCACGTTTGTAATTCCTCGCTCAATTCCCTGCTCGATTCCTTCCTGAAATACGGACACTTTAGTCAAGTCAAACGGCATCATGGCTTTTCGGATTTCCTGTACGATATGTTCAAAGTTACGGAAAACAGTATGTTTCGGAAAGGCAAAACCTGCCTTAGAATGTCAGGATTTCCATTAAGCCTTGTTTGAGGATTTTCAGTTGCTCTTCAGTGATTTCTCCGGTTTTCCGTAAAAAACGCTCTTTCGCCACGGTGCGTATTTGAAAGGCGATTATTTCCGAATCCAATTCCAGACCGTTACGTGCATCTTTTTCAAGAACCAAACATCCGGCATACTGCTTTATTTTGCTGCTCAACGGACAGACAATGCAAATACCGAGGTTGTCGTTCATGGCATTGCCGCTGATGATGACAACCGGCCGGATGCCGCGCTGTTCACTGCCTTTCACCGGATTGAGATCGGCAAAATAAATGTCGCGCTGTTTCATGCTATTCGGTCATTTTCAGGTAATCTGCCAATCCCTGCTCCGCCAACTCCTGCATTTCCTCGTCTTGGGCCGCCCGCCGGAACGAGCGGGCATATTCCTCCCGCTTCAAGTTTTCCAAATAACTGGTTAAAGCATCTTCAATGATTTTGTTTTTGGGCAGGCGTAGTTTCCGGGAATACTCACCCAAAGTTTCTGCCACCTCCGCCGAAAGCGTGCTGGTGTACGTGATTGTGTTTTTCATAAATATTTATTTTCCATAAATATAAAAAATATTTACAAAACATAAAAGTTTCACCTGTCCATTTTTGCTGCCTTACCGCGCAGGTAAAAATCAGCCAGCACCAGCGCGGCCATCGCCTCCACAATCGGCACGGCGCGCGGCACCACGCACGGGTCGTGGCGGCCTTTGCCTTGCACGGTCACGGTTTCGCCCTGCGCGTCCACGCTTTCCTGATCCTGCATGATTGTGGCTACGGGCTTGAAAGCCACGTTGAAATAAATGTCCTCGCCGTTGCTGATACCGCCCTGCACGCCGCCCGAAAAATTGGTTCGGGTGCGCACTTTGCCCGTTTCATCCGTGTAAAACGCGTCGTTGTGCGCCGAGCCGTAGCGCGCCGCGCCTTCAAAGCCGCTGCCGTATTCAAAGCCTTTGACAGCATTGATGCCCAGCATGGCCTTGCCCAGTTCGGCGTGGAGCTTGTCAAAAACCGGTTCGCCCCAACCGGCCGGCACGCCCCGGATCACGCACGTGACGATACCGCCAATGGAATCGCCGTTTTTGCGCGTTTCGTCAATCAGGTCAAACATCCGCTGCGCGGTTTCGGGATCGGGGCAGCGGACGGCGTTTTCTTCGGCCAGTGCCAAATCGAGTTGGGAGTAGTGTGTGTCCAGAGCCAGCGTGCCCACTTTGCTCACATACGCTTTCGCCGTTACGCCCAACTGCTGCAACAGCAGCTTGGCAACTGCCCCGGCAGCCACGCGGGCCGCCGTTTCGCGGGCCGAACTGCGGCCACCGCCCCGGTAGTCGCGCGTGCCGTATTTGGCTTGGTAGGTGTAATCGGCGTGGCTGGGGCGGAACTGACTGGCAATGTGCGAGTAATCGTGGCTGCGCTGGTCTTCGTTCATGATTACCATGGCAATCGGCGTGCCTTGGGTTTGGTTTTCAAACACGCCTGACAATATCTGGAACTCGTCTTTTTCGCGGCGTTGCGTGGTGATGCGGCTTTGGCCGGGCTTACGACGGTCCAGTTCGTGCTGGATGAAAGCGTGGTCAATGGCCAGCCCGGCGGGGCAGCCGTCAATGATTACGCCGATGCCCGCCCCGTGCGATTCGCCGAACGTGGTGATTCTGAATGCTTTGCCGTAGGAATTCATCTTAACAAATGCGGAAGGTGGAGTTGGGAATGCGGAAATGCCGGTTGCAAAAATGGTGGTTTCCGCTTAGACTGTGCAACCGTAAAACAGTATCTTTTCAAAAGCCCAAACCCGCCGCACAAAAAAACCGCGTTGGTTTGGAGTCGCGGTTTTATGACGGTGCGGTTTTTGGGGTTTCATCGCCGCCCGCCCAAGTTGAAGCACCAGCCCGCCCGGATCAGGATCGGGATTCCGCCCACCGTTCCGTAAGGTGTCAGGTTGTCAATGTAATTCAGGTTGTACAGGATGGCGATGCTCCGGAAATTCCGGTCACTTTCCGACACCAGCGCGAAACCCACCAGCGGGTTGCCGATGGTCTGGCGTTCCACACCGCCAGTACGGGTTGCGCCCATCAGTTCATATTCGCCGTGCGCGTAAAAAGTGCGGTATATGCGGTGCTGCGCCCACAGCCGTGCGCCCCAAATGCTGTAGTTCTGGCGCATGCCCGAGTTGCCCCGCTGCGTGAAAAACATATACAGCGGCCCGGCAGCCACGTTGAAATTGTCGCTGACTTTGTAGCCCAGCGTGGGCGAAACGTACAACTGGAACGCCCCGAAGCCGAAAGACGGCGTGGCGTTGATGCCCACGAAAGCCCGCTGCCAGCGGTCTTCGGGGCGGATGCGTTCCTTGAAAATCGGCTTGTCGGTTTGGGCGTTGGCGCAAATGCCGACCAGCAACAACAGTGGAAGCAGCTTGGTGTGTTTCATTTCCGATTGGATTCAGGTTGAAAGTTCCGCCAAAAATAGTATCTTTTGCACAACCAAAACCCCGGCGCAAAGTTTATGCCGCAATTGGCCGGAATTATAAAGCCGATTTTGCCAAGGTTAGGTTGCCATTCTCCAACGCCAAAAAACCAAGATGCGTATCCGAATAATCACCGATGTAGCAGCCGATTTTGAATACGTGCGGCAGAATTTCGACCAGCGGCTGCTGGAAAAAGTCTCGCCACCGTTTCCGCCTACGCGTTTGCTGCGCTACGACGGCAACCAGCCCGGCGGCGAAGTCCACGTTGAACTCAATTTCATCCTTTTCCGGCAAGTCTGGAAAAGCCGGATCAAAACCTATAAGGAAGACGACCGGCAAATGGTTTTCACGGACGAAGGCACGCAACTGCCGTTTTTCCTGGCCTACTGGCACCACGAACACCGCGTGGAAAAACACGGCACCGGCAGCCGCATCGTGGACGACATTACGTTCCGCACACCCTCGCGCCTGACCGACTATTTGCTTTACCCGCTCATGTACGGGCAGTTTGCGTACCGCAAGCCCATGTACCGCAAGTATTTCAAGTCATCAGTTTCAAACTAAACCCAAACCGCAAGCTGGCGCGAGGTTCTTACCTCGTGCCGCCCATGTTCCGAGATTCCCATCTCGGCGGGGATTTCGCGGCGATTTGGGTTTGGGCTTTTGAAAAGATACTATTTTTACCGATTGTTACCACCGCTTTTCCCTGACCTATTGTAAAACATGGCAAAACTCAACATAACCTGGCGCATTGTGATTGGCATGGTGCTCGGCATCATTGTCGGCTATTTCCTCTACCAAACCTATCCCCAGCAAATCACCGTCGTTGACGAGGCCACCGGAAAGTCGAGCGTGATGACGCAGGGGCAGATTTACGGCAATTATTTCGCGCTGCTGAGCAAGATTTTCCTGCGGCTTATCAAAATGATTATCGGGCCGCTGGTGTTTTCCATGCTGGTGGTGGGCATTGCCAAGCTCGGCGACATGAAACAGGTGGGGCGCATCGGCATCAAGACGCTGGGCTACTTTTACATGGCCACAATCCTGTCGCTGGTGGTGGGCTTGGTGGTGGTGAACGTGATGAAACCCGGCGAGGTAATGAAACTGAACCTTCCCGAAGCGGGAATTGACACGGGCATTGAGGCCAAGAAACTGACGCTGGAAGGGTTCCTGACGCATATTTTCCCGCAGAGTTTTGCCGAGGCTCTGGCCACCAACGAGATACTGCAAATCGTTGTCTTCTCCATCTTCTTCGGCATTGCCGTCGGTTCCATTGGCGACAAGGGCAAAATCGTGGTCAAGGCACTTGATGCCGTTTCGCACGTGATGTTCAAGATTGTGAACTACGTGATGCTGTTTGCGCCGTTCGGCGTGTTCGGTGCCATCACGGCGGTGGTGGCCCGCGAAGGGCTGGGCATTTTTGTGGGCTACGCCTACCTGATCCTGAGTTTTTTCATCGGACTTTTGTTTTTCGTTTTCGTGGTGCTTTGGGTCATCTGCCTCATCGCCAAAGTGCCTTTCTGGCCGCTGATGCGCCACATCCGCGAGGCGTTGCTGCTGTCGTTCAGTACGGCAAGTTCGGAAGCTTCAATGCCGCAGACCATCGCCGCGCTGGAGAAATTCGGTTGTCCGCCGCGCATCATCAGTTTCGTTCTGCCGCTGGGTTATTCGTTCAACCTGGACGGCTCCATGCTGTATATGACCTTTGCCACGGCGTTTATTGCGCAGGCCTACCACACGCCGCTCACGCTGGTGCAGCAGATTGTCATGATGCTCACGCTGTTGGTCACCTCCAAGGGCATTGCGGGCGTGCCGAGGGCTTCGCTGGTCATTATCGCGGGCACCATGAGCCTGTTCAACCTGCCCGGCGAAGGCTTGGCCTTGCTGCTGGGCATTGACCAGATTCTGGACATGGGCCGCTCGGCAACATCGGTGGCGGGCAATGCCGTGGCCACGTGCGTGGTGAGCAAATGGGAAGGAGAAGCGGATTTTAGCCAGCACAAGGCGGCAAGCAGCCCGGCATGAGAAATAAAAAATAGTATGTTTCAAAAACGCCAAACCCGGCCCGTCATTATCTCAACGATACTTTAACGGATAACCCTTGCATTGCTGCCGATATCTTTTCTCTTTTACCGGATTGCTCACTTCCAACCCTTTATATCTTATGAAAATAGACGACATCATCGGCGAAATATCCACGAGAGTGGGCATTTCCCACGAACAATCGCAATCGGCGTTCATGGCATCGCTCGAATACATCAAAGGCAAACTACCCGATTCCGTGGGTTCGCAACTGACCGGCCTGCTCGATGGCAAGGATTTCGACTTCAAGGTGATTTTCAAGGATCAAGCCGAGGAAAAACTCACCGACCTGAAACACGATGCCCAAGAAGCCTTTGACAGCCTGAAGGAAAAGGGCAAGGATATGTGGGAAAAGCTAACCTGATAAAAGCGGCCTCCCCCAACCCCCTCCGAAGGAGGGGGCTAAAAGAGGCTGTTGAAAATAGTATGTTTGAAAAAGCCCAAACCCACCTGTTCAAAAGCCCCCTCCTTCGGAGGGGGTTGGGGGAGGCCGGGGGGCTTCTTTTTTTATTATGACCGCACAACAAGCCAACGGTATTTTTCGCCAAAGCATTGCCGACTACCACCAGACCGACCACGTGGACGCGCCGCTTACCAACCCGTATCCGGCCGGTTCGATAGAATATTTGCTGTACCTCAAAAATTGGATTGATACGGTACAATGGCATTTGGAAGACATAATCCGCAGCCCGGATATTCTGGCCGGCAACTTGGTGGCAATTAAGCGGCGCATTGACGCGTCGAACCAAGACCGCACCGATACTGTTGAAAAAATCGACGACTGGTTTTTGGATTCTTTCAAGGATGCGCCTCGCCAGCCCGCCGCCCGGATGAACTCTGAAACCCCGGCTTGGCTGCTGGACCGAATGTCCATTCTGCAATTGAAAATCTACCACTTCCGCGAACAGGCCGGGCGGCAGGACGCTTCGGAAACGCACGCCGAAAAAGCCCGGCAAAAGCTGGCCGTCCTGCTGGAACAGGAAAGCGATTTGGCAACGTGCTTCGACGAACTGGCGCACGACATTGGCAATGGCAGCCGCTACGTGAAGGTGTATCGCCAGATGAAAATGTACAACGACCCGACGTTGAATCCGGTTTTGTACGGCAAACAGTAGCCCACGCTTCAGCTTGGACTTTTTGCTGTGCATCGGCACAAGAAATTTGCGGCAGGTGGGTTTCGCCTTTTCAAAAGATACTATTCTTGGGGGCAGTTTCCGCACATTTTCCGCTTAATTGAGGCACCGCCACTGGCGCGAGGTTCTTACCTCGTGCCGGCCATGTTCCGAGATTCCCTGCCTGTCCGGCAGGCAGGCTATCTCGGCGGCAGGCGGGCCATCTCGGCGAACCGGAAAACTTGCGGCATTTCCGGCAGATGGAATCTGCCGCTACGTTCATAAACGCCGAATGCCCATGCACCTGTTGGTTTTTCGTTTCTCCGCCATGGGCGATGTGGCTTTGCTGGCCCCTGTGCTGCAAGCCGTTACACGCCAAAACCCAAATGTGCGGCTTACCTTGGTAACGCGCCGCAAGTTTGCGCCATTTTTTGCGGGCATCCCAAACCTGACTATTTTCGAGGCCGATTTCGACGGCCAGTACCAAACTTTCCGGGGGTTGCTGCGGTTGTTTCGCACCCTTCAAAAAACCGGCAAGTTTGACTGTATCGTTGACGCGCACCAAAACCTGCGGAGTGCGGTGTTGAAAATCCTGTTCGGTTTGTCGGGTATCCGGGCGGTGACGCTGGACAAAGGCCGACGCGAAAAAAAAGCCCTCACCCGCAAGGAAAACAAGGTTTTGCAGCCGTTGCCGCACACCGTGGAACGTTACCAGCATCTTTTCCGGCAGGTTGGCTTGCACGTGGAAATAGATAACCCGCCCTTCATACAATCGCCACAAGAAACTGACAATCAGATTTTTGCATTTTTAAAAGCAAACCAAGTTCCTTTCCCGAAAAGCCAGATTTGGCTTGGCATTGCGCCATTTGCGCAACACGCCCAAAAGATGTGGGATTTCGGCAATTTCGAGCCGCTGCTGGAAAAAATATTCCGGCAAATACCTGATATTCAGATATTTTTGTTCGGCGGTGGCAGACAGGAATTGGAAAAACTGGATGAATTGCGCCGACAATTCCCGCAAACCGCCGTAGTGGCCGGAGCCATGCCTTTGACCCAAGAACTGGCCTTGATCCGGCAACTGGACTTGATGCTGTGCATGGATTCGGGCAATATGCACTTGGCGGACTTGTCGGGCGTGCCGGTGCTGTCTGTGTGGGGAGCCACGCATCCGTTTGCCGGTTTTGGCCCGTACGGACAAGCCAGTGAACATTTGCTGCAAATTCCGAACGAAATCCTGCCCTGTCGCCCGTGTTCGGTATTCGGCAACAAGCCCTGCTGGCGCGGCGACTTGGCCTGCCTGCACATGATTTCGGTGGACATGGTTTTTGAAAGGCTGCAAACGCTGCTGGACAGAGAAAAACCCTGACGGAAACTGCGTCAGGGCGGGTTTGGGCTATTGAAAAGATACTATTTTGGGTTCTGAAAAGACTGGTTTTTGAGACGCAGATTCAGGTGAATCTAAAAACTTGCCTGAAACACAGCTATCTGCTGTTGATAAGGTTTATAATCAATTTCACCATCAAATCTTTTTCAGCCGGGTTGCTTTGCGCTACCAACAAGGCCAAGGCCACAAGTGCGTTGTCGTTTATTTTCAATTCGCCGTTGTTCTTGAACCGGTGCTTGTTTTTTTCCAAAAACCACACAAACATGAACGCCCCGATACGTTTGTTGCCATCGCTGAACGGATGGTTTTTAATGATGAAATACAACAAATGGGCCGCCTGCTCCTCAATGCTCGGATAAAGGTACTGACCGCCAAAGGTCTGGACAATACTGCCCAGAATACTTTCAAAACCATCATCTTTGGGGTTGCCGAATAGTTCGCTGGCTTCCTTGGCCGCCATCAACTGGCTTTTGAGTTCGGTTATCGCCTCAAAAGCCTCTTGGTACTCTATCTCATACGTGATGTTTTCGTTCAGGTTGTTTGCGGCCAGACTGTTGCTGTCATATTGGTTCAGCAATATGAAGCTTCGGGTATAATTGCCGATGATTTCCAACATCCCTTTGGCTTCCCGCAGTTGCAATCCGTCCGCATTGCCATTCTGACTGATAAACTGGACTACCTGTTGCAACTGATCCAGCCGTTTTTGGTTCAGAGCGTAGCCTTGAACCAAGTAATCCTTGAGGCGTTGCGTGGCCCACTGGCGAAATTGCGTGCCTATCTTGGAATTGACACGGTAGCCGACGGAAATGATTACATCAAGGTTGTAATAAGTCACTGGTTTATCCGAGTTTGCAATGTGCATTTTTTGCACATTACTTTTCTCGTCCAGCTCTCCTTCCTTAAATACATTGTTAATGTGCTTGGTGAGCACGCTCCTGTCGCGTTGGAACAGCAGTGCTATTTGACTTTGGTTTAGCCAAACTGTATTTCCATCGAACTGCACCTCTACGGAAGTCTGATTATCGGTGGTTTGATAGATGGTTATGTCGTTCATTGCATTGTTTTTTGTTTGGCCATGCAAATTAAACACAAAAACCCGCAAGGTTTTGACAACCCCACAGGTTTAGCAATCGTCTGTATTAAATGCTCAGGTTGAATGTTCAGGCCAACTTCGCCAAGGCTTCCTTGATGCGGCGCAACGCCTCGGTCAGGTTTTCGTCAGAGGCGGCGGTAGACAGGCGAATGCAATCAGGTGCGCCAAAAGCACTGCCCGACACCGTGGCCACGTGCCCGACGTTGAGTAAATACATCGCCAAGTCATCAGCGTTGCGGATGGCATTGGTTCCGTTTGATTTGCCAAAATAATGGCTCACATCCGGGAAAGCGTAAAATGCGCCCTTGGGAATCGAAATTTTCAGTCCTGGAATCTCACGCAGTCCGGCAATCACTAAATCGCGGCGGCGGCGGTAATGTCCGGCCATGTTGTGCGTGTCGTCCATGGGGCCATTCATGGCGGCAACGGCGGCTTTTTGCGTAATCGAGTTAGTGCCTGACGTAATTTGGCCCTGTATCTTGTCGCAGGCATCGGCAATCCATTTGGCGGCGGCCATGTAGCCCAGCCGCCATCCCGTCATGGCAAAGCCCTTGGAGCAACCGTTGATGGTGATCACGCGGTCTTTGATGGCCGGGATGGAGCCGAGGCTGAAGTTTGTCCCTTCAAAAATAATGTATTCGTAAATCTCATCGGCCAGCACAAAAACATTGTCGTGCCGCTCAACTACGGCGGCAATTTCGCGCAATTCGCTCTCGCTGAACACTGAACCTGTGGGGTTGCAGGGCGACGAATACATCACGATTTTGGTACGCGGAGTAATGGCCGCTTCAAACTGGGCCGCGGTGACTTTGAAATCGTTTTCCAAGGAGCCATGCACCAGCACGGGCACGCCTTCGGCCAGCACCACCATTTCGCTGTAACTGACCCAGTAAGGCGAAAAAATAATCACTTCATCGCCCGGATTCAGCAGGCACAGCAGCGCGTTGGTCAGCGACTGTTTGGCTCCCGTGGAAACCACGATATTTTCGGCTTTCCAATCCAGATTGTTGTCGCGGCGCAATTTTTCGGCAATGGCGGCGCGCAGGTCGGCGTTGCCGGATACGGGCGTGTATTGCGTGAAATTGTCGTCAATGGCCTTTTTGGCGGCATCCTTGATGTGTTGCGGCGTGGGAAAATCGGGCTCGCCAATGCTGAGGCTAATCACTTTCACGCCTTGCGCCGACAAGTCGCGGGCCTTTTTGGTCATGGCCAGCGTGGCCGACTCGGCCATGGCATTCACGCGGTCGGAAAGTAGGGAAACGGAAGCTGGAACGGCTGACATAATTTGGCAAATGGTTGACAGGTTGAAATTTTATTGGGTGGTTTGGGCTTTTCAAAAGATACTATTTTGGAGGTGCAAAAATACGCATTTGCAAAAGGAGTTGCTAACATTTTGCCCGATTTCAAGACCGGTGGGCAACCCGCGAAAATCTGCAACGTTTGCGTGTGGTTACCGAAAGAATCCATAATTTTACCCTTTGTTCAACCTTACTTTAAACAAATCGCTTATTGCCATGAAAAAAATCCTTTGTCTTTCCGTTTTTTGCTGGATGGCCGCCATTCAGATCCAAGCCCAAATCATTACGCCGCAACCCAGCCCGGCGGCTTCGGTGAGCCAGAAAGTGGGCTTGGCCGATGTTTCGGTAAGTTACTCACGCCCCAGCCTGAAAGGGCGCAAACTGTTTGGCGAAATCCGTGAATACGGGCAGGTATGGCGCACGGGAGCCAACCAAGCCACCAAACTCACCGTCAGCGACGAAATCACCATCAACGGCACCAAGGTTGCCGCCGGTGAATACGCCATCATGTCTATCCCGACACAAAACGAGTGGACGGTAATCCTGTCGAAAGACCTGAAGGTGAGCGAAGCAAGCTACAAGCAGGAGAACGACGTGGCCCGCTTCATGGTGAAGCCTACCGCCGCAGCGCAAAAAACCGAAACGTTCACGATTGATTTTTCGGACGTGACCAGCAACTCCGCCAACCTGAATATTTCTTGGGACAACAGTAAGGCAACGCTGAAACTCGCCGCCGATGTGGATGGCAAGATAATGGCGCAGATCAAGGAAAAAGTGCTTGACAACGCCAATGCCGACATGAACGACACGTACACCGCCGCGTTGTATTACATGGAAAACAACAAGGATTTGAAGCAGGCCATGACGTGGATGAACAAAGCCACCGAAAAGGATGCCAAATTCTGGCAGTTGCACCAGAAGGCCAAGCTACAGGCAAAAATGAAGGATTACAAAGCCGCCACCGCTACCGCCAAACAATCCATTGAACTGGCAAAGGTGGCCAAGAATGGCGATTATGTAAAGATGAACGAGAAATTGCTCGCCGAAATGCCGAAAAAATAATTTCCGGCCGATTGGAACAAACACGAGATTAAACCGGAACAAAGAAGAGCCAGCGGAGCGAGACAACCTCTCACTCCGCTGGCTCTTCTTTGTTCCGGTCGCCGTTCTAAGACACAACCGTTCAGATGGCATTTTCCTGCCGCCTGTTCAACGACAATTGCCCGTTGGCGGCGTGTCCGTTCATGGCGTGTCCGTTTAGGGTATGCTTGCTGAAACTGCCGCCCGCAACCGACTGGCCCTCGTAGGGATAGGGTTCGGTGCGGCGTACCGAGCTGGTTTGCACCACATCGACCATACCAAAGCCCTTGTGGGTGAAAAAGCCCAAGCCGCATTCAAAAATAAATTCCTGCACCTCCACCGCCGAATACAACGCAAAAGGAAACGTGTAGCCGCGCACCTCCACACACTCCTCGCCGGTCTGCACCGGATAAATGCGGGCAAATTTTTTCTCGCCTTCCTTTATCTTTTCCAAGTATGCCTTGTCTGGTATAATCTGAAATTTATAGAAGCCCGCAATCTGCTCGGGAGTGTAACGTCCCGATTTTTCCATGCGCATCATCGTGGATTCGTACAGGTAATCGGAAAATGCATCGCTTTCCGGCAAAATGAATTTTTTGGCGTACAGTTCGTTCCCGCCTGAATCAACGGCAACAATCGGCGAGATGCACACGCATTTAAGCTCGTCGCCAAACTGCGGCAGTATTTCCTGCTCCACGCTTTCGGGAATTAGTTGCAACGTGCCGATTTCCACTTCCTTCTGCTCGAACAGTTTTTGCAAGAAAGCGTCAATCAGTTCGCGGCTGGCACTGGCAAACACCAAGGTGGCGCGGCTGGAATAAAAATGCAGGCCGTTCTTGCTCACCTTCGTCTGCCCTTTCAGGCCCGAGAAGTTGTATTCGTTTGCAGCCAAAAGTACCCGGTTGCCATCCAAAAGCGACTCGGCCAACTGCGACAACAGTGACTGATGGTAGAATGGCACATAGCCCCCCTTGTTCTTGACCGAAAAAATTATCCTTACCCGCACGTCCGTGGCGTTTAAAAAGTGGAATAAAGTTCCTTTTCATTCATAACCGGACGGAACTTTAAATTGTTTGGAAGGCGTAAGAAAAACGGAGGTTTTATCGCTCGGCAGGATATTATTTCGTATTCGCGCCCTCGGGGAAAAGGCGGTTTGCCTTGCCCACGGTTAAAACCGTGGGAGGAATGGGGCGGAGGCAGTTTGCCCGTCGTTTCAACAACTTTGGGGAAGTAGTATCTTTCAAAAAGCCCAAACCTATCCGGTGTTCGGCCTATTTTTTCGGCTTGGGTTTGCTTTTCTTCAACGACTTGATGAATTGCGCCCAACGGAAAGGATCCATGAACGTCCATGCCGGATTAAAATAACGGTTGGTCTGGTAGTTCAGTTGCTGGTTCACGGTGTTGCGGTAGTTCATGGCGGGGCTGGCTCCCATGGATGCCGTCATGCGGGCCAGCACTGCCGGGTTGAAATTGCGGGCAAACCGTTCCTGCTGGTCTTCTTCGGGCAGTTCCAAGGCAAGCAGGGCTTTTTTGAACAGTTCCTCGGTCGGGTACGGATACACTTCCACAATGGGCAGCATGGTAGTGTCGGTTTTCAGTTCTATCACCACCGAAAGCCCTTCGTCGGTAGTGTTGGGAATGCGGTAGAACCGTTTTTTATAGCCAACCGCCGAAACCACCACGCTGTCGCCGGGAAGGGTGGGCATGGAAAACGAGCCGTACGGGTTGGTGACCGAGCCGCGCCCCGCCTTGGGAATATACAGCGTGGCACCGGGAATGGGCTGCCCGTCTTCGCCACCCAGCACCAAGCCCGAAAACTGAACAATGTGCATCCGGCCTTGCGCCTGTGCCTGCGTTATGCCAAACAACAGGCTGGCAGCCAGCATACATATATATGTCAATGATTGAACCGAGCCTTTCATAACCGTGACTTTTTACCGAAGATACTCATTAGAATGCAAAACCACACTTTTTTTCGGTTTGTTCAGCACACCGCCGGGTTTCGGCTTTTGGAAAGCTGAAAGCCCCGTCTTTAGCGGGGATACTATTTTGCGCCGGCCAACAGGCACACAACCGATCAATCCGTGACGAAAATGCGCAGGAAGGCCACGATAAACGGTGCGGAAAGCAGCAGGCCGTCGAACCGGTCCAAAAAGCCGCCGTGCCCCGGAATGCTGGTTCCCGAATCCTTGATGGCGATGCTGCGCTTAAAGAGCGACTCCACCAAATCGCCGTACGTGCCCGTGACCACAATGATCAGCGCAATGCTGTACCAGTGCCAGTATTTCAAATCCGTAAAAAAATAAGCCAGCAGCGAAGCCACCAGCAAGGAGGAGATGGTGCCGCCAATGCTTCCTTCCCACGATTTCTTGGGCGATACGCGGGCGAACAATTGGGTTTTGCCAAACCGCGTGCCGGCAAAATACGCGCCGGTGTCGCTGGCCCAGAGCAGGAACAGGCAGCCCAGAATAATCTGGTGGCTGTATCTGGCATGGTGCACAAACACGCAGATGTTGAGCAGCGCAAACGGCACGGCCACGTAAATGATGCCCAAAAATGTGAAGGCAATGTTTGTAAACGGCTTCTTCTCGTTTTTCTTGTAAAGCTTGATGAAAAAGATGGCCGAGGCCACGGGCGAAATCCAGAAATAATGCTCACTGCCCATGAGCCCTTTCTCGACCAGAAAGGTGAGGGTGAAAATGAACAGGCCCGTGAGTGTGCCGTAAAACGCGAGCGGGGCGTTGCCATCCAAACCCACGAGCCGGTAAAACTCGCGCTGGGTAAACAGGCAGATGGCAAAAAAAACGGCGAAATATGTCCATTCATTCCCCACAATCGCTCCGACCAGCACCAAACCGCCGGTAATGGCTACAATGACCCGCTGCTGGAGGTTGGTAAACGCACCTATGTTTAATCTCACAATGAACCCGATGAAATACTATGTTGTAAAAAGGCAAAACCCCGTCTTGCTGCCGGAAAACATGGTTCTCAAAATCGGCTGCCAAAACGCACACCGCCATTTGCGTTCCGTATCTCATTCCAAGTCAGCTTGTTCCATTACAATCAGTCCTTGGATCAGGTAATCATCGGGAACGAAAATTTCAAAATGTCCGAAAAGATAGGAACTATCCTGCTTGTTCAAAATGACGGCGGGGATATTATTGCTTTCCAGCAGCGTGCGCAGTATTTGGGCGCGGTAGCCGACGGGCGTTTCGTAGATTTTTTCCCACTGTGGCATAATGTGCTGCGTTATGGATGGCGGTTGTGGGGCTGACCCGAAAACACGGGGGTTTTGCCTGTGGCCAAGATACTATTTTGCGGGCGGGTTTTGAAACCGTATTTCCCGGCGGCCCTGAAATCCGTGTTTTGAAAAGGAACGGGCTGCCTCTATATTTGAACCGGCATCCCGGATGCGGGCTTACACCGCGCCGCTGCCTTGTACCGCCCCAAACATTTTTCCGTGAAAATCCCCGCCACCTATTCCGATTCGCTCAACCTGCTGTCCAAACTCACGCCGCGCCGTGCCTGGAACGGGTTTGTGGTGTTGGGCAGCTACTATTTTTCGCGGCTCATGGGTCGCAATGCGCATGGCGGAATGCCGGTGAGCATCTCGTTTGAGCCGACCACTTCGTGCAACCTGCGCTGTCCCGAATGCCCGAGCGGACTGCGTTCGTTTACGCGCCCCACCGGAATGCTGGGGGCGGATTTGTTCAGGAAAACAATTGACGAACTGGCAGGCACGCTGCTGTACTTGGTCTTTTATTTCCAAGGCGAGCCTTACCTGCACCCGCAATTCCTGGAACTGGTGCAATACGCGGCCTCCCGGAACATATATACCGCCACCTCCACCAATGCCCATTACCTGACTGATGAAAACGCCCGCAAAACCGTGGAGTCGGGGCTGGACCGGCTTATCATTTCCATTGACGGCACCACGCAGGAAACCTACGAGCAATACCGCGTGGGCGGCAAACTGCACAAAGTGATCGAAGGCACGGAAAACATCATCCGATGGAAGAAAAAAACCGGCTCACGTACGCCATTTGTGGTTTTTCAGTTTCTAGTGGTGAAACCCAACGAACACCAGATTGCGGAAGTGCGCCAACTGGCACGCCAACTCGGGGTGGATGCCGTGGGCCTGAAAACCGCCCAGATTTACGACTACGAGCATGGCTCACCGCTGATGCCCACCCTTGACCGCTACCGCCGCTACCGCCCCGTGGCTGGCGGCCGCTACGAACTCAAAGGCGGAATGGCGGATGGCTGCTGGAAAATGTGGCATTCATGCGTGATCACGTGGGATGGCTTGGTGGTTCCCTGCTGCTTTGACAAGGATGCGCACCACCGCTTGGGCGATGTGAGCCAAGTGTCGTTTTCAAGTGTGTGGAATGGGGAGCCTTACCGCCAATTCCGTGATTTATTGCTACAGTCGCGCAGCGAGATAGAAATGTGCCGAAACTGCACCGAAGGAACCAAGGTTTGGGCCTGAATTTCAGCGACTCCCGTTTGGAAATCCATTTTCAAATGCCCTGATATACATGTAAGTTTTCAGCCCCGAATGTAATTTCTCGCCGCATCCGTCTCTGATTCCAACTCCCCCGAAGCCTTTTAGACATCCTACACGCTGTATTGGCGGCAACCTTCGCGGATACAAAACCCGCCGGAAGCGTATTTACTCCCGAAACCAGTCTAACTACTTTATCAGAACGTCAGATGCGCAATCAATCTTCAGGACTCATGACACACCTTGCATCCTATATCCGGCTCACTTTATTCTGCATGGTTGCGGGGGTCTCCTTTGGCCAAGGCCTGATTCCCTTTTCCGAAGCGGGCCGGTTCGGCTTCAAGGAAAAAAACACGGGCACCGTAATCATCGCCCCCAAATACGATATGGCCCAAGATTTCCGGGAAGGTCTGGCAAAAGTAGTGAAAGACGGCAAAGCCGGCTTCATAGATACCACCGGCAAGGAAACCATACCCATGGTGTACCAGTACGCTTCTTCTTTTTCCGATGGGATGGCTCGCTTTGAAACCGCCACCGGAAAGTGGGGTTTCATTGACCGGAAAGGCAAAACAATCATTGCGCCAACCTATGATCTGGCAACTTCCTTTTCAGAGGGCTTGGCCTTGGTGGAGAAGGGCGGCCGCAAGGGCTTCATCAACAAGAAAGGCATAGCTGTCATCGCGCTTGACAACGATGAAATCACGTTTTTCTCGGAAGGTTTGGCCGCCGTTAAAAGGGGCGAAAGATGGGGTTACGTGAATAAGAACGGTGTCATGGTGATACCTTTGCGCTATGAGGAGGCCACCCCGTTTACTGAAGGGTTGGCGCTGGTAAAAAACGGCCCCAACTGGGAACAGATTGACAAAAACGGAGCAAAAACCTACGGGCTCCACTACGACGAGGTGCTTTCGTTTTCCGAAGACTTGGCGGCCGCCAGCCGTGACGGCCTGTTCGGGTACATTGATAAGGAAGGCAACGTGGTAATCCCGTTTGAGTACCAGTCGGCAAGGGCTTTTGAAAAGGGATTGGCACACGTGAAAAAAGGTGGCAAGCACTACCTGATCAATGCCAAGGGCAAAACAATGATGGAATTCAAATACGATGAGGTGGCCGGTTTTGTGGATGGCCTGGCAAAAGTGCGGCGCGGCGGCAAATGGGGTTTCGTGAATAAGGAGGGCAAGGTGGTGATTCCGATTGTGTATGACGAGGTCTCTGCATTTGCGGACGGCATTTCGATAGCGACCCAGAATGGCAAGCAGGGCTGCATCAACAAGAGCGGGCAATTGGTTATCCCCTTGACTTACGATTACATATACCCTTTCAACGGGGGTCTGGCAATTGCCGGAAAAAAAGGCAAGACCGGGTTCATTGACTCGCAAAACCACGAGGTTGTCCCATTCCTGTACGACGAAGTGCAGGAATTCAACGAAGGCGTGGCAGCGGTGAAACTCGGATCCAAGTACGGGTACGTGGACGGAACAGGCACATTGCTGGTTCCCATCAAATATGACGTGGCAAACTTTTACAACGACGGCCTGGCAAAGGTGGAATACAACGGCAAATCGTTTTACATCAACAAGGAAGGAAAATGCATTGCCTTCAAGAACAGCAAATGCGCGGGTGTGGAGGATGTGCTGGTATCGAAAAACTAAGGAAATAGTATATTTCAAAAAGGCAAAACCCGCACCTTGGCTCCAAGGCGCGGGTTTTGCCTTTCTCATGAAAAAGGATTGATGGCGGAAACAACCGGATTCCGTTTCCGCAAAATAGTATCCCTGCCTGTCCGGCAGGCAGGTTCCAAAAAGCCTAAACCTGTTTCACCGGTGTTGCCGGCACCTGATCGGCAAGTTTTTGCAAGGTGCGCAGCACATCCCGGTTGTTGGGCAGGTTATACATGGCCGCCGTTTGGTTGTGGCCCACTTTCAGCGTGTAGGCATTCGGGTATTCGTTCAATGCCCGGAAAGTGTCCTCGTCCGTGTAGTCGTCTCCGGCGGCCAGCGCAAAGCAATCCGGGAATTTCTCAATCCAGCGGTGCGTGGCGTGGCCTTTGTTGATGTTGGCGTTCTTAATCTCAATCACCTTGTTGCCTTCCAGTATCTGCAGGCGGCGCGGCGTAATGAATTGCGCCAACTGGTCAATCAGTTCATGGACGCGCATTTCGGCCAGCCCTTGGTCGGCTTTGCGGTAATGCCACACCAGCGAAAAATGTTTTTCCTCGATGAACGATCCGGGAGTCCGGTCCACAAAAAACTCCATGATCGGGCGGATGTCCTGCTTCCAGTCGGTATCCAGAAATTCGGCGTGCGTCCAATCGCCATCCAGTTCCTTATTCCAAACCCCATGTTCGGCCACGATGCCCACGCGCAAGTGCCCGAACCAGGTTTCCAGCGTGTCCTTGTCGCGTCCGCTGATGATTACGATGGCGTTGTCCGGGTTGGCCGACAGTTTTGTAATCAGGCTGTACAAATACTCGTCGGGCGATGCCTTTTGCGGGTCGTCTTGGAAATCCACCAGCGTGCCGTCGTAATCCAGCAGAATCAGCCGCTTTTCCGAAACACTGTATGCCTCGGCGATTTGCGCCAAGACTTCGTCGTTGAATTGTTTCATCTTTATTTTCGCGGTAGACAATCGCGACTCTTTCAGGCGCGTGATGAACACCTCCGACCAACGCTTGACATTATACCGCCGCAAAGTCTGCTGCATGGCCGCATTGCGTGCTATCTGCTCTTCGGCGGGCATTGTCAATGCTTGGTGGATGGCCTTGACAATGTCGTGCGCATCGTCCGGGTTCACCAGAATCGCTTCGGTCAGTTCCTTGGCCGCGCCAGCCATTTCGCTGAGAATCAGCACGCCGGTCTGGTCGGTTTTGGTGGCGATGTATTCCTTGGCAATCAGGTTCATGCCGTCGCGGAACGGTGTGACCAGTGCAATATCGGCCATGTAATACACCGCCGCCAGTGTATTGAACGGCAGCGAACGGTAGAAATAATGGATCGGGGTCCAGCGCAGCGTGTTGAACTTGCCGTTGATGCGCCCCACCGCCCGGTCTATGTCTTCTTTCAATTGCTGGTACTGATCAACGGTGGCGCGCGACGGTACGATTATCAGCAGCAGCGTCACCTGTCCCTGCCAGTCGGGGTAACGTTCCAGAAACCGTTCAAACGCCAGGATGCGTTGCAGGATGCCCTTGGAATAATCCAACCTGTCAACCGACAGGATTATCTTGTCCTTGCCCAGTTGCTGGCGCAATTCGATGATTTCGCGGATGGTTTCCTTTTCAAAGACCGCCTTGGCAAACTTGTCATAATCAATGCCCATCGGAAACGAATCCACTTCGGCAATGCGGTAGGCAAGGTTAATGCGGCCCAAGTTGTTGTTCAGGCCCAGAATCCGGGTTGTCGCACTCAAGAAGTGGCGTACGTAGTCATACGTGTGGAAACCCACCAGATCAGCTCCCAATATCCCTTCCAGCACTTCCCTGCGCCACGGCAGCGACCGAAACAGTTCATACGACGGAAACGGGATGTGCAGGAAAAATCCGATGGTGGCATCCGGATACAGTTCGCGCAGCATCTTGGGCAGCAACATCAGTTGGTAGTCGTGCACCCAGAAAACATCGTCCGGGCGGGCTATCTTCTGTATTTCGTCGCAGAAACGCTGGTTTACCTGACGGTACGATTCCCAGTAGGTTTTCTTGTAGTTGGTGTATTGCTTGAAATAATGGTACAGCGGCCAGATGACCTTGTTGCTGAAGCCCTCGTAATAGTTCTCATATTCGCGGTCGGTCAGGAACACGGGCTGCAGGTGGTCGGTGTTCATGCGTGCCGCCAACCCGGCCTGGTCGTCGGGCTTGATGGTCATGCCGGGCCAGCCCACCCAGTAGTTTTCCTTGGCATCCGTAGAACTCAAGCCCGTGGCCAAGCCGCCCACACTCTGCTCATAGATGAATTCGCCGTCCTTCACTTTGACGGAAATCGGCAATCGGTTGGATATGGTGATGAGTCTGGGCATGTTTGTCTGTAAAAGTGGCGGGCAACAATTTGCCCGGTACCGGTGTAAAGTTACGTTGCTGCCAAGTGTGTAATCCCGAAAAATAGTATGTTTCAAAAGGCCTAAACCCGAACCAGACTTGCCGGAAAACCCGCTGGCTGGTTTGGCATTGCAAAACTACGGCATTACAATGGCAACCGTGTGAACAAATAGTTAAATTTTACTGATTTATGCTATTTTTTCTTGAAAAATCTATAACCGAGTTGTCAGCTTGTATTGGTTTTGTAAGGCCAAGTATTGGAATTTTCGGATTTTTACCCAAAATTTGACGCTTGCCCCCCAAAAACCAACCCATCCGTTTCCCTCCTTTTTTCAATGAAAGATTCACAAGAAGAAGTTTATTCCATACCGGCGCAATACCGGCGCACCGAAAACCTGCACATCCTGTTCTGGCTCGTCAAGGATGCTTTCTGGGCGTTGAATATTCCGCTGGTTGGCATGGTCATGATTATTCCCACACTGTCTGTTGCCGTTTGGATTGCCTGGCGAACGCGCAATATCGCGGCGGAGTTTTTCCACAACCTTGCCATCATCTCCTGGATTATAGCCAACTGCACTTGGATGACCGGCGAGTTTTTCGGTTGGGATGAGGGCACTTACGGACTGCGCCGTTTGGCGCTTATTCCGTTCGCCATCGGCCTGCTGATTTTGGCGGCCTATTATCTGGTTATCGCCCCACGCGAAAAAAGAAAAACAGTATCCCATGAAACCCTGAAACCCGCCCCGGTCAAGGAGCAGTAGCCAGTGGTAGAGGAGGTTTCGGGGTTTGCAAACATACTATTTCCAAAGCCCGGCCTTCATTCATTCTTCATTTTTCATTTGCCATTCATTTGACGGTTCCACTCATTCAGAAATTAAATTTCCTGCTGCAAAGCCTTTCGGGTTTTTATCCCGAAACGGCACTTGCCGCGTTGTTCCTGCTGCTGATTATCAGTGATTTGGTGTTCCACCGACGGGTTTCAAACCCCACCGGATGGCTGGCCTTGCTGGGTTTGGCAGTAGTGGTGTTCTTGTCGGCCCGGCAATTCCAGCACATTCCCAACGAGCCTCTTTTCTTGGGTTTGGTGCGCAATACCAATCTGGCGGTTGTGTTCAAATGCCTGTTCGGGGTTTCGGGCATTTTGGCGATACTATTTTCGCGCCTTGAACGGCAGCCCTATGCACGCCACGGCGAGTTCCATTCCATTCTCGTTGCCGCCATTCTGGGCCTGCACCTAATGGCGATGGCGAGCCATTTGCTCATGCTTTACTTGGCAATCGAGCTGGTTTCCATCAGTTCCTACGCCTTGACTTACTTTCTGGACAACCGGAAAAGCGCCGAAGGCAGCCTCCGCTACCTGCTATTCGGAGCCGTGAGTTCGGGCGTGATGCTCTACGGAATGTCGTGGCTCTACGGATTGACCGGCTCGCTAAACTATTCAGAACCAGCATTTTGGACGGCACTTGCCGCGCAGCCCGCCACCGTGACGGGTGCGGTGGTGGTGCTGACACTGGGCGGATTGCTGTTTAAAATCTCCGCCGTGCCGTTTCATGCCTGGGTACCCGATGTGTACGAGGCCGCGCCGGTTTCGGTGGCGGCGTTTTTCTCGGTGGCTCCCAAAGTGGCGGGGGTTGTGGCATTGCTGGCGTTGGCACGGGGCGCGGCGGTGTGGCCGGGCCTGCGCGATTTTTTGGCGGTTGTGGCATTGGCCAGCATCACGGTCGGTAATTTTTCGGCGTTGCGGCAAGGCAACGTGCGGCGGCTGCTGGCCTATTCGTCGGTTGCCCACGCCGGGTTTTTGTTGGTTGGTGTGGTGGCGGGCAGTGCCTTTGGCGTGCAAAGCCTGGTATTTTATTCGGCGGTTTATTTGTTCATGAACGCCGCCGCATTCCTGTCGGTTCTTTTGTTGGAACGCATTACCGGCTCAAGTCAAATGACTGACTATCAGGGTTTGGGGGCAAAATATCCGTGGCTGGGCATTGCCTTTGTGATTGCTGCCGTGGCATTGGCGGGCTTGCCTCCCACGGCCGGGTTCACGGCCAAGCTGCTCATCTTCTCGGCATTGTGGGAAACCTACCGCCAATCAAACGACCCGCTGCTGCTGGTTTTGTTCGTCTGGGGGTTGCTTAATGTGGCCGTTGCCATGGTTTATTACTTGAAAATCCCGTACCTCCTGTTTTTCAAGGAAGCTGGTCACGCCAGCCCATCCGGCCCGGAAATCGCACTTGGCGAAAAATTACTGCTTGCCGGGGTTTTGCTCCCCGTTTTGATACTATTTTTCAGATCCGACTGGCTGACCGAATTTTTGGCCGGGCTGCTGCGTTAAACCATTTTGGGGTTTTTGACTTTCCAATTCCGATTCACCGGCAAACCCGCTACCTTTGGTTGCATTTCCCCATCGCCATGAGTGACTCCATCAAACACGAGTGCGGCATTGCCCTGATTCGCCTGCGCAAGCCCTACCAACACTACATTGACAAGTACGGCACGCCCTTGTACGGCATCAACAAGCTGTACCAGATGCTCGAAAAACAGCTCAACCGAGGTCAGGACGGGGCGGGCGTGGCCGTAATCAAGACCGGGGTTCCGCCCGGCATCCGTTACATCAGCCGCTACCGCTCCATTGATAACCAGCCGGTCAGCAAGATTTTCAAGAAGATAAACAAGAAATTCCTCAAGTCCGTCAAAGGTCACAAAGACCGGATGCACGATGCGCAATGGCTCAAGGAAAACGTGGCTTTCATGGGCGAACTGCTGCTGGGGCATCTGCGCTACGGCACGCACGGCATGAACAGCATTGAAAACTGCCACCCGTTTTTGCGCCAAAGCAACTGGCGCAGCCGCAACTTGGTGGTGGCGGGCAATTTCAACATGACCAACGTGGACGACCTGTACGGCAAACTGATTTCGCTGGGGCAGCATCCGAAGGAAAAAATGGACACGGTGACGGTGATGGAAAAAATCGGTCATTTTCTGGATGAGGAAAACCAGCGGATTTTCGACCTGTACAAAGACCAGTACAGCAACGAGGAAATGAGCCACATCATTGAGGAACGCATGGATATTTCGCGGGTGCTGCTTCGCTCGTGCCGTGATTTCGACGGGGGCTACACCATGGCCGGCCTGCTTGGCCACGGAGCCTGCTTTGTGGCCCGTGACCCATCGGGTATCCGCCCTGCCTATTATTACGCTGACGATGAGGTGGTTGCGGTAGCTTCGGAGCGGGTGGCTATTAAGTCGGCATTCAACATATCCTACGATTCCATCCGCGAAGTGCAGCCCGGCCACGCGCTGATCATTGAAAAGGACGGCAGCTTTTCGGAACGCCAGTTCATTGAGAAACTCGAAAAACGTTCGTGCAGCTTTGAGCGGATTTATTTCTCGCGCGGCTCTGACCCGGCCATTTACAACGAACGCAAGGAACTGGGCCGCCTGCTGGTGCCGCAAATACTGAAAGCGATTGACTACGACATTGAAAACACGGTTTTCTCGTATGTTCCCAACACCGCCGAAACCGCCTTTTTGGGCATGATGGAGGGTGTGGACGAATGGATGGCGCAGCAGCGCGTGAAAGCCGTGGACGAACAGATGCCCCAAGACCAACTGCACAGGATATTGTCGTTGCGCCCGCGCATTGAGAAAATGGTGATCAAGGATGCCAAACTCCGCACGTTCATCACCGACGACAGCCACCGGGCCAGCATGGTTTCGTCGGGCTACGACACCACGTACGATGTGATCAAGCGCGGACAGGATACGCTGGTGCTCATGGACGACTCGATTGTGCGCGGCACTACCCTCGAAAAAAGCATCCTGCGCATTCTGGACCGCATCGGCCCCAAGAGAATCGTGATTGTGTCGTCGGCCCCGCAAATCCGCTATCCCGACTGCTACGGCATTGATATGTCCAAGATGAAAGAATTTGTGGCTTTCCGCGCGGCCCTGGCACTGCTCGAAGACCGCAACGAGTCGGACAAGCTGTACAATATCCTGGAAGAGTGCAAAAGTGCCGTCTGGAACGACCGTTCGGGCGCGCAAAACCACGTGAGGGCCGTGTACGAATCGTTTACGAACGAGGAAATCTCGCAGAAAATCGCTGAAATCATCCGCCCGCACAACCTGTACGCCCAAGTGGAGGTAGTGTTCCAGACTGTCGAAAACCTGCATCTGGCCTGTCCGCGCCACACCGGCGACTGGTACTTTACGGGCAACTACCCCACCGAAGGCGGCAACCGAGTGGTGAACAAGGCGTTTATGAACTACATGGCCGGCGTGTCGGTGCGGGCCTACTGAGAAAACCAATGCTTGCGCGAACCTTTGGCAAAGGTTGTTTCCGCGCTTTTTGCGTGAATCCAAATAGTATGTTTCAAAAACACCAAACCCCCGCTTTCTCATGATGGCGATTGGGATTAGATGGATAATGGTAAGAAATCAGTTGGTTTTCAGGTCAAACCGCCCATCGGTCACTTTCAAGGTGTCGCAACCGGGCTTGTGGATGACAAAGGCGAAGCGGCCCGACACGATGCCCGCCCGGTAGTCCACCCGTGTGAACGTGATACTGCCTTGGCAGTAGGTATCTGGCTCACCACTTTCATAGGTGCATTTATCCCCAGCCAAGATCAGACTACGATAGGTGCTATCTAAATCGCCAATAGGATAAATGCCAGTCTTACCTGCAATGTCTGCATTAATTGATACATATCCGCCCTGCTTGCAGTTAGTCGCTGTAAACGAGAAAAAACCTGAATCGCGGTAAGGCTCAAATTCAAACCGGAGGTCAGTGCAGTTATTAAGTGGTTTCTCATCCGCTTCAGGAATCCAGGCCCGGCCATTAAAGCGGCAACCGAAGGTGTTGGCTCCAACCTGTGTCTCAGCGGGCAGTTCCGGCTCGGCATCGTGTTTCTTGCAGGCAAGGAAGATAAGCAGGAAGGCCGGGATTAGGAATGACGTTTTCATAAGCGCGGGGTGTTGGGAAATATACTGTTTTCAACTATGACCCGCAAAGTCTTCAAAAGGTTGCGCGGAGGTGAAAATATGTTTTGCGTCACCCACAAGCTTGGTAACCAAAATCAGTGGAAAGGTAAACATCCCGGATGCAAGGAACCCAATGAAACCGCCATTGCCATCCGCCAAACCAAAAACCCCCGCTTTCCGTGTGGAAAGGCGGGGGTTTGGTGTTTTTGAAACATACTATTTTGCCGTGCGGGTTTTAAAGGAAGCCGCCGGTGGCAAATCACTTTTTCTGGTTGCGCAACTGGCTCAGTTCCTGTTGCAACTCCTCGGTCCGGTTGCGTTCGGTTTGCAACTCGCGCCCCAAGGCGGTTTGTGTTTCGAGCAGTTTTTTCTGGTAGGTTTCCATTTGCTGCTTGGCCTCGCTGTAGTCCTTGCGCGTGCTTACCGTGACGCGGTTGCTGCTTTGGTAACGGAAAAACATGAACCCCAACACCCCCAGCAGTGCCGCATACGCGAAATAACTGAACGTGGCGTAGCTGTGCTTGTCCATTTCAATGCCCAGCACCGGCACGCGGCTGCAAGCGTAGTTATCGCGCTGGTTTTCGGTTTCCTTGGCTTTCAGTTGCCGCTGCACTTGCGTCAATTGCACCTTCTGGCTGTTTATTTGCTGCTGCGCACCGGCCAGTTGGCGTTTTGTAACCTTCACCGAATCCTGCACGCCTTTCCAGAACGCATCCAGCGCGGTTTCGTCCATCACCTTGAAATCCTGGTAGTTGTTCGATTTTTCCTTCAGTTTTTGGTATTGGCTGTTGAGGTTGTCTTGGGCGGAAACGGAAAGTATGGTGAGGAAAAAAAGCGGGATACAGAGAAAAAGTGGGGTTCTGGCATTTTTCATAAGATGCAAGTAGCTGGTATGGTGAAAGTTGGCCTTGCGATAGTAGGCTTATACGCAAAACCGGAACGGGAAAGTTATCATTCGGATGGAAAATTTCGGCAACGGGTTTTCCGGCAATTTCCGGATGCGGAAAATAGTATCTTTTA
>JANPIL010000141.1:0-76884 GCA_031424975.1 Sphingobacteriales bacterium
GGGCTTTCTGAAACATACTATTTCCAAGCACCCGCCAAAACACCAACCGCGTCGATAGCCACGGCTTTCGCGCGGTTTTTTATTTTGCTTCCCATGATTTTCTCCTAAACTATTCCATGTCCCTTCCACTGGCCATAGAAATCACCGCCGTACTGACCGGCTTGGCCTATTTGGTTTTGCTCATGCGTCAAAAAATCGCGTGCTGGGCGTTTGGCATTGTCAGTTCGCTGTTGAGCATTTACCTGTTTGTCGTCACCAAACTCTATTCCGATGCCATTTTGTATTCCTATTACGTGGTAATGGGATTTTACGGCTGGTATTACTGGAACCGGCAAGGCGCACAAGGGTTTCCGGTGCAGCAGTGGCCTTGGCGCAAACATATTGCCGCCATTGGTTTGGGCGTGGTGGCCGCATCAGGGCTGGGTTGGTTTTTTGCCAGCAAAACCGACGCAAACAATGCCTTTGCCGATGCGTTCAATGCAATTTTCAGTTTCATTGCTACCTATCTGGAAACGCAAAAAGTGGTGGAAGGCTGGATTTACTGGATTCTGATCAATATATTTTCCACGTGGCTCTATTACCAGCGCGGCCTGCATATCTATGCCGCATTGATGGTGGTCTATACGGTACTGTCGGTGGTGGGTTTTGTGCGTTGGCGCGGGGAATACAAGTTGGCACGACTGACGGATTAGTAAAAACGAGCAAAGCCCGGACATCCGGGCTTTGCTCGTTTTTACTTTGTGCTCCCGAAGGGATTCGAACCCCTATCTTCGGTACCGGAAACCGAAATTCTATCCATTGAACTACGGAAGCATGTGTTCATTTCTGGTAAAGGGTTTTTCTTATAAACTCACGGCCAATTCCGGTTTTCAGAAAAACTTCCCTTTCAACTGCTTTTTCTCTTGTCTCAAACATTTCGTAATGGACTATTTTCCAAGGTCTTGCAGATTTTGTGAATTTGGTTTTTCCCGCATTGTGTTGTTTCAACCTTTGAAATAAATTTTCGGTTTGCCCGGTGTAATGAATGTTCCTGACTAAACTTTTCAGCACGTAAACATAAGACATACTACATCTTCATTGTGCTCCCGAAGGGATTTGAACCCCTATCTTCGGTACCGGAAACCGAAATTCCCTGTCTGCCGACAGGCAGGTATCCATTGAACTACGGAAGCAAACGGAGTGCAAAACTACGCAATGGTTCGGATTTTGCGAAGACATTGCCATATTTTTTACCCGGAACACAAACGGAGTCCAACATCGGGAAACGCGGGTGCAACTTCGGGAAAATAGTATTCCCGCTGAAGACGGGATTTTTTAACTTTGCGAAAACCAAAACCCGCCGCCTTGTTCCAGCAATTCCTATCCGCCTTCCAGCGCAAGCCGTTTTTCGGAGCCGACGGCCATTCGGTGGCCGGCAAGAAGCCCGTGAACGAGGACAGCTTCCTGATTGAAACCAAACCGCAAACCTGCCTGCTGCTCGTGGCCGACGGCGTGGGCGGCCACGGCCACGGCGATTGGGCCAGCCAAACGTGCGTGCAGACATTCCAAGAGGCATTCCGCGCCATAAAAAACCTCAACGACCCCAAAACATTCCTGCACGAAAATGCGCTGCAAACGGCGCGGAAAGTGCTGCAAAAACACGCCGAAGACCCGGCCTACAAAAACTGCGGCACCACGCTGACCGGGTTTCTGCTTCAGGAAACATACTATTTTGTAATCAACATCGGCGACAGCCGCTGCTATGCGTATCACAAAACCAAGGGATTGCGCCGCCTGACCAAAGACCACTCGGTGGTGCAGGAAATGATGGATGCCGGTACGCTCACCGAAGCCGAAGCCGCCACGCACCCCTACCGCGCTACCATGACTTCGGCCATCGGCCAAAGCCTTGAAACGCTGAAAATCGACATTACGGGCCCGCACACGCTGGCCGAAAACGAAATGCTGTTCGCCTTTTCCGATGGCATCCACGATTTCTTGACCGACGGGCAGATTACCGAAATAGTAGCTGACGAAAACCCCAAACCCCTCGCCCAAACCTTGGTGGAAAAGGCACTGGAAGCCGGAAGCACGGACAATGTGACGGCAGCTTGGGTAAAAATCAATGATTGATGAAATTATCCGGAATTATTTTCCAAGCAGGTTTGGGCTTTTTGAAACATACTATTTTCCATGCGATATTTTGTCCTTCTGGAAGAATCTTGTGACAGATTCGGCGGCTTTTGTATTGTGCAGGATTTTTCGCCCCTACTGCTGCCGAACGCACTTCTGTTTGTCACAAGTTCCTTGCAGGAGGACGTACGCGCATGAAATGTCGGACAATCATGCTCGGATTTTTCCTGTTTTGCGACGGACGAATGTTTGTAATTTTGCGTTTCAATTTACCATCCGCATTCCCAAATCCAAAATTCATAATGAATCGCCGTTTAGTTTTGTACGTGGATACCGATTTTCTGATGGCGGCTGTGAAGCCTTTCGGCACACTCATCCCCGTGACGGTGAAAGATGAAATACGCGTGCCGCTGTTTTTTTTCGTGGATACGGCCAGCAACCGCATTTTTTACGGTTCGCGCTACCAGCCTGATTTTGAGGATGGTGTGCCCAACACATTCGGCAACTTCCTGCAAAGCATCACGGACGAGAAACTGAGCTACCAGGTTTTCCAATATACGGTTCCGGTCGTTGAACTGCTCAAAACCGTCATGGACGATGTGCGCCGCCAATACTTGGGCACGCTCGGCGAACTGACGAGTTCCATTGACCCGGCGGCCCGCATTCCGGTCTCGCTGGTTTTCTCCGACACTGTTTCTGAAGATTCCCGGAAAGCATTTTCAACCTACCTGCAACGCATTGGCTATGAGACCGATGCCACGGCGTTTGTGGCGGCAGAAATGCTGGCCTTGAGCTTGTTTGAAAGCGGCAAACTGGCCCATCCGCAACACAAGAAAATCGTGGTGGCCGAGGCGTTCAACGAAAACCTGAATTATTCGCTGGTGCAGTGCTACAATGCCTCGGCGGTGGAACGCATTGCCGCCCATACCTATCCGCTCATGGGTGTGGACAGCCGCGTGAATGTGGTGGCCACCTACACCGTCGATTACATAAACAACCAGCGGCGGCTGTTGCAAGGCAAAGAGGAACTCAACCGCGAATACAAACGGCATTTCCGGTTTGCCAAGGATTGGGTGCGGCAACTGGACAGCGAAACACGCCCTTTTTTGGATGTGAAATCGGGATTTGCCATTGAAAAATCAACGGACAACAAGGTGGTGTTGAAAAAAGAGGAGATGGAGCAGTTGGCGGCCTACCACATCCGGAGCCTGGGGCAGACATTCGAGCTTTTCCTGAGCAACCATAACCACCGCGCCGAAGATATTGACAGGATTGTGCTGGTTGGCGAAAGCCTGACCAACAGCCGGGAACTGACGGCGGAATTTGCACGGTTCGGAGCCGGAAAGGTGCTGGCTTGTGACAAAACCGACGAAAAAGGCATCCTGAACGGCGTTTTCCTGCGCCAGCAATACCACGAAAACCCGGCTACCGCCCCGCCGGTTAAGGACATGGCGGCGGCCACAACAGACACCGCCAAAATTCCCGCCCAATTTGAAACGGCCATCGTAACCAGCCAACTCGCCATCGGCCAGCAACTGGAGCTGGGCTGGAACGACCGGCTTGTGCGGGTCATGCACATGGGCGGCGGCCAGTTTGTGATTACCAAGCACTACAACTCCCAAATCATCACCGGCGACCAGTTTGCCATTGATACGCTGCTGCTGGGCCAGAAACCGGTGTTCAAGAATGTGTTGCGAGGCGGCAAACCCATTGGCGACTACTCGCCAGGCGGCACGCTGAACGTGTTGAAGAAAGTGTAGAGACGGGGTTTTCGGAAAAATAGTATCCCTGCCTGTCCGGCAGGCAGGTTTCCAAAACGCCAAACCCCCGGCTGCGGGCGGGCATGAAATACTTGAGAGAGAAAATACTTTAAAGGAAAAAACCATGTGCAAGAACCGAATCCGAATCTTTTTTGTGACACTGTGCCTGTGTGTGGCCGCCAACGGAGCGTGGGCGCAGCAGAAGTATTGGATTGCCTTCAAAGACAAACCCCTTGCCGGCCAAGTATACGTGTCGCCGCAAGCCGCCCGGAACCGGATGCTGCAAAACCTGCCCGTGTGCCAGTCCACAGATTTGCCCGTTGACAAATACTATGTCCGGCAATTGCAAAACCTCGGCATCCGGCCCCAGGTGGTTTCCAAGTGGCTGAACGCCGCCTCCGCCCGGTTGGACAAAAACCAGTTGGCCTGCCTGAAACGGCTGCCTTTCGTCCGGGAAATCACGTTGATTGACGGTAATATCAGGATTGCGAACGAAGCCCCCCCCGCCCCCGATGGGGGAGCCATTTCTCCCCTCCCTATCGGGGAGGGGCCGGGGGTGGGGCTTTTGGGGGAGGCCTCGGGGGGAGCTTTGTCTTACAGCACGGCCCTAAACCAGATTGGAGCCAAGGCATTGACAGACGAGGGCTTAACGGGCAAAGGTGTGAAAATCGGGGTGATTGATGTGGGCTTTTACGGTTTGAAAACCAACGCGTCGCTGCAACACTTGCGCGAGGAAAACCGGATTGCCGAAACCCGCGACTACGTGAAGCCGAACCGCAAGGAGGAGTTTTTTGCCATGGAAACCCATTCGGATTGGCACGGTGCGGAAGTGGTGCAGATGATTGCGGGCTACAACCCGACGCAGCGCATGGAGTTTGGCATGGCCACCGGAGCCACATTTTATTTGGCCCGCACCGACCACGGCGTACGCGAAACCCGCAGCGAGGAAGACAATTGGGTGGCCGCCCTTGAACGCATGGACAGCCTTGGCGTGCGGCTGGTGAATACGTCGCTGGGATACGCCAAGGGGTTCAGTAACCCGAAAGAGAACTACAAGCCTTCTGACATGGATGGCAAAACCAGCAAGATAAGCCGGGCCGCCCAGATTGCCGCCGACCAAAAGGGAATGCTGATTGTGGTTTCGGCGGGCAACGAGGGCGATGATTTGAGTTGGCGCATCATCTCCACACCCGCCGATGCGGAAGGCGTGCTGGCCGTGGGCGCAACCAAAGCAAAATCGCGCGATAAGGTTGGCTACAGCAGCATCGGCTCCGACTTTCTGGCGTATCTCAAGCCCAATGTGTCGTGTTTCGCAGCCAACGGAACGAGTTTTGCCGCACCGGTGATTGCGGGCTTGGCTGCCTGCCTGATGGAAAAATCGCCGAAACTGACCAACAGGCAACTGATGCGCACCATTGAAAAATCGGCGCACCTGTATCCGTATGGCAACAATTACGTGGGCTATGGCGTGCCCGATGCCCGCAAAGCCTTGCAATTACTCAAGGATTCAACGCTGAAACTTAACAATGTCAGGGAGTTGCGCATCAAGGGTGATGCCTTTAAATACACCGTTGCAAATGCCCAAGCCGAGCGGGCGGTGGTGTTTCACAAACGAAACGACCGGATGGTGGTCAGGCAGGAAGTGGTGGCGGTGGTAGCGGGCACGGTTGAGTTTCGCCGCCATCCCGAAGCGCGGCGCACTACCGTGGATTTGGAAGATGAAGTGCTGGAAGTTTTTTGGGAATAGAAGCAGGAGAGATTCCCGCACCGTATTTCGGATGCCTGACCGAGATGCCCGGTCATCCAATCCATTGCCCGGCAACGAACTGAATAAACCAATCAACTCCGTGCCAAAGTGATTGGCAACAACTATGCGGCGGGTTTGGGCTTTTCAACACATACTATTTTCTCCTTCCGCCTTTGTCAGCGCAAGGCCGGGGCGGTACGCGGCATCCGTTTGATTTCGCCGAGCAGGCTTTCGGTCAGGGGTTTGGTCACGAATTTGATTACGTATTCGTTGTCCACGATTTTTTCAATGTCGCGCTTGTTGTCCGAACTTGACAGAATCACGATGCGGCACTTGTTTTTCAGTGTCTCGGCAAACATTTCGAACTCAAACAGGAATACAAAGCCGTCCACGATGGGCATATTGATATCGAGGAAAATGATTTCGGGCAGGTTTTCGGGGTTGTTCTGCTCCCTTTCCAGATATTCCAGCGCACTTTTGCCCGAATTTTTCACTTCCACCCGCTTGGCAAACTTGGTGATTTCAATGATTCGCTTGCTGATAAAATTGTCGGTGTCATTATCATCCACAAGCAGTACGAGATCGAACGTGTTTTCCATATTGTTTAAAGAATAATTATAATTCCTGTTTAACACTTATTTCGATTCAAAAATAGCGGTTTGCGTCAAGCCGGGGCGGCTCAAAAAACCCTATTACTGCTATGCGTAATAAAAAACGCATAATTCAATTTGCCAATCAGTGCTAAAAACACAGAATCATCCACAACCAATTGGCTATCAGTTGGTTAGGGATGCAAAAATTGAGGAAAAGGTAACTTACAGGGATTTTTTGGGGGAAGGGAAAGACGGGTTCCGGCTTTTTGAAAGATACTATTCTGTCATGTTTTCGGCAATAAGGTTGGGCAGCACAATCGTGAAGGCGGTTCCCTCATTCACTTTCGATTCCACGTGCAGGCTACCCGCCAGTTTTTCGACCACTTGCTTGGTGATGTAAAGGCCCAATCCCGACCCGTACGAATTGGCGGAGGCACGGAAGAACATATCAAAAATCTTGGACAGGTATTCAGTCTCGATGCCCATGCCGTTGTCAGTAACCGTAATGGTGGCGTTTTGCACCGTGATTCGGATATCAACCGACACAAAGGAATTGTCAATGGAAGTGCGCTGGTACTTTACCGCATTGGAAATCAGGTTATGGAGGATAATGCTGATGCGTGCCGGATCAGAAACAAAGTCGCAATCCTGTGCAATGTCCAAATTCAGTTTTACCTGCTCGGCATTTTCCATGTAGCGCAGGTTCTCAACAGATTCATTGAGGATGACATTGAAGTCAACTTTCAGCCGCTCAACAGTCATACGGCTGTTGCGCGAGAAGTGCGTCAGGTCATTGATGAAATTATCCAGCCGGTTGACGCTTTTTTCAATCAGATTCAAATAATTGTCTTGTTGCTGGGCATCGTCCTCCAAGCGAACCAAATTGATTAATCCAAGCACCGACCGCAAAGGAGCCCGCAAATCGTGCGATGACCGGTAAACAAAGCTGTCGAGTTCAAAATTGGCCTTCACCAGTTCGTCGGCGGCCATTTTCTTGGAGGTGATGTTCCGGGCAAATACACTGGCTCCCTCCACATGGCCGACCTTGTTGCGGATTGGGTTGAAGGATATTTCGTAATAAAGGTCTTTGCCTTCAAAATGAAAGTGCATTTCCTTCCGGTAGCGTTCACCTTGGAAAGCCTTTTTGTAAAGCATTTTCCAAGGCTCCCTCATATCCACGGGAAACTGTTCGATTATGTTTTTGCCCGGTTCCAGTTGCGCGCCGAACAATGACCGGCAGCCACGCTGCAAACTGGTGTTCACGATCATGATTTCATGCTTGCGGTTCACCACCCAAATGCCATCGGCGGTGTTTTCAATCAGGGCTTCCAAGTTGGCCTTATCCTTTTCAATGGAAAACTGGATTTGCTTCTGCTCGGTGATGACCGTCACATTGACCAATATCTGGCTGACCGAACCGTCAGGGTGGCGGCTCATGACCACTACCCGCCCCGAAACCCATTCAACCTGTTTTGTGGCGTTATACACGCGCAGTTCCACATTGTAATGGTCGGGACTATCGGTTTCTGCAATTTTCTGGCGCAGTTCCTGTAGCCTGGGCACATCTTCCTCATGCACGAACCATTCGTGTATGGTGGAAAAAGGGGTAAATTTTTCTGCCGGATACCCGAATATATTTTCCCGATTCAGGTAGATTATTTTCTGTTCGGGCAGTTGCTCCACGAAAACAATGTCCGGTGAGTTTTCCGCGAGTTTCCGGAACCGTTCCTCACTTTGCTGCACGGTTTCGAGGTTGCGCAGCCGCTCTTCTTCAATGGCGCGACGGGCTTCCAGCGTGTCGTAAAAAAACTTCGTGAGCTGCATTTTGCTCTTGTCGCGTTCGGTTACGATGCTGATCAGGTTGGTGGCAATGCCAACGCAATCTGTTTCAAAACCGGTCAGCGTGTGCGGCTCATTGGCGTAGATGCAAAACAGGGCGGTTACTTCCTGTTTGGCAGACAATACCGGAACCGCCCAGCACGAACGCAGTTTGAAAGCCGCCAGAAAGGGCTGCATTTCAGGATAGTCGGCAGTGGTGTCAATGTCGGCAAAGCCTTCCATTTGGCTCGAACGCACCGCTTTTGACCACGGTGCCGAGTCTGGCTGACGAAACGAATGCCCGATTTCGCGTTTGAAGTTCTCGGGCAGGTTTGGCGCGCACAACAGCGACAAACGGTGTTGGCCAAGGTCGTAAAGCATGACGGCGCACCGGATTTTCGGATTCAGCACCTCCACGCCCTTGCACAGCTCGCCACAGATGAAATCCGTTGATACGTTTTTGGCGGTGTTTTCCAAAATATCCTTTTGGAGTGCCAGCAGTTTTTGTGACTGCACTTGTTCGGTCACGTTCTGCACCATTACCAAACGGTCTTTATGACCTTCAAGTGATTGGGTTTCAGCCGTAACTTCCACGTATATGAGCTGCCCGTCTTTGGCACGGTGCCGCCAAATACGCTTGGGTTCGTGGGGTTCGCCGTGCTTTACCCGTTCAATCTCCTGACAAAGTGCGGGAACATCTTCGGGCGGACGGATATCGGCGATTGTCATCTCCGCGAATTCTTCCTTGGTGTATCCGTAGAGCCGGATTGCCGCTTCATTGACTGCCACAAAGCGGAGCGTTTCCAAGTCGTACGTCCACATGGGCATCGGGTTCCGGATGAACAGCAATTCGGATTCATGCATGGCCTCTTCCGTGTTGTTGATGTTGTATGTCGTCACCATTAGCTGTTTCGCTATAAAAATAAAATTTTTACTTGTTAAAGAAGAAGGTTTTTTCAGTACCGAAAAAATCAACGGGTGGAAATGAGGAAATCAGAAAAAACAGGCCGCTTATCCGCTAAAAAACCCCAAGGCCGAAAAGGCCGGATGTTGCATTCATGAGCGAATTATCATCTCTGAATCCGACTTTTTGCCACAAAGTAACTTTTGGGCTTTATAGGCGGAATATTGCCCGGAAAACAACTTTTGCGGCCAAAGGAGATTACCGGAACCGGCGAATTTGCATCGTTAAATTTACCGGTAAGCGAATATGTTCAGTTGCAAATCCATGGCCGGGGTTTTCCGGTTGGTGCGGTTCACGAAAGGCTGCTTGCGGTCAGCTTCTGATCGTATGAAGTAGCGAAAACCGTTCCCGGTCAAAATCCGCAGCATTTCGTCGAGTGCCTGGGGCTGCCCAACGTAGGCATGGTATTCGATAAAAATGTTTTTCACCCGTTGCAAGGCATCGCCGCAATCGCGGATTACGGCCGTTTCCGCGCCTTCAATGTCCATTTTCAGCAAGTCAATTTCGGTTTCCGCCAACAGCCAATCTTTCAGGCGGATGGCGGAAATCCGCATTTGCCCGGTGTCGGCGGTCATCGCGCCACCATCCGCCCCTTCGCTGGCAAACGATACGGTGGTGTCGGCAATCCAGACGGCCTTGCCAATCACCTGCACATCGGCAAAGCCGTTGGTGTGCAGGTTCTTTTGCAGCAAAGCCGCAATTGCCGGGTCGGCCTCAAAGGCTTTGATGCGCGATTCGGGGTATAACCGCTTGAAATACAGCGCATCCAGTCCAATGTTGGCTCCGCAGTCGTAAATCAGCGGCGCATCACTGTCGGCTTGGAAGCAGTAATTTTCATCGGCAAAGATTTCCTTGAACTGCCACAAAAACGACTGGCAGTCGGGCACATCCATGGTATACTTGAAAAAGCCAACGGTTTTTGGTTCGTACCGCTTCGCATCACCGTACCGGAAAGCGAGTTTCAGAAACATCCGGCTGTTGCGGGTGCGCAGCAAATGGTACAGGTCTTTGAAAAGTATCTTGAAAAACAAAACCATGGAATCGGAGGAATCAAAAAGGTTTGGACGGGCAAAATAACGAATGAAAAACGGTTTTCCGCCCACTGTCTGGCACGGGCGTAGCCGCCAAAAACAAAAGGCGGAAGTTTCCAAGGAAACCGCCGCCTAAGCGATTGAAAATAGTATGTTTTGAAACACGCAAACCTCAAACAGGCTGCTCTTTGCTTTTCATCCCGGCTGCTGTTTTTTTAAAATCAATGCCGCCGCACGAGCCGCAGCCTTTAGCACAGCCTTGCTTGCTGGCAAACTGCCCACGCACGGTGCGCAGCAAGTAGCCCAACGCCGCCAAAAATACCAGTCCGACAATGATGTTTTCCCACATGGTCGTGTAACGCAAACCGTTTACGGTTGGTTTCCAATGGCCGGGCTTTGCGTGTTCCAGCCAACGGGTAGGTTTGGGTGTTTTAAAAGCTGAAAGCCCCGTCTTTAGCGGGGATACTATTTTTGCCGAAGGGTAGCCGGACTTTCCAAGTCCGGCAGTTGGGCGCAAACTGTGGTTGCGGGTCGTGGGAGACGACCCGCCATTTGCTTGCCCGACAAATTATTGTTTTTCAAAAATAGTATCCCGCAAAAACCCCAAACCTGCCTGTTTTAAGCCTGCCAATGCTTGGCAATCACTTCTTGCATTTCCGCGTGGATATTGGCGGCAGCGGCAATGAGTTTTCCGCCGAACAAATGCCCATCGCCACCGCTAAAATCAGTCACCTTGCCGCCCGCCTCCTCCACAATCAGGATGCCCGCCGCCATATCCCAAGATTTGAGGCCGAATTCATAAAAACCCTCAAACCGTCCGCAGGCCACGTAGGCCAAATCCACGGCCGCCGCCCCAAAACGCCGCACCCCGTGCGAATGGCGCACAAAATCCTGCAAGATGGTCAGGTACACGTTTATCTTGGTCGCCACTTCATAAGGAAATCCGGTGGCAATTAGGCCGTGGGCCAGCGAGGGTGCGTCGGAAGTGCGGATTTTCTTTTGGTTGCAAAATGCCCCGCCACCCTGCCACGCATAAAAACACTCATCCAGGTTGGGTTCGTAAATCACGCCCAGAAGCGGCTGTTTGCCCTGCACCAACGCCACGCTGACACAATACACGGGCAGGCCGTGGATGAAATTGGTGGTGCCGTCGAGCGGGTCAATGATCCAGTTCAGCGTGTCCGAATGCTTTTCGATGGTGTTTTCCTCGGTGATGAACCCGGCTTCGGGCACCAGACTGGAGAGGCTGGCCACCAATTGCCTTTCGGCTTCCTTGTCCACGTACGAAACCATGTCGTTGGCCGCACTTTTGTATTCAATGTTGGCCTTGTCAAACGTGGCCGCTTCCTGCTTCAGGAAAGCCCCCGTCTTCTTGACAATGGCTATGGTGTCTTGGCAAAGCTGGGATAAGTCCATAAATAAAAGCCCCGGAGGGGGAGTTTTTGTTGGCCTGTGCGGGGACACAGGTTTGGTGTTTTGAAAAGATACCTGTCTGCCGACAGGCAGGCTATTTTACGTTTCTTTCACGATTACGTTTCCTTCACGGGTTGGGGGGCGGTCTGTTTTACGGACAGCCGCATCCTAAAAACCAAGAAAGCGGAACGCAGCGCAAGTAACAACACTATCGGAATAAGTTCATAATCAATGCGTTGCGGTATAAATTGCCAACTACCGAGCAGCAAAACCAAAAGCCCCAAATACGTGACAAAATAAATGCGGAGCCATGCGGGCTTGTGTTTGCGGAGCAGCCACAGCGCCACCGGAAAATGCAGCGGCCACGCCCACCACAAATGCCAGTTTTGCACCGTTGCCCGGTGGTCGGTGCCAAACCACAAAAACGCCAGCAGCCAGCCCAGCAACCCAATCACCGAAAAAAGGACGGCATCAAGCCAGAATTGCCGCCCCGTGCCGCGAAACTGCCAGATTGTGATCAGAACGCCAACGGCCAGCAGCAACCAGAACAAAATCGTGGGCGTAAGCCCATCGGAAAGGGCAGGGCGCGGCACGGCTTGGAACAGCGTCTGGTGCGTGAGTTCAAATTTTTCGGGCTTGCCGTTGCGCATCACCGTGGCCGTAGCCGTCAGGTTCATCAGGTTGTCGGGCAAGAACATACTTTCATCAGACGAAGCTGGCTTATCGGCCGGTGAGGAAATGCCCAGGTCAATGCCAAAATCAGCGTAGTGATTATGTTGCAAATAGCGGTCAATCCACTGCCTGAAGGTCAGGCTGTCAGGGTTTTGGCCGAATTTCAGGCTGTCGCCGCACACGGCTTGCAGGGCATCGCGCACGCGGGTGGTGCAATTGTCGTAGAAGTGGTCGTATTTGTAATACCGCTGGTCGGGTTGGTAATTGCGCTGCAAAAACGCGTACAGCTTGGTCACCTGCGCCGGGGAAAGGTTGAGTTGCTGGGCGGTAACGGTGCGGTTTTCGTACTGTGCGCCGTACACCATGTTCTCGATTTTGCCAATTGCCAGCGCGTAAAGCAGTTTCCCACGGATGTATTTGATATAAAAATTGGATTCGTTGAAGTCGAACGTGCCATAATTGTACACTTCATTGAGACCCAATTGCGGATCCTGGATCCAGAGGGCGGTATGGCCGAAAACGGAATAAAGTTCCTCGCCCGGCGCAACGGTGACCAACGTGGCGGTGGCTTGCGGCGATAGCGTAACCAATTGCGCCTGAGCGGGTTGCCAGCAAAAAATAAGTCCGGCGGAAAGAAACAGAAAAATGTTTTTGAGCATGGTGATAATTTAAAAGGAGTGGCCTCCCCTAAATCCCCTCCAGAGGAGGGGACTTTTAAACAGGTGGGTTTTGGCTTTTGAAAAGATACTATTTTCTCTGCCCCGTTTCGCAGGGCGATACCCTGCGTTGATGGATATCGCCCTTTCAGGGCTGTTGGACTGCATTGGCCAGAGGCCGCCCGGGCCGCTTCTCATTCGTACATTTCCTTCAGTTTTCCGCTGGTTTCCTTGTCCCGGATATCCCGGAGCAATTCGGGCACGCCCTCCGACTCATCAAACATGGCCAGCGTCTGATAGGCATTCAATCGCACGTATTCATTTTTGGCGTTGCGCGCGGTATTTTCAAGGAAACCAATGCCTTTTTTCTGGATTTCGGCGGGCTGCCTGAGCAAATACGAACCGAACAATTGCGTAAATGGATACAGGAAGTCAAGGCTGTTGCGTTTGGCTTTTTCCAAGAACCAATCCAACTGTTCGGTTCCGGCGGTTTCGGCGTAGTAGGCGGCAATGGTAAGCGTGATGTCGCTGCTGGCCGAGTTGCGGAAAGCCGCCAGTTGCCGTTCAGCATCAGCGGGTTGGGTGCTCAGATAGCCGAATAAGGCGATGGAAACCACGTAGTACGACGAATCTTTCAACGCCTGCCGGAAAGCGGCTTGGTAATCCTTGTGTTTCCAGCCAATCATCTTGCTCACAGCCTCGGCACGTACGTACGATTTGGGGTCGGAAACGGCCATTTTTTCCACAACCGTCTCGTAATCAGACAGTTTTACCACCGGTATTTCGGGTAGGTTGCGTATGGCCATCTGCCGGATCACCCAAGAAGCATCGTGCAGGGCATCGGCGGCCAGCTTTTTTCTTGAAGGTGTGCCAAAATGTCCGGCGGCGGTTTGGGCATTTTCAGACATACTATTTTTGGCGGAGTCGGCGGGTGGCTTTTCACCGTTTTCATCAGCCACCACTTCAAACAGCTTGTTAAACGCTTCGTAACGAGCCAAGTACTTGTCCGAATGGTAGTATTGGTAAGTCAGTTCGGCCTCCGTTTTTTCGTGCGTCACCTTGCCGAGCAACTGGGTTTCGGCATCAAAAAGCACCAAATCGGGTTGGGTGGCCGTTGCAAATGCAAAGGTTTGGTCGGGTTGGTTGATTACAATATCGCGGACGGTTTTTGTGCCGCCCGCCCATATTTCCACTTGCAGCGGCAGGCGGCAGGTTTTGTCATCGCCGGATATACTATTTTGGGTCTGCACCCGCAATTGTACTTTTCCGTTGGCATAAGTGTGCGAGACTTTCAGTTCGGGATGGCCCGCCGACAGGAACCACTGGTCAAAAAACCACTGCAAGTCTTGGCCCGTCACCTCTTCAAAGGCCAGGCGCAAATCGTGGATTTCGGCCTTGTTGTACGCGTGTTTTTTCAGGTACGTGTTCAGCGACTTAAAAAACGCCTCATCGCCCACGTATTTGCGCAGCATGTGCAGCACGCAGCCGCCCTTCTGGTACGAATGCGCATCGAACATATCCTCCTTGTCGTTGTAGTAATAGCGAATCAGCGGCTCCTGCTTGGTTTGCGCCTCCGAAAAATACACTTCCTGATCCTGTTGCAGATGGTAGTCGGCTTCGGCGCGGCCCTGTTTGTGTTCAATCCACAAATACTCGGCGTAGGTGGCAAACGCCTCGTTGAGCGGCAGGTTAGACCATGATTCGCAGGTCACCAAATCGCCGAACCAATGGTGGAACATTTCGTGCGCAATCACATCGTCGTCGTTTTCATCGAGCAGTTGGTGGCGGTCTTTCTGCACCGATTCGCCAAACACCACCGCGCCGGTATTTTCCATTGCGCCCGACACGTAATCGCGCACCACCACTTGGGCGTATTTGTCCCACGGGTACGGATAATCCAGAATTTTGGAGTAAAAGGACAGCATTTCGGGTGTCCGCCCAAAGATATTTTTGGCGTATTTCTCGTACGGTTTTTCAACCAAGTAGCTCAGTTCCATACCGTTCCACTTGTCGCGCACCACTGCAAACTCGCCCACGGCCATCATGAACAAGTACGGCGCGTGCGGCTTGTCCTGCTTCCAATGGTCGGTGCGCGTGCCGTTGGCATTGGATTTGGACGAGATCAGCAACCCGTTGGAAAGCGTAGTGTATTGCTTGTCCACGGTGATGAAAATCTCCTGCGTGGTGCGTTCGTTGGGCGAGTCAATGGTGGGGAACCAGCACGAAGAAGCCTCGGTCTCGCCCTGCGTCCAGATTTGGCGCGGCTTGCCGGGTTCCCGGCCATCGGGATTGATGAAATACAGGCCCTTGTCTTCGGTAATGGCCGCACTGCCGCCTTTGGGCAGGTCGTTGGGCTTGGCCACATACCGTATTCGCACCGTGAATTTTTCGTGGCGGGTGTAGGGTTTGGGCAGTTTCAGGGATACTATTTTCTGGTCGTACGTATAAGGCAACGTGGTTTTTTTGGCGGCGGCCACCAACTCAACCGACTGTATGTCAAACCCTTTGGCATTGAGTTGCAGCGAATCCTGGGCGTAAAAATGCGGCTTCAGCGTCAGCGTTGCCGTGCCCAGCAGGTGCTGCCTGCCCCAATCAAAACTGACTTCCAGTTTGGTGTGCAGTAGGTCATGTTTGCGGGTGCGTTCGGGTTGGTAGGGCAGCGGCGCGGTGTCGGCCACAAGGGCAAGGGGCGGCGCGGCCAGCGTGTCGGTGGTGTTGCCGGGCATTGCCACCGGCACGTTGGCCGTTGAAGTCTGCGCAATCTTGGGGCTTTTGCACGATTCCAGACTGCCCGCGAGCCACGCCAGACAAACAGCCAGCCATAGTTTTTTGCCCATTGGTTTTCTTTTGTTTACTTGGCGCAAAGAAACGGAAAAGTTGGGGGCGTTTCAAAACATTTTGCGTTTGGCGTTTTTCATTGTCCGCCATTCCGCAAAGCCCCCGGACACGCCGGTTTATGTCCATGGCCCGAAGGCTGCGGAGAACATTTATTTTATCCAATGCCATGCTCAAAATTACAGTTGCCGGACGGTATATTTTCAACTTGGATGAAAACGCCCACGCCGGCCATGATATTGCCGAAATCCGCGACGGAGTTTTCCATGTTTTGAAAGCTGGAAGTCCCGTCTTCAGCGGGAATACTGTTTCGTACAATGCCGAGGTGGTCAGGGCCGACTTTGCCCACAAGAGCTTCACCGTCAAGGTAAACGGCAAGTTGCTGGAAGTGAAAGCGCACGACAAGTTTGATTTGCTGCTGCAGCAACTCGGCTTGGGCCAAGCCAACGGCACGCAACCCAAAGACCTGAAAGCCCCCATGCCCGGCCTGATTCTGGACATTAAAGTGACTGAAGGTCAAGCGGTGCTGAAAGGCGATGTGGTAGTCATACTGGAAGCTATGAAAATGGAAAACGCGATAAAAGCCCCCGCCGATGGCACTGTGAAGGCCGTGAAAGTGAAAACCGGCGACAATGTGGAGAAAAACCAAGTGCTGATTGTGTTTTAAAGGTCTCCAAAAGCCTCCCCTAAATCCCCTCCGAAGGAGGGGACTTTTAAAAGCCTCCCCTTGGGGCTGTTTTTTTCCTATCTTTGCGCAAATTTCCAACAAATACATCTTACAGTGAAATACAAACGGATACTCCTCAAACTCAGTGGTGAATCGCTGGCCGGCAAACAAGGATACGGCATTGATTCCCAAAGGCTTACCGAATACGCAAAACAAATAAAGGAAGTCGTGGACGCGGGCGTGCAAGTGGCGATTGTGATTGGTGGCGGCAACATTTTCCGGGGTGCCGATGGCGAAAACTCGGGCATTGACCGCGTGCAAGGCGACTACATGGGAATGCTGGCAACGGTGATTAACGCCATGGCCTTGCAGAGCGGCCTGGAAAAAAGCGGCCTGTTCACCCGCCTCATGTCGGGCATCCGCATTGACCAGGTGTGCGAGCCGTTCATCCGCCGCCGCGCCGTGCGCCACCTTGAAAAAGGCCGCACCGTGATTTTCGGGGCGGGCATCGGCAACCCGTATTTCACCACCGACACCACGGCCAGCCTGCGCGCCATCGAAATCGAGGCCGATGTGGTGCTCAAAGGCACCCGCGTGGACGGCGTGTACAGTGCCGACCCCGAAAAAGACCCCGATGCGGTGCGCTACGCCACCATCACGTTTGAGGAAGTATATGCCAAAGGGCTGAATATCATGGACATGACGGCCTTTACGCTGTGCAAGGAAAACAACCTGCCCATTATTATCTTCGACATGAACAAGCCCGGCAACCTGTATAACCTGGTGAAAGGCGAGGACGTGGGTACGCTGGTAACGATGGGTTGATTCTTGCGAGTCCACAGACCACGGTCGGCAGTCCACAGGTAAACCGTAGGAGCCGCCTAATTGACTGTTGGCGGGTTTGGGCTTTTTAAAGGATACTATTTTAGCCAACAGTTCACGTCCGACAGTCCACTGAAAAAAACAGATTGATACTGACAAACTACCGCCGCCGAGTTAGCCTGCCTGCCGGACAGGCAGGGAATCTCGGAACATGGGCGGCACGAGATGGGAATCTCGCGCCAGCGGGAACCGCCTGATTTTTCAATACCCACCACATTGGTGGTTTAAACGCAAAACAATCTTATGGAGGAAATACAATTTTATCTGGACGAGGGCAGGGAAGACATGGAAAAATCCCTGAGGCACACGTCAAGCGAACTTGCCCGGATCAGGGCGGGGCGGGCCACGGTACACATGGTAGACGGGCTGATGGTTGAATACTACGGCTCGCCCACGCCACTGAGCCAGATGGCTTCGGTTACCGTGCCCGACTCGCGGACGCTGGCTATCAAGCCCTTTGAAAAGAAAATGGTGGGCGAAGTGGAAAAAGCCATTCGCAACAGCGACTTAGGCGTAATGCCCCAGAACGACGGCGAGACGGTGCGCATCAGCATTCCGCCGCTCAGCGAGGAACGCCGCCGCGAACTGGTGAAACGCGCCAAAAACGAGGTGGAAAGCGGCAAGGTCAGCATCCGCACTGTGCGCAAGGAAACCAACGAAGCCCTGCGCAAATTGCTGAAAGAAGGCGCATCGGAAGACGATGTGAAACGCGCCGAGGAGAAAGTACAAGCCCTGACCGACCAGTACATTGCCAAAGCCGATGAGATGGCGGGTAAGAAGGAAACTGAGATAATGACGATTTGATTTTCCGGCAGTTATTCGCCATTTGAAACCCGGCTATGGCAAGATAGACGGGTTTCGTATTTTGAAAGGATACTATTCTTGCAGGAAGTACGCAGATTGCTTGGTTGGCACTTAATTGCCAATTACGCACAACGGACAGGGCTTGGCGAAGTGTGGGAAATAGAATTCCGTCCGCCCGCGGCTATCTGAAACCAAATTTACAAATAGAAGCTAATTATTTGCACATGGCTAAATTAATAACTTCCTGCTGGATATGAAGCCAAATTGAAAAACAAAAAGTTGAAACACAGCTTCCGTCAGTCCACCAAGAAAAACTTATGATTTCTTTTGCTTTTAAGCATTCTACTATTTCTACTGTATGATGTTGACTATGGTGAATAGTATTTATATAAAATTCTAATCCTGAACTGTCTGGCCGTAGTGTCCGCTACGACCAGACCCAGCCGAGTAACTGTAGTGTTATACCTTTCGGTATAACGTACCAATGACAAGTAAAATAAAGCCAATTAGTAACATTTCATAGTTATACTTTGACAATACATCTATGTGCGTGTAATGTCCCAAAATGCCTAAAAAGCCGACGATGAGGGCAAGAACCCAGACTATTTGGTTGGGTGCACTGGGCATAAATTTTTTGTTTGCCATGGTTATTTGATTTAATTAAGGTTAAATTATTCTTTATATGAACCGTTTATTGAGTAACAATGACTCCCTTCAAAAGTAGGTCTATTTGAATTCTCAATCAAGGTAGATTTGTTCCAAACTTTGAGTTAACCAAATTTCTTCTATGGAGCTGCTATACACTGATAATCAACAGATTGTGTATTTTTCCAATAAAGCCGAACCCAGAAAACAGTATCTTTTCAAAACGCAAAATCCCTTTTTGTCAAAACAAACAGAGAACGTGCATTGCACGGATGAGAATGCAGTTTAAACAAGTTTTTAACTAACTGATTATCAACCGATAACAACTCTAAGGACTGCTAACGCGCAGGGCTTTGCGCAGGTGTGGAATTAGAATTGCGTCTGCCCGGAACCGATGCCGGTTGAAAAAATAAAGTTAAAGTCAAGTGAAAAAATTCACTGATGTACGTCAAGCCCGAACAAAAGCTGAATAGAATTACAAATGCTCATTGTTATTCCGTCTGCCCAACTTGCACAAAACCCCATGTTAGTGGCTGGCTCTGTGTTTTCGCATCGCATTATGTATGTCATTAATTAGTTTTTCAATTTTTGTCAATGAGTATTTACAAAATTCGCTGTCAATTTGTATGTTAAAATTTTCCTCGTCATATTCTGTTAATTCTATCGGACTATACTTTTGACAAATCTTTATTGTATCTATTGTCGATTTTGATAAGATTCCATCAGAATGCACAAATACATTCCGTATCTTATTAAAATCATTTACTTCTGTCCAAGTTTCAGACTCAAATGGCTCTATAATGTTACATACTTTTTTCAAATACAAGCTACTTCTAAATATTCCACTCCCACTAATATCTTTCAGAGTTAATTTATAAGAGTTTGATTTTTTTAAATTTTTACATATTTGGTCAAGTGAATTTTCAAGTAGAAAGTAGGTACTCAAAAATATTGATTTCCATAGTATCATAGGAAAAATTCCTTCATATTGAATTTTCTTGCCAAATCTTTCGTCAATTACATCTTCATCAGTACTGCTTTCCATTGCAGTAATTTTTGTCTTTAAAAATACTTCTGTTTCACTTATTAAATCTTCATAATGTTTCAACTCATCATATACTCCGTGATTGAAGAAAAAATGATAAGTATAAGTGTCTTCTTCTTGTTTTTTTAAATCTTCGTCCATTTTTTAAAAGGTCTGTTTGAGCTTACCACTAACGATCGAGTATTGCTGCAGTTGGGGAATTGACCAACTATCTGCCCGGTACTGAAGCTAAATTAATAACTAAAAGCCGAAGTTAAGAACTAATGATCGGTAGAATTCCGTCCGCCGGATATAAAGCTTGGATATGCACTGCTGCTGATTGTACTTCCGTCAAACCCCAATTGCAGCAATACTTTTGTTGGCAGCCGTATTTTTAGTCAATGAATACTTTGCGATGTCTCATGTCATGTTTAAATATTTCATCGGATTTCATTGTCTTACCCTTATAAATGTTTGAAGGTTTACACTTGTCGCAATTAATCACTCTATATACTAAGTTGTAGCCTTTGTGTTTTTTATTCTTTCCAACTACAACTCCTTTAATTATACAGTCATAAGTTATGTAGTCAGTGAAAGCTGAATAAGAAAACAAAGTAGCACTATCAGTTCCGTCATGTCTGGATTGTTCTTTGAATGGGATTTTGATGGTGTCGCCTATATTCACTTTCTCAAAAATTTGTTTGAGTTCAGCTTCTTTTTTTATCATTTGCCGTTTTACCTCGTCAAAATATAGTTTGTCTGGCTCAAACTCATTTGAATAACAAGTTATTTCCTTAGAAAATAGTCCTTTGTTATATGCTTGCAAATGAAGTTCTGGCAACTTATTAAATTGCTTTAATCGCTGTCTGTCAATTTTTTTTGGTGACATGAAGTCATAAGTTCCAGCGTACAGCATAATAATTTCAAGTGTATCGCATTTTTTTTGCAATTTGATTTTTGTCCGCTCAAACCCAACCCAAGTAAAAAATAGAATTTGTATTTGTTGCGGTACTTCAATTTTAAATCTGCCGTTTAAATCTGTCCTGCCAAACAAAATTGTGTCTTTGTTTTGAATGTGGACGTCAGGTAGCGGCTCTAAGTCTTGTGAAATAACTCTTCCCCGAATAGTTCGGGTTTGTCCACACAGAATTGTGTCAAACAAAAGTAAAGTCGCTATAAAAATGACTGTAAGTTTCACATTAATATGTCTGCCAACTCTCAAATAGACGCAAGTTTTGCGCCTCATCGCAATGTTAGTGAAAGGGGCTGAAGATACCAAAATACGGTGTCCATTTTTCCATAACCGTTTTACAATCAGTTGGATAAGCCCTTACGATTACTGCCAGGTTAAGTTGAACAATACAAAATGCGCATTGAGTACTAGACGGTGTTTATCGTTTTCGGCAATACAAAATACGCATTGCGGCAATGACACTATTTTGCCTGTCAGCAATACAATATGCGCAATAATGCGTGCCGTCATTTCAGAGTGTCCAGCGGGCTTTTCGTATTCTTCAAATTCCTTTGGCTCACGCATATCTAATGCATCTTTCAAGAATAACCCCAAAACCCCCGCCGACACCAGCAGGGGTTTTGTGTTTTCGAAACATACTATTTTCCAAGGATGGTTTTGGGGTAGGCTGGCAATATGGAAAACGGGGACGTAATTTATGCCTGCCGCCATATTGCCAAACCAATGTCAGTGATGGCTTTTTATTTTATCTCCAATATAGTTCAAAGCCTCACCGTAAGTTTCAATTCCGTGTCCCACATTGTTGAATACTTTTATTTCTTTCAAAAACCTTAAATGTTGTTTTGCATTTTCAATGGATTTTTGAAATGGAAAGAGCAAATCCTTGTCACCTTCGATAAGGTAGGTTTCGGCTTTTACATCTGAGAGTTGCTTGTCCATGTAATATGGCTTTTGTGTCCTGTCCTTGTAGCGGCTTATTGCAAACACCTCATAGTCAACAAGCATTTTTTCCGAAAACACAGATAGCTTGTGATGGGGTTTTGAAAAAACGGCTTTATCCAAAAATTTCAACACATTCTTTTCCGTCGGGCTTACAATGGGCAGCAAATTGAAATAAAGGTTTTTGAGTGTCATCGAAAAAGGTTGCAAACAGCCAGGATTCAGCAAAAAAGCCGACTTTATTTTTTCAGGCTTCACTATTCCAAGTTTCATGCAGATGAGACCGCCAAATGAAGCTCCTGCAACAAATGCTTTTTCGATATTCAATTTGTCAAAAACTTCTGCCGCCCAAAAACCATAGTCCAACGATTTGATTTCCGGGGTTGCCCCATCACTCAGATTGGGAAGGCCATTTGTTTCCACCATGAAGATTTTCATCTTATGGTTCAGGTTGTCAAGCCCTTTGTCAAAATCCCAAATCAAAGAGGTTGTTCTTGCACCCGGAAAAATCACCAATGTCTCAAGATGTTCCTCCTTTGTGTTGAGACCCCAGACATGGGTGTTTCCAAGTGAAGTTTTTATTTCATAACGTTCATATTGCCTCCCGTTATTTTTCTCCAATTGTCTTACCCAACTTTCAAAATGCTCGAAGTCGGCCTTTTCATCTTTAAAACATGATTCTTTTTTTATTTCCATCGTCTTTCATGTTGGCGTTTTTTTGAAACACCCGCCTTTTTACAGTACCAGCCGTGCTTTTTGCTCGTTTGCCGGCAGGGGGTTTGGCCTTTTTGAAACATACTATTTTGCCGCGTACTCGTCCATGATGTATTTGATGCCGCGAATCGGGATCACCACCCAGTCGGGGCGCATATTCAGCTCGTAGTTGAGTTCGTAAATCGCTTTTTCAAGGATGAAGATTTGCAGCATCAGGTCAACATCTTCCAAGGTGTCGGGCAGGAAATCCTGGCCGTTGGCGGTTTCCAGGTACGATTGCATGAAAAAGCCCGACACGTAGTGGAACCACTGCTCGGCCCACGTTTGCAGGTAGGCCACATCTTCGCGGCGCATTTTTTCGTCCTGAATCAGTTGGTAGAACGCCGCGTAGTGAAACGACCGGATCATGCCCGCCACGTCGCGCAGGGCGGAGCGTTTCAGGCGGCGTTCACTGAACGAACGTATTGGCTCGCCTTCGAAGTCAATGATGATGAAATCCTCGCCCGTAAACAGCACCTGGCCCAAGTGGTAGTCGCCGTGGTTGCGAATCTTGTTGGTGTTGAACTTGTGGCTGTACACGCGCTGCATGAATTTCAGGATGGCGGGCCGCATACCCAGCACTTCTTCGGCTTCGGCCCGCACCGATTCGGGCAGCGTGGACAGCTTTTTCTTCAGCAAATCAAACGAGCCGCGCACCTGCGCCACCAGCGACGAATACAGCGAACGCTGGTAGTGCAGCGAATAGGCTTCCGGCTCAAAGCCTTTTTCCTCAGGATGCGAGGCAAGTGCCAAGTGCATTTCGGCGGTGCGCTGGCCCAGCAGCCGCACCCGCTCCACGTACGCGCCCCCGAGCAGTTGCTGCATTATTTCGGGAATCTGCTCGAACGTGACCGGCTTAGTGAGCATCCCCATGGGCGGCAGCACGTTTAAATGGCGGTTTTCGGTCAGTTTGCGGTCGAAGAACCGGCGCAGCACATCACCGAAGTACGTCCAGGCATCGCCTTGGTTAGGCACCAGTTCCTGCATCATGCCCAGCACCATGGGGTCGTGTTTGGCCTGCTGGTATTCAAGCGAACCGGCAAACTTGGGCACGTGCCTGAAATTGGTCTGCTCGGTCAGGAAGCGGGTTATTTCCAAATCGGGGTTGTAGGCGCGGTCCAGTTTGCGGTAAATCTTGAAGAAATACTTGTCGTCGAAAACCGCCGAGGTGTTGCTCTGCTCGGCATTCAATATCTTGGATTTCACTACCTGCTTTTTGGTTCCACGCAGGGCTTTTTCCACGTCTTTGGTCACGTAGGCGTTCAGGTCGCCATCGCCCACGCGCATCTTGCGTTTCTGTGTCATCAATGCGTACAGCACGTTGCGGAACTCTTCGCTGTACACGGCATCGTAGAGTATGCCTTTTTTGCCACCCACCAGCACCGGCACAATGATTGCCTTCGGGCTTTCGTCGCGGATTTTCCGTTCCTCGTCGCCAAAAGCCAGTGCCACCGGCAGCGAATACATTTCGGGCAGGCCTTCGTTATAGTTCACTTCCAGCACAAAAAACGCCGACTCGCTGCTCACCGTCGGGATGGTGATGTTTTCCACGACTTGCACCGTCTGGATTGTGCGGGCTTTGCCGCCAAACCAACGGCAACTGAGCAGGTAGGACGGGAATACCTTGTTTTCCAAGAACCGGATTTTCTTGGCTTCCGACAGTTCATCCCAATCCGAAAGTTCCAAGGCGGGCAGTTGGCTGTTGTCCCTTGCCGAAGCCGCCACCTCCACTTTTTTCAGTGCCAGCCAATAATAGCTGTGCGCGGTCAGCGTGAACAGGTAATCGTGATCCTTGATGGGGGGGAATGCGTTGTGGCTGAACACTTCAACGGGTTCGTAGCCCCGGTAAGCCGATAGGTCCAGTTCAACCGCCTGCGGGAAACGCGACAGGTTGGCCACCACCAGCATAGTCTCGCCTTCATAGGAACGGATGAAGGCCAGCACTTTTGAGTTGGTAGGGTTCAGGAAATGGATGTCGCCCCGGCTGAATGCCTTGTAACGCTTGCGCATATCAATGATGCGCTTGGTCCACCAGAGCAGCGAATTTTGGTTTTTCTGCTGGTTTTCCACGTTTACCGACCCGTACATATATTCCGGGTCGCTCACTACGGGCAGGTACAGTTGCTGCGGGTTGGCCTTGGAGAAACCGGCATTGCGGTCGTCGTTCCATTGCATGGGAGTCCGCACACCGTCACGATCCTTGAGGAAATAATTGTCGCCCATACCGATTTCATCGCCATAATACACCACCGGTGTGCCGGGCAGCGAAAATAGCAGCACGTTCATCAGTTCTATCTTACGGCGGTTGTTGTCCATGAGCGGAGCCAGCCGGTGCCGGATGCCGAGGTTTATCTTGGCCTGCGGGTCTTTGGCATACACCTTATACATGTAGTCGCGTTCCTCGTCGGTCACCATTTCCAGCGTCAATTCGTCGTGGTTGCGCAAAAATACCGCCCACTGGCACGCATCGGGAATGGAAGGTGTCTGCTCAATGATGTTCATGATCGGGTAGCGGTCTTCCATTTTCACCGACATGTACATCCTCGGCATAATCGGGAAGTTGTAGTTCATGTGGCATTCGTCGCCGTTGCCAAAGTAGCTTGCCGAATCTTCGGGCCACATATTGGCTTCGGCCAGAAACATCCGGCCCGGATAATTCTTGTCCATGTGGGCGCGCATTTTCTTCAAAAATGCGTGCGTTTCGGGCAGGTTCTCGCAGTTAGTGCCGTCGCGTTCAAACAAATAGGGCACGGCATCCACCCGGAAACCGTCCACACCCATGTCCATCCAATAGTCGAAAATCTTGAAAACCTCTTCTTGCACCTTCGGACTGTCGTAGTTCAGGTCGGGTTGGTGGTGGAAAAACCGGTGCCAGTAGTAGGCCTTCGCCACCGGATCCCAGGTCCAGTTGGAGGTTTCGGTGTCGGTGAAAATGATGCGTACGTCCTCGTATTTCTTGTCCGTGTCGCTCCACACGTAAAAATCGCGATTGACCGAGCCCTCCGGTGCCCGCCTGGCCCGCTGGAACCATGGGTGCTGGTCGGAGGTGTGGTTCAGCACCAGTTCGGTAATCACGCGCAGGCCCCGGCGTTTGGCTTCCTTCATGAAATTCTTAAAATCCTGGATGTTGCCGTACGTCGGGTTGATGGTGTAGTAGTCGGCAATGTCGTAGCCATCATCGCGCAGCGGCGACGGATAAAATGGCAGCAGCCAGATTGCCGTCACGCCCAGTTCTTCGAGGTAGTCCAGTTTCTGGATCAGGCCCTTGAAGTCGCCGATGCCATCGCCGTTGCTGTCGGCAAACGCCTTGATGTGCAGTTCGTAAATGATTGCGTCCTTGTACCAGCGCAAGTTGTCGTCTTGGGGAAGTGTGTTCGTTGCCATTGTATTGGTGAGGTGAGTAACCGGGTTTGGGTGTTTTGAAAGATACTATTTTGTGAAAATGCCGAATAGCTTTTTCGGTTTACGATTGGATTTTGTCTCCTTGTACTGTTTGTATTTTCCAAGGTCTTTCCACGCTTCACTGTACATTGCAACACGGTTTTTGGCAGCATCAATGTAATGACCGCCCAATCCGTGAAGTGTGTTCAGTAAGGACTTGAAAAAATAATCGTCTTTTTAATCTATTCTTTTCCATCGCGCATTTTTCGTGACCCTTGTTTTTCTGATAGTTTTTTACTGCTTTTTTGCAATCCAAATCTCAATAGATTCCAATCTTTAACGTTGGATTCAGAAGATGTTCTCTTGTTGGCAAGTTTTGCATATCAGTTAATTGCTTTGCACGAATATTGAATTCTCCAATTCATCTTTGAAATACACTGTGTATCCTCTAACTGTCCCGTTCTTTTGGAGTCCAAAGTTGACACATATCCAAGCAGATTTCACACAATTACACGCAGAAAGCGAACAGGAATCCTCCAAAGATGATTTCACATCAAAAAAAACGTCAACCTTACCGGCTTTTGATAGATTTCCGTTAGGGTCAACGCCCTTATGAAACCATTTTTTTATTTCCACGAAATTTGATTTGGACACCTGTTTATCCATCATCGGATACGAGAAAAGTGTTATTCGCTTTTCATCAAGTGCGATTTAAAAAACACATTGAAAACAAATAGTATCTTTTGAAAACACCAAACCCCTTTTGTCATTCAGACAAAGGAGGAATGACAAAAAAGAGCAATAAAAACGCTCCGTCCAAAATAGTATCTTTCAAAAAGCCCAAACCTGCCAACTGTCAATCGGGCAACCGCAAGGGTTGCCCCCTACGGTTTCTGTCTGTGGACTGCCGACCGTCGTCTGTGGACTAAAAACAACTCACTCCACCCGGAACACGTGGGCGGGCATGATGTCGGGGTGCAACTCCACGTAGTTCCATTCGTGGTGCCATTGGTAGCGGCTGTCGGTCATCAGGTCGTGCATGGTGTAGGCCGAGCCGGAAGCCATGTTCAGGTATTGCGTGGGCACTTTTATCCAGCCTGACTGCACGTGGTGCGGATCGAGGTTCACCACCACCAGTATCTTGTTACTGCGCATATCGTCCATTTTGGCGTAGCAGAGCAGTTGCTGGTTGTCGGTTTCGCCAAACTCAATGTTCCAAGTGGTTTGCAGGGCCGCATTTTCGCGCCTGATCCGGTTGATGCGCGTCATGGTGTCGCGGATTTTGGTACGCCGGCTCCAGTCCCACACGTGCGGCTCGTATTTTTCCGAATCCAGATATTCCTCCTTGCCGGGAGCCATCGGCGAGTTGATGCCGAATTCATACACCGGGCCGTACAAACCGTAGTTGGACGACAGTGTGGCCGCCAGAATCAACCGGCTCACGTGTGCTGACTCGCCGCCCTGCTGCAATATTTCGGGCAGGATATCGGGCGTGTTGGGCCAGAAATTAGGGCGGTAATACTCGCGCATTTCTGTTTTGGTCAGCTCGGTCATGTACTGCTTCAGTTCGGCTTGCGTGTTGCGCCACGTAAAGTAGGTGTACGACTGGTTGAAGCCAATCTTGGCAAGCTGCTCCATTACGCGCGGACGGGTAAAGGCTTCGGCGAGAAAAATAACGTCGGGGTTTTTGGTGCGGATTTCGCGGATGCACCATTCCCAAAAGCCAAAAGCCTTGGTGTGCGGGTTGTCCACCCTGAATATCAGTACGCCCAGTCCGATCCAGTATTCCAACACCCGTTTCAGTTCCAGCCACAGGTTTTGCCAGTCTTCAGTCTCGAAATTTACGGGCAGCACATCCTGGTATTTCTTGGGCGGATTTTCGGCGTATTGCACCGAGCCATCGGGCCGCCACCGGAACCACTGCGGGTGCTGCTTCACGTACGGATGGTCGGGTGAACACTGGATGGCGTAGTCAATGGCAACCTCAATGTCCAATTGATTGGCCGCCTTGATAAAACTTTTGAAATCCTCCACCGTGCCCAAATCCGGGTGGATGGCATCGTGGCCGCCTTCCGCGCCGCCAATGGCCCACGGCGAGCCGTGTTCGCCGGGCTGGGCAGTCACGGCGTTGTTGGCTCCCTTGCGGTTGCTCACGCCAACCGGATGGATGGGCGGCAGGTAAACCGTGTCGAAACCCATCTCGGCAATGCGCGGCAAAATGCGTTCTGCATCCTTGAATGTACCGTGTTTGCCCGCCTCAGAAGCCGTGGAACGCGGAAAAAACTCGTACCAAGTGCTGAACAACGCCTTTTTGCGTTCCACTTCCATTTTCAAAACGCTGTGGTACAGGCTGGCGCAACTTTTGTCGGGATAGGCTTCCACCAATCTGGTCAGTTCCATGCCCAAACCCAGCGACACCCCGGCGGCTTGGTCGGTTTCGGCACGCAGTTGCGCCACCCACGCCTGCAATTGCTGGGCATCTTTGCCTTTGGCGGCATTGGCGGCGGCTTCCACCCAGTTGGCCCCAATCAGCAGTTCCACGGCCACATCCTGTTTGGCCTCGAATTTCTTTTTTAATCCTTTCTGCCACGTCAGCAAATGATCCACCCAGCCTTGCACCGTGTATTCGTAAATGCCACGCCGGTCGGGCGTGCACGAAACCTCCCAACGGTCGTTGCCCAAGAAAACCATCGGCACTTCCGTCCAAGTGGCGGCTTGGGCGTGCCTGACCAGCAAAACGGCCCGCACTTCGTCGTGCCCGTCGGTGAAAACATCGGCGGTGACGGTCAGTTTCTCACCCACCGTGCGTTTGACCGGATAACGTCCGCTGTTGATTTGCGGGTTCACGTGTTCAATGACCACGCGGTTTCTGCCATCTGTATTCGTCATAAATGATTGCGTTTGTCGGGTTCCGAAACGGTTTTGGTGTGAAATATCAAATCAGGATTCAAAAATAGTATCCCCGGAAAAGGCCAAACCCGCCGGGTTTAAAAATGCTCCCAGCCATCCATTGGCCGCTAAAAATAGCGGATAAAACGGAGCGAAAAACACGCACAAACGAAAAACCGCAAATGCCGCCACCCCGTTGCCGCAATGGCGGCGCACATTGGTTCCAAAGTGAGTGCATGCCGCTGAAAAATCCAATTTTTTCTTTAATTTTATCAATCCAAAATATGGTTTTTAAATCGCCCATGAAAAAGACTTTTACCCTTTTGCCGCCCACCGGGGTTTGGGCCTTCCTGCTGATACTATTTTCCGGCGGCTTTGCCGGGGCGCAGCACGCATTTCCCACCGGCTTTGCCGAAACCCGCATCACCGGCGGCCTCAACCCGACGGCCATGGCGTTTTCGCCGGATGGACGGCTTTTCATCTGCGACAAAAGCGGCAGGATACACATTGTGCGCAACGATGAGTTTCTTACCACGCCATTTGTGGTGCTGCCCAACGTGGACGACTTCAATGAGCGGGGTTTGGGGGGCATTGCCTTCGACCCGGACTTTGCCAACAACGGCTATGTGTACCTGTATTACGCGGTCAAGGATGCGAACCACAACCGCATTGTGCGCCTTAAAGCCAGCGGCGATGCGGCGGTTCCCGGTTCGGAAGAGATTCTGGTGGAACTGGAACCCATGGCGGGCACCATCCACAACGGCGGCGCAATGGCGTTCGGCCCGGACGGCAAACTCTACGTTTCCATCGGCGATGGTGCCAACTCCGGCAGTGCGCAGTCCATGGACAGCAAATTGGGCAAGTTCCTGCGCATCAACGCCGACGGCTCCATCCCCACCGACAATCCGTTTTACAACTCCGCCACCGGCACCAACCGCGCCATCTGGGCGTTGGGTTTCCGCAATTCGTTCACGTTTGCCATCCAGCCCGGCACCGGACGCATTTTTGCTAATGATGTGGGCGGCAGCTTGTCTGAGGAAATCAACGAGGTGGTGAAAGGCGGCAACTACGGCTGGAACCAGATAGAAGGCCCAAAACCCGCCAATACCGCCCCGCCCGCCAACTACCGCGACCCGGTGTATGCCTACGACCACGGCTTGGGCTGCTCGATTATCGGCGCGGCATTCTGCGATGCGGCCACCAATCGGTTTCCGGCCATTTACGCGGGCAAATATTTCTTTGCGGATTATTGCAACGGCTACATCAAGGTGCTGAATCCGGCCAACGGACAGATTGAAAGCACGTTTGCGACGGGCATCAACCGCCCGGTGGATTTTGAGTTTGCCAAGGATGGCTCGCTGTACTACCTCGAACGGGCGGGCATGGGCGGCGGCTCCATGCAAGACAACACCAGTACCAACAACGGCGCACTCTGGAAACTTACCTACACGGGCAGCGGCGCACCGGGCATGTCGCAGCAGCCCGCTTCCGTATTGGTTTCGGCGGGCGACAGCGCGGTGTTTTTTGTGGCGGCTTCGGGCAGCCGTCCGTTGACTTTTCAATGGCAGCGCGATGGCAACAACATTGCCGGAGCCACGCAAAGCAGCCATACTTTCAAAAATGCGGCACTGGCCGATAACAACGCCCAACTGCGCTGCGTGGTCACCAACGCCTTCGGCTCGGCTGCCAGCCACGCCGCCGCCCTGCAAGTAACCGCCGACAAACGGCCCGTGCCCACAATTACCACGCCGCTGGCCGGAGCCACCTACCGCGCTGGCGACACGCTGGCCTTTGCCGGAACCGTCCTTGACAACGAGGATGGAAACCTACCCGACTCGGCGTACACGTGGTGGGTTGATTTCCACCACGACAGCCACGCGCACCCCGGACTTTCGCCTGTGAAAGGCATCCGGGCGGGGCAATTTGCGGTGCCGCGCTTCGGCGAGATTTCCGATAATGTCTGGTATCGGATTCATTTGCGAGCCATTGATAGCAAAGGACTCTCCCAAACGACTTTCACGGATGTGTATCCGCAAAAAACAACCCTGAAACTGGAAACTGAACCGGCGGGCATCGGCATCAACCTGGATGGCGAAATGCGTATTGCGCCCTACGAATTCAACAGCGTCAAAGGCATCACCCGAATTGTAGAGGCTCCGGTTTCGTATGCAAAAAACAATAACCTCTACGTATTCAAACAATGGAGTGGCGGCGCGGCTGGCCGTATCCTGACATTTGCCACGCCCGATGTGCCAACCACCTACCGGGCTATTTTTGATGTGGTGCCGCTGGGCACAGGCAGCGGTCTGACGGGCAAGTATTACGACAATGGCCGACGCAACTTCACCGTACCGGTCACGGTGAAACGACTCGATGCCAATATTGACTTTACGTGGGGCAATAATTCGCCCGACCCGAAAATCAAACCCGACAATTTCACCGCTTCGTGGAGCGGGCTGGTGCAGCCACTGTTTTCGGAAGAGTACACGTTTTACGCCACCGCCGACGATGGCGTGCGGCTTTGGGTGGACAACAAACTGCTCGTGGACAAGTGGCAGTTGCAGGCGGCCACCGAATGGCAGGGCACGGTGACGCTTGAGGCGGGCAAAAAATACGAGTTGCGGCTGGACTACTTCGAGGAACTGTACGATGCGGTGGTAAAACTGGCATGGAGCAGCCGCCGCACGCCCAAACAAATCATTCCGGCCACGCAACTGTATCCGCTGGAGTTTGTGACCGCCACCGAACCACTTGTGGCAGCGGGCGGTTTCACGCTGTACCCGGTTCCCGCTGGTGATATTCTGAAAGTGAAAATAGTATCTTTGAAAACGGCCAAAGCCGACGTGTCGGTGTATAACACGCTGGGGCAGAAGCTATTGCAAACGCCGCAAAGCCTGAGAGCCGGTGAAAACACGTTTGAGATCAACACGCAAAACCTCGCGCCGGGAATGTATCTCATAACCGTCAGCGGCCCAAGCGGCCCGCAAAGCAAGGCTTTCGTCAAGCGGTGAAGCCTATTGGGTTTCTATTGCCCCGGTACGGTGATACCAAGGGCTTCTTTATTAGAGTTGATTTTGTCCTGCCGCAAAAACGTCTGACCGTGCTGGATATTTACCAACCAAATCTTTTGAAGGGGATGCAAGCAATAGAATTTCATGAGGCGTTTTGTAGTTTTTGTCAAGCCTCATGAAAGTTGTATTTTGATTGCTAAATTCCGTTTTTTAAGCTGTAACGTCGTCATTTGTAACCTGACCGCTAACGGTTTAGAGGGTTTGCGATGGCGGGGAGTTTTAGCACTAAACTTCATTCGGAGAACCAAACTTCCACTTTGCACAAAAGTGTCTGCGAAGCACGCAACCCCCGCTACTGAAAACCCCTTGTTAGTGGTTCGTTGTTTCATTGTCATCCATTTCACGTTTATATTCTTCTTTATATTCACCGTGTTCGTCAAATTTACTTTGAAATTGTCGGTAGCTAATAAAACCGATAAACGGCTTAGAATGATTGTCACCAAGTGTTAATCTCAATTTCGTTTTGTAATTACCCTTAAAAATTGGAGCTAATGTCAGGATGCACTCATTTGGAGGGAGAATAAATGAGCCCACGCCATTACCACACTTATAAATAAACCTTTCTTGTATCGGTTTCCAATTTCCTAAAGTGTCCACTGCTTCCATTACAATAGGAACGTGGCTACCATAACCGATGAAAATAGTGTCAGTGTCCCGATTTGTTAGTATTACTGGATATAAGTTGGCTAATTTAATTGCTGTGTCAAGCTGAATTTCAATTTTAGATTGTGTCCAGTTTCTATAACTCCTTTCCTCGTCCCATTCTATATAGTATTTTTTAAAGGAATTTTCAAGTTCAGTTATTTTTGTCCTATTACTCGTCTTTGCTCCTGAAGGCAAAGGTGGCGGAGGAGGAGGTGAGAAGTTAGTAAAAGGACTTAAATAAATGGTGTCTTTAACTTCTCCAATAAAGTAAAAATTGTAATTTGAAGTTGTTAGCCAATTAGGGTTTTCATCTTCAAAAAAATGCAAAAACTTGTCTACGCCAAAAGTGTCAAGCACCAAGGGAAAAGGTTGTAAATTGTCAGCCTCTTTTGCTGCTTCCTTTTTGTCAGTCTGACAACCGATTAAAAAAAGTGTAGTCAGAAGAAATATTAGTTGAATTTGTCTCATTTGTTGTCGTCTTTACAATGACCGCTAACGGCTACGGCTTGGCGATGTGGCGGTATTTGAAAATCGTCAGCCTGTAACTGCTGTTGAATAAAGTTACAAAAAATGATGATTAAGAACTACAGCTCGGCGTTATTCGTCGGCTGGAACTGAAGCCGATTAGCGAACAAAAAGTTGAGAATATATTCGTCGCCCCGCCATATTGCCAAACCGAATGTTGCCTGCTGGCGTTTTTCGTTAGCTTTTGAGTTATTTTTTCCATTCTTTTATGCTGTAAGAGTCAATGATAGAGTCCTTTGTCAATTTTAATTGTAAAGACTTGGTGTAAACTGGGTCAATGTCAAAGCCATAATCTGTTTCAATTTCGTAATAAACAATGTCGTTTTCTTTGTCGCTATAGTTTTCTGGTTCGCCAATTAAGTTTACTAATTGTCTGTAAGAAAGACCTGTTAGTTTATAATTCTTGGTCAAATCTTTCAGCATAGATTTTCTATGTGTGTAAATTCTCAAGTCGCCCTGTTCTTGCCATTTCGTTTTGTCAAACTTTTCATTAGAGTTACAAGATGTAAGAAAGATGCTAACTAAAAAAGTTATAAATACCTTCATAATTTAGATTCCTTCTTTTTGTTAAACGAATAAATTCTTTCTGCAACAAGTCCATAAAACAGGCAATTTAGAAATAGTCCAACAAAAAACATTGAGCCATTCATAAACTGAAAAAATAAAGTGTGTGTCGGAAAACGAAAGATGTAAAATAGTTTTTCAAGGGCTTTCACAATTATTCCATCGCCACCTGTTCCTTCATCTCTTGCTGCTGCTGCAACTAATGTTACAAAAGTCAAAATGCCACAAATTATTGTCGTAATAAAGAATGTTTTGAAGTTGAATTTTGGAATTTTCATTGCCTGTCTAAATGCAAATTGTGGTGTCGCACTACGCTTGCAGGCAACTCTCAAATAGACGCAAGTTTACGCTAGAACGTAAACATGTGTGCATTTTCAGGAAAATCAAAGTTTTTCCTGAAAATTCCGTACAAGTGTCTGATATTCAGACTATTGCATTTATTGCCTGTATTCGTTGACCCATCGGCAATGCAAAATACGCTGGTTGCACTGTGCGTATTTCCATCCGGTTGGCAATACAAAATGCGTACTTCGCAAAACGTATTGCCGTCGATGACGACAATACGTTTTGCGAAGTACGCATCAACTTGTTCAGCGGGCTTTTTTCAATTACGCTCGGCCCGGAAGTTTTTCAAACAATCCTGAATGGCCGAAGCCAGCGTGTATTCGTCCGATTCCACCACAAAATCCTCGGCCAGCTTGCAGTAAGCCATGAATTTTTCCAGTTCTTCGGTTTGCAGCCCCGTCACCTTCGCCACAAAATCGGGGTTCATCTTGGCTTTGTACACCCGCTGCCGGTTGTCGTTTTGCAGCATTTCCGTCAGTTTGCGTTTGGATTTTCCTTCCTTACTGAACCGGTCGTAGAGCTTGGTGATAGGCCCCGAAACGCCAACCCCCACGCCGCCGCTGCGGACCACATCCGAAAGCGTTGCCAGCCGGGGTATTTGCGGCAACTGCAAATCGGGCTGGTTGGGAAGCCGCAAGCCAAGCAAGTCCTTTTTGAACTGCTTTTCAGAATACGGGCGGATGGTGATTTCGTTGAGCTGGTACACTTTCTGCCGCATCACCGCCCGCACCGACACCTTGTCGGATGAATAGTACTTTGGCAGCACGTACACCGATTTTTCCAAGTTCACGGCCGTAAATTCCAGCGTATCGCCGCGCCGCACATGGATGGAGAAAAAACCGTTGTCGCCGCTGATGGTTCCCATGCGGCTGCGCGTGTTGGCTACCGTCACGTAGGCGGCGGGTGTGAGGCTGTCGCGGTGCAGCGTGAAACCCTGTACCAGTACAAGCCCTTGGCTGCCGGGTTTTTGCTGCGCAAGCGCGACGTTTGCCAGGCATAAACCGGCAAGCAGGATGAGAAACAATGGTCGTTGCATCATAAAATAGTATGTTTTGAAAGTGCCAAACCCCCGGAAACGCCAAACCCTGGTTGGCGCGGATGAATTGAAAAACGATGCGGGCTGCCTTATGCCATCGACCCGCACAGTCCGGGCATAACCACCATTTCCATGCCAAGCCAAACGGTTTTGCGCGTCCAAATATGAACTAAATCCGGCTTGCGCGGCCAGCATTTAACAACCTTTAACATTGGCCGCACCAACGGATATTTTCCCGCGCCTGCCTTCCGCTTGCAAAAATCTGTGCGGGGGTTTGGGGTTTTTCAGGGATACTATTTTCTGATGGCTCAGCTTTTTTGCAACCGCCCCGGTATTACCGGCCAAACCAGCCATTCCAAAAACCGGCCAACGTACCCGGAAGCCTTGGAAAAACGCCCAAACCCACCCGTGGCTGCGGGTGGGTTTGGGCGTTTTAAAAGATACTATTTTTAGGATGCCGTTTCCGGAAAGTGTTTTTTTGGCGGTCACTGGGTTTTGTAGCGCACAAACGCAATCCGCCTACCGTCCGGCGACCAACTGGGAACGTTCAGTGTTCCTTGGCCACCGTAGAATACCGGCGTGAGGTCGCGGATCTGCCGGGTTTCGAGGTTCATCAGCCTGATTTTCACGTCCTTGCCAAACGGATGACTGCCGTTTTGGTCTTGCACGTACGACAGGTAAACAATGCTTTTGCTATCGGGGCTGGGGTGGGCAAACCAATTGTCAAACCCATCGTCGGTCAGTTGTTCGGGCTGGCTGCCGTCGGGTTTCATGCGGTAAATATGCATCCGGCCGGTGCGGTGCGAGTTAAAGTATATCCATTTGCCATCGGGGCTGTATTCGGGGCCGTCGTCCAGAGCTTTGGCATCGGTGAGACGGGTTTCGTTGCTGCCGTCAATGCCGATGCGGTAAACGTTCCAGAATCCATTGCGCATGGCGCAGTAAACCAACGTTTTGCCGTCGGGACTGATGCCGTGCCAGTAGCTTGGAAACAGATCGGTTACCAAACGGGGTTTGCCACCGCCCACTGGCAACACAAATATCCGAGAATTCAACTCAGAGGCCACCGTTTCGTCGTTGTGACTGACAATAAGCGTTTTGCCATCAAAACTAAGCCCGTGGTCGTTGTTGCAGGCCGTGGCGAAACCAGTGTTGATTTTGCCGAGTTTCTTGCCGCCCACCGATATTTTTTCCAACAAACCGCCCGCGTTCACAATCAGGTACTTGCCATCGCGCGACCAGTTGGGAGCCTCGAAGTGGCGTTTTTCGGTCAAAATCACTGTTTCCTTGCCAGTCTTTACCTCCAGCAACACCAATGAGCTTTCTGTATTGACGGGTACTTGCGCCAAGCAAATGGCCGAGCAAAAGCCGAGCAAATAGGTTACGTGTTTCATGATTGGAGAGTTTACCTTCACTTGTGTCCGTCAGGAATTGGGATTCAGAACATTTGTCTCCAAAAATCCGTGATGTCTTGACCTTGAGGGCATCAGGCTTTGGGCTTGTTTCCGGCGCGAGCTGATGTTTTTGGCCGCAATCACGTGTTTTTGTTTGGCGAGGTTCTTGGACTTTTCAACAACTTCATGTGATTGCTTCAACCCTGTCGCGGAATACATTGACAATCTTGCGGGTTTCGTTCAATTCCAACACTTGCGGCCACACTTGTGTAATCACATCGAACAATTCCTTCATTTTCACGTTGCCAATACGAATGTGAATCACTTTGGGCGGCGGTTCCTGAAAAAGCATCCGGTTAGAAAAATCGCTGTCCTTTGTGATGATAGTCAAGCTGTTTTCTTTGGCATAAGTCCAGATTCTCGCGTCTCTCCACTCATCATCAATGTCGCGTTGGTGCAGATAGTCATCGTTATTCCAAAGTGAGAAATAATAGGGCAGATTCACATCAATCAGGAATTCTGCCATACTCACCATACTCACGCCACGGATTTAATTACATACCCACGGTTCATCAGGTCGCTGGCAAACAGGATGCAGGCACCGATGTCCTCGGGTTCAAGAGAAGGATATTGGCGCAGAATTTCCTCCCTGCTCTCACCGGCACCCAGAAATTCAAGAACGGTTTGAACCGTAATCCGTTTTCCCCGGATGGTTGGTTTTCCATTGCAAAGTTGGTCGTCAATGGTGATCCGGTCGGTTATATACTCCATTTCCGTAATTGTCTGCAAATGTGGTTGTCAATAACTGTAAAAACGGGTTGCCGCATTTCAAAGATAACCTAAATTTTGCCATTAGCGGGTTGGATTCGCCACAAAACCTAAAAAACAGTATCTTTTGGAAAGCTCAAACCCCGGTGCATTTCAATATACAAGAGAGCCAACGGGAACTGTTTGTATCAGTGCTTGTACAAGGCCCGGCTCGATGCCTGTTTGGGGCGTTTGCAATGAGCGGGGTCGCTGGCGGCGCACGAAAAAAGGCCGGTCAGGCATAAGGTGAGCAGTATCCATTTCATGGTTTCGGTGTGTTGTCCGTGCGAATTGCGGTGGTTTGTCTTTAACGGTAAGCGGTTTGCAAATCGTTCATCCGGGCTGCCATGATTCAGGATTCTGCCGCCAAGCCGCCAACGAAACCCGGTCGGTTTCGGAGATGATGTTGCGGCGGGTAGCTTCAGTGAGCAGGTGCGCGTAATCGCTCAGGCAAACCAATGGCATTTGCCTTGCCGCAAAATTGCGTTCGGCTTCGGCAAAGCCATACGTGAAAATGGCCGCCATGCCCAGCACTTCGGCCCCGGCTTGGCGCAACGCATCCACGGCTTTCAGCGAACTGCCGCCCGTGGAAACCAGATCTTCGATGACCACCACTTTTTGTCCGGCGGATAATTCGCCTTCAATCGCGTTGCCCATGCCGTGTTCCTTGGGTTTGGCACGCACATACACAAACGGCAACGCCAGCGCGTCGGCCACCAAGGCACCCTGCGGAATGCCCGCCGTGGCAACACCCGCAATGGCTCCCACGCCGGGGAAAGCCTCGCGGATGCGGGCGGCCAGCGCGTCTTTGATGAACGTGCGGATGCCGGGATAGGACAAAGCCAGCCGGTTGTCGCAGTAAATCGGCGATTTCCAGCCCGAACTCCACGTGAATGGCTCGCCGGGCCGCAACCGGATGGCTCCGATGTCGAGCAGGGCCGAGGCTACGCGTTGGGCCACGGCATCATGGTCAATGGATGGTATCATGCGGCTAAAATAGCGGGTAATGCGCAGCCAAAAAAGCATCTTTTACTGGTTGCGCCCGATTTACCGAAAATAGTATGTTTCCGAAAACCCAAACCCCCTACCCTTCTCCCCTTGAAATCAAAACCGGGTGGAACGGGTTCTTCGGGCGGCGGCCAACCGCTACCGGCTTTTGTGTTGCGTTATTGTCAGAAATGCGTTTCTTTTGTATCAGTATCGCGTCTTGTCTCCCCACCTTGTGTTTTCCATCCCACATGAATCTTTTCATCAACGACAAGCACGTGAAAGTCGTGAAAATGGAGGCCTTCACGGCGCAACAGTCCAAATTCAGCCGCATCATTGACGGGCAGACCGTGGAAGTGGCCGCCACCGACCTGGAGGGCGATGTGGCGGTGACCAACCCCTCGGTGGTGCTGCTCTATCGGTTGTTTGCCTTACTGCGCGACAAGAAACTGAGGAAACTCAGCTCGCTCACGCTGGCCTCGCCAGACAAGCAGATACTGACCGAGGCAATCAAGGCTCCGTACCGGATTATTGAGGCGGCAGGCGGCGTGGTACGCAAAGACAACCGAATACTGATGATTTACCGGCTGGGTGCTTGGGACTTGCCGAAAGGAAAAATGGAGAAGGACGAGACATTTCGCGAAACCGCCGTGCGCGAAGTGGAGGAAGAATGCCGCGTGAAGGTGCAACTGCACGAAAAAATCTGCACCACTTGGCACACCTACACCCAAAATGGCAGCGGAATCCTGAAGCAGACCAAATGGTACGCCATGACCTGCCTCGACGACAGTGCCATGGCTCCGCAACGCGAAGAGGGCATTGAACGCGTGGAGTGGATCAGCGAGGAAAAAACCTTGGAACTGACCGCCACTTCGTATCCTTCCATCCGGTTTGTGTGCCACAAGTATTTTAACAGGAAGCAGTCTGGCGACCCGGAAACGGGCTACGGGCTGGTTTCGGCTTTGAAAAAGATACTATTTTGAAAGGCGGGGACGGAACGGCAGAACAACGCTTCTGCGTCGCCCGCAAGTTGTTTGCGTGAGAATAGGAGTTGAAAGTAAATGGGTTCAGTGTTTTCCAACCAAAAATTGTACGGCTATGGCAGTTGAAATGGTAACGGGTGTCTCGCTGGAGGAATACTGCCGGTTGGAATACGACGCGAAAACAAAACACGAGTACATTAACGGTGAAATCATCCCCATGCCCTACACCTCCGAAAACCACGGCCTGATTGCTTCCAATATGGCTGTTGCCATTGGAATCTGCCTCAAAGGTAGCAAAAACCACCGCCTCTACATTGCCGACCGGATGCTGTATGTGCCTACCGATGCCAATGAGGGCAACACGTACTACCCCGACCTGATGATTGTGGAAGGCGAACCGGTTTTCAAGGCCATCAGTGCCAATATGCAGGCTACCACCAACCCGGCGGTGGTGATTGAAATACTGTCGGGCAGCAACGCCGACAACGACTTGGTTGAAAAACTGACGCACTACAAAACGATACCCACGCTGAAACAATACCTGATTTTCTGGCAGACCAAAAGGCAGGTAGAAACTTTTACGCGCATCAATGAAAAGGAATGGCTCGATGTGGTGCTGACCGAAAAGGAAGGCGCGGTGCGGATATTGGATTGTGAACTCTCATTCGGCGACATCTACGAAAAGGTATTCTGACACAACCCGATGAAATCAATCGCAAATACCGACGGCAGGGATGAGATTTTGGGCAGGATTGCCCGCCTGACGCACGAATCCAAGGGTTTGTGGGGCAAAATGAACGTGAACCAGATGGTTTGCCACTGCGCCGACCAAGTGAGAATCTGCATCGGCACGAAACCGGCCCGACAAAAAGGCAATTTCCTGACGCGGACGCTAATCAAGTTTGCGGCGTTGAACTTGCCCATTGCCATGCCCAAAAACATGAGGACAATCTACGAACTGGATCCCGGAAAAGCCGGCATGACCCAGCCCTCGGGTTTTCGGGAAGACCGTGACGAACTCGTGGGTTTGATCGGCCACTTTTTTTCGCTGCCCGGCGGCCAGCGTTTCAGCCATCCGGTTTTTGGCGGCCTCAGCAAACGCGAATTGGGTAAACTCACCTACCTCCATTTAAACCACCACCTGCAACAATTCGGGGTGTAACAAAACAATATCTCAAAATAGTATCTTTCGGAAAGCCCAAACCCAACCCTTGCAACAGCCGTGCTTTCCACAACCCTGTTGTTACGGGTTTTGTCCCAGTTTTTGCAGCCGCACTTCCGCCTCCGACAAATACGCCCGGCACTGGCTGATGTGCCGCGTGGCCTCCTCAAAAAGCGTGAGTGAATCATCAAACGGCTGGTTGCCGTCTTGCAGCAACCCTTGTATTTCGCGGATGCGGTTCAGGGCGGTTTCTAAGTGGAAATCGGTTGAGGGTGTTTTCATGGCTTTGTATCTGTCTGTTCGCAATCTGTGGACTATGGTTTTTACCGGCTTTTGCAAGACATTTCCGGAAACAGGTGCAGGTTTGGCATTTTTGAAAGATACTATTTCCCAAACCGGGTTCAACAATAACTCACCGATGCTTTTGCCTGAAGCAAAGGCATCGGTGAGTTATAGCATGCATGCAAGGGCGCAATCGTTTTCACCGGGAAAGGGCGTGTTATTTTTTCACGAGTTCCAGTGTGCTCACCAGGCTCACCTTTTCGCCCAGCGCCGCTGCCGGATAGTTTTTTCCGATATCGAAAGCCATGCGTTCGATAAGCGCCGTCGCATTGAACACCGCAATCGTGCTTTTATACACGGGATGCTCAAATTCGCCCTCGTAAGTGGCCTCAAGGACAATAGGCTTTTCAATGCCATTTACGGAGAGATTTCCTTTGATTGTATACTCTTTGCCTCCTACTTTTTCAATCGAACTGCTTTGGAAACGGATTTCAGGATGAGTGGCAACATCAAAAAAGTCCGGTGTTTTCAAATGCCCGTCCCGGTTCGCGTCATTCGTATCGATTGAATCAGCCTTGATGACAATTTCCAAACTCCCATCCGAAAAATCATCCTCGGCATAGGTAAAGCTGCCGGCAAAATCCTTGAAGCTGCCTTTCACCTTTGCAATCATAAAATGTGAAATCGTAAAAGACAAATTTGTGTGGGCTTTGTCGATTTCCCAATGGGTTTTTTTGATCTGATCAACCATGTCGTGAGCGGATTACATTGTCTGTCAATATTGACATCACAAAGTTCACGCAAACACATTTATTGAACCATGGACAAAACTCCGCCAATCAGGCACTTTTGGGATTTTCCTTTTGAAAGCCACTCGGGCTTGTGCCGGTATGTCTTGTGAAAAAACGGCTGAAATATGATGCGTCTTCGAAGCCCAAGCGGTCGGCTATTTCTTTTATGCTGTGTTCGCTGTAGAACAGCAGCCGTTTGGCTTCCACAACTATCCGTCCATGGATAGTCTGGATGGCGGTTTCGCCGGTGGCGCTTCTCACCATTTCATTCAGGTGTTTCGCCGTAAGGAATAGTTTGTCGGCGTAAAATGACACATCATGGTTTTTGTTGTAGTGTTCTTCGATGAGCCAAACGAAGTCGAAAAATGTTTTCTTGTGCTGGCTTTCCGCCAACATTGATTTCTCCAGTTCCTTACGCCCGCTCCTTAAAACGCCCGCAAGCATTATTTTCAATGCCGACCGTATGGTTTCAAAATCGGGCCGCTCAAGTTTCAATTCCCCGTTGATGATGCTAATGCAGGCAAAAAAATTATTTTCGTCCTGGCTGTCCAGCCGTATGTCAGGCATCTGGTTGCTCAGGAACGCGAACCGGATCAGGAAAGCCGCATCCGGCGTTTCCCTGTAGACAAACTCCTTTTCGAAGATGATGACAACTCCCCGCTCAATGTTTCCCCTGTCAAAATTGTGCACTTGTCCGGGACTGATACAGAAAAGCGTGGGTGCTGCAATCCGGTAATCCACAAAGTCAACCTGATGGGTACCCGTGCCCTTTTCAATGAACACCAACTCATAGAATGAATGCCTGTGATTTGAATATTCCTTGTGCACTTGGTTATAAACCTCGATACTCAATACCCTGAAAGGAATGGGTTTTTCCGCAGTCGGCTTTATCTGATGCGTAACTAGGTTTTTGTTGCCCACATTTTTACAGGGTTTGTGAACCCGGAATCGCGCGGGTTCGGCCTTTACGAAAGATACTATTTCCCCGCTTACACCGCGTATTTCCTGCGCCGCCAGTAGGTACGCGCCACGCCGAAAACCACAATCACCGCCACGGGCAGCAGCAGGTTGGTGAGCTGCCATTGCAGGCGCTGGTCGCGGAGTTTCTGCTTGTCGAGTGGGCGCAGCACGATTTCCTTGCTGCGGGCGGCAATCACGCCGTTTTCGTCAATCAGGTAATCCACGGCGTGCAGCACGAAATCCTTGTTGGCAAATGTCACGTTCATGAACTTATCAAAGCCGAGCGGCGCAAACTTGCCCGTTTGCGGGTCTATCTCGTTGGCGGGCAGGTCGCCATCCGAACAAACCACGATTTTGGAAGGCTGCCCGTAATCCCTGAAAGTCTTGGCACGCGGGTCGGCGGCGGTGATGCGGTTGGCGTACAACGACCGGAAACTGCCTTCCAGCAGATAGGCCACCGGCTGCGAACCGGCATTGAACTGCTGCGGATCGGGGTCGCGGCGGGCTTCGTTGAAATCTATTTTGGCCGGGGCCGCCGTCACTTTCGAGTAGCGCGAAGTGAACATGAGCGGCGTTTTGCGGATGCCATTGGCGCGCACGGTATCCATTGTACCCGCGTAATGCGCATACACCGCGTCGAGGTTGCGCACAATCGGGTGCTTGGAAAACGTGTTGATAAGCGGGTAAAACCGCCACGGCATGAGTTGTATTTGCGGCTGCTCGCCAAATTTGCCCACGTTCATCGGGATCTGCCCGCTGTTCATGTCTTGGATCACGTTGCGGTTCAGCCGCACGCCGTACCGGAACAGCAAATCGTCGAGGTTCAGGTCGTTTTCAATGGCCAGCGTGCTTTCGCCGCGCATGATTGTGTCCGATTTCAGCGCGTCCACGAAAAACAACGCCCGCCCACCGCTGACAATGAACTGGTCGAGCTTGTATTTGTCGGTCTCCGAGAATGCCGAATCGGGCTTGGCAACGATAATCGCATCTAAGCCTTGCAGCGACTGTTGGGTGCGTAAGTTGAATGTGTAAACCTCGTAATACGCTTGCAGTGAATTGATCAGGTCGGCCATTTGCACGGGGCGCAGATTGCCGTAGCCTTGCAGAATGCCAATGCGTTTTTTCTCTTTCAACGTGAGCCGCCGGATGGCCGAAGCCAGTTCATATTCCACATTTTCAACCGACTGGTTCAGAATCTGTTCCGAACCCACGCCTTTGGTGCGCTGGTTGCCGCGCAGCAGCATCACCGGCACTTCGCGGCCTTCGTAGCTGACAATGGCTCCGGGCACCACAATCCGCTCCACGGTTTTGCCCTCTTCCTTATCCACCAAATTGGTCGGGTTAATTCCCTTTTTGGCGAGTTCAAAGAGTTTTTCGTTGAGTTTTTTCTTGTCAGGCTCGGCGGTCACGTCTTCAAAACGGTAGCGCACGTTGCCTCCGGCGTAGGCTTTGAATTCCTCCAGCTTTTCCTGCACCGCCGTTTGCAGCCGCCGGAACGCGGGCGGCAACTGGCCTTGCAAATACACGGTAACCAACACCGGCGCATCGAGTTTTTCGAGCAGCCGTTCGGTGGCTGGCGCAATGGTATAACGCTGGTCTTCAGTCAGATCGGCGCGAAAAAAAAACCGGTTGGCCAGCACATTCAGCAGTACAACCGCCGCGATTCCGATGGCGAACTGGAGGAGGTTTTTTCTTTTCATTGATTCAGGAATAAAAGGGCAATGTCAGGTTTGGGCTTTTGGAAAGATACTATTTTGCAAAGGTGTAAGCGAAAATGCCCACACCGGGTGCGTGTTTCCTGTTTGTGTTGGAAAATGGGAAGTTTCAAAAATCAAAAACCTGCGGTTTTTTGCACAAGCTGAAGCGTGTGCTACCGCTTACCTCATCCGGTCGGCGGAGCGGACCAGTTTTTCATCGCGGCGGATGAAACGGTTGGCGAGGATGTTGAAAGTCAGGGCCGCCATGGGCAGGTAGGTTCCGATTTTGAATACGCCCTCGTTGTTGGGGATAACCGTTTCGGCCTCGCGCGAAAAATAAATGATCAGGCCCAGCACACCCGCCATCACCAAGGCATTCATGGCTCCCAGACCCGTTTGTGCCGTGCGGTTTTTGTACTGCGACAAGGAATAAGCGGCTATTGCGGCGGCCACCAGTGCCAGTGCGGCAATGTACCACACGTTGCGGCTGCTCACCTCGGCTCCGGCCTGCACAACCGTCATCTTCATGGCCGACAGTTCCACACGTTTGCCATTTGCTGCTTCCTCCCAGTTTCCCACAAAAGCGGTGGTGGCCATGCAAGCCGCAATGAGCAGCAAAAATACGGATTGGATACGCTGAATCATGTTAGTTGGATAAATGGTTGGTTGTCAATTGCCTGTTGCGGCGCAAAGTTAAAGTTAAAATGAATCGGTTGTTGGCCTCCGGGGGTTTAGCGTTTTGAAAGGATACGGCCTCCCCCCTGTCTGCCGACAGGCAGGCAACCCCCTCCGAAAGAGGGGGCTTTAAAACTCCCCTCCCTTTTGGGCAGGGGCTGGAAATGGGGCTGTTGGGGGGCTGTTCATCTCAATCCCTATTTGCTGCATCAGTTTGCTGGCGTTGAAGCTGCGGCACGGGCCGGGCTGCAGTTTGTAGTCAAAAAACAGCCGGTCGTCAATGACTTCACTGTTGAAACTGAAATTTTCCACCGTATCGGGCAATTCGGCTGCCATTTCGCCGAGTGCCAAATCGTGCGTCGAAATCAGGCCGGAAGCATGGTGGCGGTGCAACTGCCGGATCAACGCCTTGGCTCCTTCGTGGCGGTCTTGCGAGTTGGTTCCCTTCAGGATTTCGTCGAGCAGGTAAAAAACCGGCTCACCCGATGGCAGCAGTTCCAGCAATTGTTTGAGCCGTTGGAGTTCAGCATAGAAAGAAGACACGCTTTCTTCCAGCGAATCCTGGGTGCGCATGGAGGTAAATACTTGAAAAACAGACAATTGCATTGCCGTGGCGCACACCGGCGCACCAGCCATCGCCAGCACCGCATTGATGCCGACCGTGCGCAGGAACGTACTTTTGCCCGACATATTGGAGCCGGTAACGATCATGGTTTTGCCGCTGCCCGCCAACGAAAAGTCATTTACGACCCTTTTTCCGGCGATAATCAAAGGATGACCCAAGGTTTGGCCTTCCAAAAAGATACTATTTTCGGTAAGTTTGTGAAATGCGTATTCCGGGTTGGCATGGCGGAAACCGGCGAGGCTGTTGAGTGTTTCCATTTCGGCCAATGCGTCGAGCCAGCGTGGCAGGTCATGTTGGTTGGCAGCGTGCCAACGTTCCAAACGGATGGCCCAAAACAAACTCCAGAGCATGAGTGCATTGGCAAGCGGTCCGAAAAAAGCATTTCCCGCCGAGAGCAGATTGCCCGAAATGCCCGCCAGCCGCTCAATTTTTGCGGATGCTTTCTGATTGTCGGCCAACAAAGCGGCTTTCAACCGCACAAGTTTTTCCGATTGGAACGGGTGGTTTTCCATCCCAACCAGCAAATCGGCGTATTGGCGCAGCGATTTGGCCATTTCATACGCCTGGTCGGTAAGCCGTTTGATGTGTTTGCCCGCCAAACCCACCAAGCCCAAATTAAGGAAGCCCAACACCAGTGGCACATGGTACGTGACTGATTCTGTGGCATTTGACAGGAAAATGGCCAGCAGCATTACAAAAGGCAAAACGCGCGAGGCCAGCACCAATAGCCTGCCAAATGCCCCACCCGCCCCCGAAGGAGGAGCAAAAAAGCCCCCTCTTTCGGAGGGGGTTGGGGGAGGCCTCTCCCCTTTCGGAGTCTGGGGGGCGGCGTGCCTTCCGGTGGCTTGGAACTGCTGCCGCCATTCAAGGTTTCCGCCCAATTCCGATACGGCGGCTTGGCGTTCAAGGATTTCCTTTTTGGCGGCTTGGTTTTGGAGCCAACCGGCCAGAAAATCGCTGCCGATAGCGGTTTGCGTGCGGTTTAGCAACACAAACAATGAATGCAGCCCGAAGATGTCCAAATCGCCGGTGTACGGATGTTGCGGGTTCTGGTAGTGCTGCCCGGTATTTTCAGGTTTGAATTTGCCTTGCAGGCGCAGGATTTCCTCGTGGTTGATCTGGCTCAAAAACCGGAACTGGTCGCGCCGGTAACCGATGCGGTTGTGCCACTGCATCATCGCAAAAAATAGTATCAAAAAAAAGAGCGCAACCCCCGTGGCAAGCCCGGCGTTTTCGGTGCTGCGGTAGGCCAGCCACGCACCGCCAATGCCCGCCAAAAACACGGCCAGCCTCAGCCACGACACGCTGCCGAACTTCTGCTGCCACTTGGCGGCCTCATCATTGAAGTGTTGCTTGCGCTGATGGTAAATTTCCATGTCTGTGTAAATGTTTGGGCCAAAGGTATGGAAATTCAGGGTGTGGCACAGGCAAAACACAAAAGCGCAGCTTGTGGCCGCGCTTTTGTGTTTTTGAAATAGTATGTTTCCAAAAGCCCAAACCTGCTTCGACTTACAGCGTGAAGCCGAGTTTGGCAAACACAAACCGTCCGTTGAAGCCGAACTGAGTCACGGCGCGGCTGTACAGGAAACGCCCGTTTGAAGTATTGTCGCGGCCGGCGGTATAGTTGGCCGCCGGGTCGCCGGTGAAGTTGTCTTCGCGGTTGCGCGGGTCAATGTACATACGGTCGGGATAGACATCAAACAGGTTGTTGGCTCCCACGGTGGCCGTCAGCATCTTGTTGATTTTGTAACTGACCGTCAAATCCGTTATCCATTTGGCCGAAAAAGTCTGATCCATTTCCAAAGGCAGATTGTTGGCCGCAATGGTGGGATCCACTTGGTTCTTGAATGTCACCTCGCCAAAGCGCACCGTACGTGCCGAAATGTTCCATTTTTCACTGTCAAACGTCGCACTCAGGTTTATTTTGCTGCGCGGCACCGCCGATTCGTAACGCGAACGCTCAAGCCGGTCGAACAGACGGGCTTTCAGCGATGGGTCGCCTTCAATGATGCCGGAACCTTGTACGCTGGTTACTTCCGTCCGGTTGAAGTTGGCGGCTGCCGACAACACAAGGCTTTGGCGTTTGGCGGTGTTGATGTTAATCCGGTCGGAAAGCACCACATCCAAACCACGCGTGGTGGTATTGATGGCATTGGTGAAAAACTGGACGCTATTGATTTGGGCATTGGGGTCAACGGTATTCAGGATTTTATTCACTAAGCCGTTTGGATTAAGCACACCGGCAGTACGTTCGCGCACATACTGGCTTGAGAACACGATCCGGTCTTTGATGTCTATTTGATAAGCATCCACGGTGAAGGTGAACGTGCTCACTTTGCCAGTCAGACCCAAACTGTACGAATTAGAAATTTCCGGCTTGAGCGACCCCACACCAAACTGCCGTACCACCGAATTATCGTTGTTCACGGTCAGCACTTGCGTGGGCACACTGTTGACAAACTGGGTGCTTTCGTTGTTGAAATACCGTTGGTGCAATGATGGCGCGCGGAAGCCGGTGGCAACGGCACCACGAATGGCAAAGTCATTGATAATCTTGTAACGCGCCGTAGCCTTGTACGAGAGGTTGTTGCCAAAATCGCTGTAGTTTTCAAAGCGTCCCGCCATATCCACAAGCAGTTTCGGCCCGAATTCCGCTTCAAAATCGGCATACACGGCTTTGTTATTGCGCGACTTGTTCAAGGCATTGGCAGGCTTGAAACCCGGAAACACTTGCGCACCGGCGGCTTTGGTTCCATCGAAATTTTGTCCGTCCGGGAAACCTCGCGACCAAGAGCGTTCCTCACCGGCTTTAATCTGATAGTTGTCCGAGCGGTACTCGCCACCAAAGGCCACGTTGAGCGAACTGAGTATGTTATCAAATTCAAGGCGGCGCGAAAAGTCAAGGTTCACCGTATTCTGCCGGAACTGCAGTGTGCCAGCGTAGAATTCGGTTTTGTTATCGGCCAAGTTGCTGATGGAAGCATTCAGTGTGTTGGTGATGTCGTAACGGATGGAGTTGATGCCCCAAGTATTGCTCAGGTCGTAATTCCATTTGCCCAGATTTCCCCGCAAACCCGTAATGGCCGAGTAGTCTTTGATAACGGTATTGATCAACGGCAGGAAACCGTTGGGATAGATGCGCAAATCTATCTGGGCGGCCTGTTGTGGAATACGGTAGAAACCAGCCGCTTCGCCCGTCCGGTAACCGCCACCGGCGGTCACATAAAGTTCGGCGGCGGGAGCCAGCTTGTAGCCGAAGTTAAGGAATCCACCCAAGTTGCGCGTGGATGAGTTACCGACGCGCATATTGTTGCGATCCAAGCCGCCAGCCGCCGCTTTGGCATCGTCGGCAACTTTCAGAGTTCTGTAACGGGTTTGGAAATCGGCATCCGCCTCCCCGGCTCCGCGTGAGGGAAGGTTAGTGTACAGTAGTGGCCGCGTATCCAAGCCTCCCCGGTTGGTTTCGCCCCGGCCCAGAGATTGTCCCGAAAAATTGACATAGCCTTTTTCGCCCAAGGCCCAGCCCTTGCTCAAATCCACTTGCAGGGTTTTGCCATCGTTGAAGTTACGGCCCAGGGCACTGGAAAGGCTTTGTCCGTAAAGGGCGGTTACCGTCCAGGGGGTTTCCTTTTTAAGGACAAGGTTTATCACACCCGCAATCGCATCCGATCCGTATTGGGCGGCCGCACCATCGCGCAGCACTTCAATGCGTTCAATAGCAGCGGCGGGAATCGCGTTCATGTCCGTGCCCACTGTACCGCGCCCGAATGTTCCGTTGATGTTGAGCAATGCCGTCGTGTGGCGGCGTTTGCCGTTTACCAGCACCAGCACTTGGTCGGGCCCAAGGCCGCGCAACGAAGCCGGGTCGATGTGATCGGTACCGTCGGCCACGGTTTGGCGGTTAGAACTGAACGAGGGCGCAATGAAATTCAATATCTGCGTCACATCGGTTTGGGCATAAGCCTTGATTTCCTTGGCTCCAATCACGTCCACAGGCACGGGTGTTTCGATATTGGTACGCGCCACATTGGAGCGCGTACCTACCACCACGATTTCCTGCAACGTGGACGAGGCATCGCGCAGGGTCACATCTTGGGCTGCAAAATCAGTTCCCTGCACGGTTACGGCGGCAGTGCGGGTTTCATAACCTATCGAACTGATTTTCAGGCGGTAAGTGCCGGGTTCAATGCGCAATGTGTAGGCTCCATTGGCATCGGTAATCACTCCGGTTGTCCGCCCTTCAATGGTAACCGCTGCACCGGGAACTCCAGTGCCGGTGGTATCGCGGACAGTTCCCTTGATGCCTTGCGCAAAAGTGGCAAGTGAGATCATTGACAGGGCAATGACCATTGAGAATTTAGTAAGTTTCTTACTGCTCATATTTGGTGGTTTTTTGGTAAACGATTGCTGAAAATGCTCACAGTGTTGCGATTGCAATTAAGATTAGCTGGAAATTCGATGAAAAAATCGCCTGTATTTTGTGTTTTAAAAATCTACTGGCGTTGGGCAAAGACAGGAAGGAACATTCATAACCGGTCAGGCTCACAAATGTTTGAGTGTTGGCAGGAAATACTGTGGGAGGTTTCGCATTTTTAAAAGATACTATTTTCCAGCCTTCAATGCGGTGTTCCGTACTAAACCGCCAGCCGGATTAATTTCGCATCAAGTCAATGAATTCATCAAAAAGATAACGCGAGTCGTGCGGCCCTGGCGATGCTTCGGGGTGGTATTGCACTGAAAAAGCCGGCTTATCTTTGCGCCGGATGCCTTCAATGGTGTCATCGTTCAGGTTCAGGTGCGTAATTTCAACATTAGCAAAATCGCGTACCACGTCGCCCCGTACGGCAAAACCGTGGTTTTGCGAGGTAATCTCGCCTTTGCCGGTAATCAGGTTTTTGACCGGATGGTTCAGCCCCCGGTGTCCGTGATGCATTTTATAGGTATCAATTCCACTGGACAAAGCCAATATCTGATGTCCCAGACAAATGCCGAACATAGGTTTTTCGGCATCCAGAATTTGCTTGACCGTATTTATCGCGTAAGGCATTGCCGCCGGATCACCGGGACCGTTGGAGATGAAATATCCGTCTGGATTCCAAGCCTGCATCTCTTCAAAAGATGTTTTGGCGGGAAACACGCGGCAGTAACTGCCACGATTGGCCAGGTTACCCACAATACTTCTTTTAATACCCAAATCCAGAACCGCAACTTTCCATCGGGAATTCTCATCTCCCACAAAAAACGGCTGTTTTGTACTTACTTGCGAAGACAATTCAAGTCCGGCCATATCCGGCACTTCCATTAATTTTTGCCGCAGAACCTGCACATCCGGTATTTCCGAAGATATAATGGCATTCATCGCACCACGGCTGCGAATGTGCCGGACTATTTCCCGCGTATCCACCCCATAAATACCCACAATGCCAGCCTTCTCAAAATAGGCTTGTAGAGAAGCATCCGCCATATCGCGCGAGTGGATTGCCGAAAACGCACTGCATACCATCCCGCTTATTTTCACCGAACCGGATTCCTGTTCGGTGTCTATCGTTCCATAGTTGCCAATATGCGATACTGTATTGATTACGATTTGCCCGAAATAAGAGGGGTCAGTGTAGATTTCCTGATAGCCGGTCATGCCGGTATTAAAGCAAACCTCGCCGGCTGTTGTCCCGGTTTTTCCCAGTGCATACCCACGGTAAATCGTACCATCCTGCAATAAAAGCACAGCTTCGGTGCGTGTTGGATATCTCATGGTAAGTCGGAGGTTTACGGATTTGAAAACATATTATTTTGACAGGCTGTAATCAACAATTTAATTTGTCATTTATTGTCCATCACAAACATAAAAATTAACAGGGCATAAAAAAAGGATTGGAGACAAACTCCAATCCTTTTTCCTATTCAATGAATGCGGCATTATTCCTTGCTTTGAGTTTCCTCCGAAGAAGAATCATCCGCATCTGTATCCTGTGCCGACTGCTCACTTGCTGGTGCTTCCGTTTCTATAACGGAAGTTGCTTGTACCTCCGCCACATCAGACTCGGAACCCTCCGCCTTTGATTTGCCTCCCCGACGGCTACGACGCGTCTTTGTCTTCACCTCAGATGCTGCTTTCAGCATTGTTTCGTTGTAATCAACCAATTCAATCAAGCACATATCTGCATTATCACCCGGACGGTTGCCCAACTTGATTATACGAGTGTACCCACCTGGACGGTCACCAACTCTTTCGGCAATGTCACCAAACAGTGTCTTAATAGATTCTTTGTTTTGCAAATACGAAAAAACCGTCCGACGAGAGTGTGTCGTGTCATTTTTGGACTTTGTTATTAAAGGCTCCACATATTTGCGCAGTTCTTTTGCCTTCGCCAACGTTGTCTCAATTCTCTTGTGCTCAATCAAAGAGGACGCCATATTAGACAATAATGCCTGACGGTGGCTGGATGTCCTTCCTAAATGGTTGTGTGTTTTTCCGTGTCTCATATTACTAAACTAATAAATTCTATCAATTTACGTCTTTAAACAACATTTTTCATTAAAAATAATGACGGTTTTCTCAATCCTCTTCCAACTTGTATTTAATCACATCCATACCAAAAGTGAGCCCTTTGTCCGATACCAATTGTTCTAATTCAGTAAGAGATTTTTTTCCAAAATTCCTAAATTTCATCATTTCCGAGATATCCAACCTTGCCAAATCTCCCAACGTACGGACATCCGCAGACTTAAGACAATTGTACGCACGAACAGACAAATCCAAGTCAGCCAAAGGCGTTTTCAACAACTTACGCATATGCAGGTATTCTTCGTCCACCGTATTTTCTTCTTCCGGCTTCATAGCCTCGAATGTCATTGTCTGATCAGAGAATAACATAAAATGCTGAATAAGAATTTTTGCAGCACCCTTTAATGCGTCTTCCGGATGAACAGACCCATCTGTCTGGATATCAATCAATAGCCGCTCATAATCGGTTTTTTGTTCGACCCGAGTATTTTCAATGCTATATTTGACGTTTTTAATAGGTGTGAAAATAGCATCCACGGAAATAAAACCAATAGATTGGTCACCTTGCTTATTTTCCTCAGCTGGAACGTAGCCGCGTCCTTTTTCAATTACCAACTCAACTTCCAAATTTACGGATTCATCCATATTACAAATCACCAAGTCTGGATTCAGTATTTGAAATGAAGGAGTGAATTTGGCTATGTCACCAGCAATAAATTTCTTGCTGTTTTTGATGTTTATTAAAATCCGGCCATCAACCGCATCCGAGATTTTTTTGAACCGAATCATTTTCAAATTCAAAATGATTTCGCTCACATCTTCCACTACTCCTTCTACTGAGGAGAATTCATGCAATACAGTCGGCATTTTAACGGCAGTAACAGCATATCCTTCTAATGAAGACAGCAATATCCGACGTAACGCATTGCCAATCGTAACGCCATATCCTTTCTCTAACGGTTTAAATTCAAACAAGCCGTGAAAATCGTCCGCTTTCTCCATCACCACCTTATCGGGCATCTGAAAAGTTACTATTGACATAAATTTAATGTTTTGATTTCTGTTAGAGGACAAACTTCACAAACAATTGAATTATTTTGAATACAATTCAACTATGAGTTGCTCCTGAATGTTCTCTGGAATCTGATCTCTATCTGGATAATTGACAAATTTTCCCGTCATTACTCCTCCATCCCACTCCAACCAATTGAACCTTTTCGCGTTTTTCGCTGACAAACTATTAGTAATTGCCTCGAGTGACTTAGATTTTTCGCGCACACTTATCACATCACCAGGACGCAATGTATACGAGGGTATGTTAACTATGTCTCCATTCACCAAAATGTGTTTGTGAACAACCAATTGGCGTGCAGCCCTACGGGTGGGAGCCACACCCAACCTATAAACGGTATTGTCCAGTCTGGCTTCCAAAAGACGAAGCAAGTTCTCTCCAGTGATACCTTGCAAGCGACTTGCCTTATCAAAAGTATTCGCAAACTGCCGCTCCAGAACTCCGTATGTGTATTTTGCCTTCTGCTTTTCTTGCAATTGAACCGCGTATTCTGATTGCTTGCGCTTTCGTCCCCTTCCGTGCTGACCAGGAGGATAATTCTTTTTAGCCAAAGCCTTGTTACCTCCAAGAATAGGCTCTCCAAATTTTCGGGATATTCTTGCTTTCGGACCTATGTATCTCGCCATTTTATCTAATATTCAAAATTTTATTTTATGTCAGTGTTATGACTTTAAACGCCCGGCCTGTACTTTTATCTTAAGTCGTAATAGAGATTTTGTTTGCCTGTGGCTCACGAAATTTTCCACCTCCGCAAATCATGCTTTTATACTCTTCTTCGCTTAGGAGGGCGGCATCCATTGTGTGGCAATGGAGTAACATCTCTTATAGAGGTTACTTCAATACCTGCATTTTGTATCGTCCTTATAGCAGATTCGCGACCTGCGCCAGGCCCTTTGACAAGAACCTCGGCCTTACGCATACCCAACTCAAATGCAGTTTGTGCGCAATTAGTAGCTGCCATCTGGGCGGCGTATGGAGTATTTTTCTTCGAGCCTTTAAAACCCATTTTTCCGGCAGATGCCCACGAGATTACCTGACCATTAATATTCGTAATTGAAATGATAATATTGTTAAAAGAAGCCCTAATATGGATTTGGCCAATAGGCTCCACTACTACTATTCTTTTTTTGGCCTTGTCTTTCCTTTTTGCCTGCGCCATTGTTAGGTGTTTTTTAATTGATTTGATTTTCTGAGCGGACTATTTTGCACGAAAACAATCAGGTGTTTGAAGATTTATCTACCAAAATATAGGGTTACAAAAAAATATTACAATGACAACCAATTTCGTTATCGCGTTATTTAGTTGCTTTTTTCTTGTTCGCAACTGTTTTGCGCTTGCCCTTTCTTGTACGGGCATTATTTTTTGTCCTTTGCCCCCTAACAGGTAAACCTTTTCTATGGCGAAGACCCCTATAGCACCCTATATCCATTAAACGCTTAATACTTAACTGTACCTCCGATTTTAAGGCACCTTCAACTTTAAACTCCCCGGTGATTATGTTACGGATTGCATTTGCCTCATCATCAGTCCACTGGTTGGCTTTCTTGTCAAATGACACATTTGCCTTTGCCAAGATTTTTTGGGCAGACCGACGTCCAACACCATAAATGTAAGTAAGCGCAATTTCACCGCGCTTCTTATCAGGAATATCAACACCTGCGATACGTGCCATAAGAATTAACCTTGTCTTTGTTTGAACTTAGGATTTTTTTTATTAATTACGTAAAGTTTTCCTTTGCGGCGGATGATTTTACAATCAACGCTACGTTTTTTTATAGAGGTCTTTACTTTCATTTCTGCGGAATTTTGAGGTAAGCACTAAATATTAGGAATTACTTATAACGGTAGACTATACGACCTTTAGAAAGATCATAAGGTGACATTTCTATTTTGACTTTATCTCCTGGCAATATCTTGATGTAATTCATTCTCATTTTCCCTGAGATATGAGCTATTAGTTGGTGTCCATTTTGCAACTCCACCCGAAACATTGCATTCGACAAAGCTTCCACTATCGTTCCGTCTTGTTCAATAGATGATTGTTTTGCCATATTTATTTTTTAAAACTTCTTCTATGTATGCAAATGTTGTGAGTACATCTGCTATTCCATCATTTATGGCAACTGTGTGTTCGAAATGGGCTGATGGTTTTCGATCTGCCGTTCTTATAGTCCACTTATCTCGCTCTTGAACCACATTTCGAGAACCCATATTCACCATAGGCTCGATGGCAATTACCATTCCTTCTTGAAGTCTGATACCTTGACCGCGTTTACCATAGTTTGGGACTTCAGGCTCCTCATGGAGATTTCTTCCAATACCATGTCCCACTAATTCTCTTACAACTGAAAATCCATGCTTTACAACATGAGTTTGGATTGCAAACCCAACATCTCCTAACCTTGCGTTCACAGCGATTTCTTCTATTCCGAAGATTAAAGCTTCTTTTGTACAAGACAGCAAATCAAGAACTGCCGCTTTTACAGTACCTACTGGATAAGTATAGGCGCTATCACTATGAAATCCGTTCAACAAGACTCCGCAGTCTATCGATACTATATCTCCCTCTTGCAGTTCATAATCATCAGGTATACCATGTACTACCTTTTCATTTGTAGAAATACAGATTGCTGCTGGAAAACCATTGAAATTTTTAAATGAAGGCCAACCACCATGATCTTTTATGTATTCTTCCGCAATTCTATTTAGCAATGATGTTTTTACTCCCGGTTCTATGTGCTTGGCAACTTCCGCGTGCGTCTTTGCAAGCAAAACGCCACTTATTCTTATCAGCTCAATCTCATCTTTTGTTTTGATATGTATCCCTTTCTTTTTCAAAATCATTATAACCTTTTACACTGTCGCGATGCTTTCAGATCTACCTTGTATTCTACCTGATTTCATTAAACCTTCATAATGTTGCATCAACAAATAGCTTTCTATTTGCTGGAGCGTATCCAAAATCACACCCACCATAATCAATAAAGAAGTTCCTCCGAAAAACCTCGATAATTCAGAAGTGATTCCGAACAAACTTGCAATTGCTGGTAATATTGCCAGCAAAGACAGAAACAAGGCTCCGGGCAACGTAATTCTTGACAAAATAGTATCTATGTAATCCGATGTTTGAATTCCAGGTTTAACATTTGGAATAAACCCCCCATTCCTTTTCATTTCCTCGGATATTTGCACCGGATTGACCGTAATGGCCGTGTAGAAAAAACTAAAAAGTATTATCAATAAGGCAAAGAGCAGATTGTATGCAAGGCTTGTGTAATCTGCAAAGTCTTGTGCAATTGCACTGGCGGCATCATTTTTTCCTGCAAAATAGCTACTAAGTAAACTTGGCAGGAACATCAATGATTGGGCAAAAATAATTGGCATTACTCCGGCAGCATTCAATTTCAGGGGCAGATACTGGCGCTGTCCGCCATAAACTCTGTTTCCCACCACCTGCTTCGCGTATTGGATAGGTATTCTGCGAGTAGCCTGTAGAACTAAAACAACACCCATTACAATGAAAAACAAAATTATTAACTCTATCACAAAAAAGAGTATTCCTCCAACGCCCAACCTTTGCGCCTCCCCAAATAGTGCTACTGGCAACCGCGATATTATTCCAATCATTATTAACATTGATGTGCCATTACCTATTCCCTTCTCCGTAATTCTTTCGCCTAACCACATACAAAACATAGTTCCAGTCGTCAGCACTATTATGGCACTGATTAGGAATCCTGTTTTTCCAACATCCGGAAGTATTGCATCATCAGCGATAGTACTGACCAAATATGTGTAGGATTGAGGGATTGTAACTAGTACAGTCAACGCTCTTGTAATTCTGTTCAGTTTCTGTCTTCCCGATTCTCCCTCCTTTTGCATTTTCTGAAAGTAGGGTACTGCTATGGTCAATAGTTGAACTATTATTGACGCCGTTATGTATGGCATAATGCCTAAACCAAAAATAGATGCGTTGCTAAAAGCTCCGCCCAAAAAAGCGTCAAGCAATCCAAGTATGCCATTGGATTGTGAGACGAGTTTTGTTGGATCTATGCCCGGAAGAACAATGAAAGAACCTATACGAAACAACAATAAAAATAATAGTGTGTTCAGAATACGGGTTCTGAGATCAACTATTGAAAAAATAGCTTTGACTGCTCTAATGGCTTTTCTCATGTGTTTTTTGCGATATTACTGCCTTACCTCCGACTTCTTCAATTGCTTTGATTGCGGATAAAGAAAAAGCATTCACTTTGATTTCCGCCGCTGTTACAATCTGTCCATCACCTAATACCTTAACTATCTCCCTATTTGAAATCAAACCATGAAGTTTCAAAAAATTGATATCTATAACACTAACTTTATGCAAATCTAGAAGTTCTTGAATTTTGTCTAAATTTATTGGCTTGTATTCTACCCTATTCGGAGATGTGAATCCGTATTTCGGTATGCGTCTTTGCAAGGGCATTTGGCCGCCTTCAAAGCCCCTTTTTGCACTGTGGCCTGATCTTGATGCAGCACCCTTGTGCCCTCTAGTCGAAGTTCCACCTCTTCCGGAGCCAGTACCACGACCCAGTCTTTTGTTATCACGTACAGAACCTTTCGCAGGTTTTAGTGTATGTAGTTTCATCTTTCTTAAACTTCCTTTACCGTAATCAAATGAATCACTTTTCTTAACATTCCAGAAATCTGTGGTGTATTTTCTACTTCCACCGTTCTATTTATTTTACCTAGACCTAGAGCTTGAATAGTAAGCTTTTGATTATTTGGTCTTTTAATAACGCTTCTGATTTGAGTAATCTGAATCTTTCCCATAATTAGCCATTAAAAACTTTCGAAAGAGATATTCTTCTTTGTACTGCTACTTGGTGAGGTGCACGCATTTTCAAAAGGGCATCGAAAGTAGCCTTTACCACGTTATGTGGATTAGATGATCCTTTCGACTTTGCGAGCACATCTTTCACTCCCGCACTTTCCAATACTGCACGCATTGCCCCCCCAGCTATAACTCCAGTACCTGCCGCAGCAGGTTTGAGAAACACGTAACCTCCGCTATATTTGCCATGCATTTCATGGGGAACTGTAGATTTCAATACAGGAATCTTGATTAGATTTTTTTTTGCATCCTCTACACCTTTTGTGATTGCGTCTGTCACTTCGTTCGCCTTTCCCAAGCCATAACCAACTGTACCATGTGCATCTCCCACTACAACTATTGCTGAGAAGCTAAACCTCCTTCCTCCTTTAACAACTTTTGCAACACGCTTGATAGCAACAACTTTTTCCTTAAGTTCAAGTTCACTTGCTTTGGCAATTGTTTTTTGTATCATATTTTTTTTATTTTAGAATTTCAATCCCCCTTCACGGGCTCCTTCTGCAAGTGCTTTCACTTTACCGTGATACAAGTAACCGCCACGATCGAATACAACAGATACAATACCATTAACTAATGCTTTTTCTGCTATTTTCTTCCCTACTCCTTTTGACGATTCTATTGTATTGTTTTTAGAATTTCCCGTCTCAACGGAAGATGCACTTAAAATGGTTTTCCCTGAGACATCGTCTATTAGCTGTGCATATATCGCCGTGTTTGATCTAAACACCGATAACCGAGGTCTATCTGATGTTCCTTTGACTTTTGCACGAATCACTCTTCTGATACGCAATCTGCGAGCATCCTTGTTATTAGTCATATTTTTATTTTTTTGCGGCTGTTTTACCAGCTTTTCTTCTAATCAATTGTCCTGAAGTTCTTATTCCTTTACCTTTGTAAGGCTCTACTTTGCGAAGAGACTTTATTTTGGCAGCAACTTGACCTACCAATTCTTTATCAATACCTTCAAGAGTCACAACTGGATTTTTACCTTTTTCAGTTATGGCCAAAGCTTTAATTTCTTGGGGAAATGTCAAAAACAAACCATGAGAATATCCTAAACTTAATTCTAACACATTGTTAACAACAGTAGCTTTGTAACCAACGCCTACTATTTCAAGGCTTTGCTTGAATCCGTCACTTACCCCCACAATCATGTTATTCACTAAGGATCGATACAAACCATGGAGAGCTTTATGACGCTTTTGCTCTGTGGGCCGCTCTACTACTATTTGAGACCCCTCTTGTCTCACAATTATATCTGGATCTACTTTGCGGGAAAGTAAACCCTTGGGGCCTTTCACAATGACCACATTACCTATTTCAATTGAAACAGTAACATCTGCTGGCAAACTTATCGGCTTTTTACCTATTCTCGACATATTAATGTTAGTAAACGTAACATAAAACTTCTCCTCCCACATTCAGTGTTTTGGCTTCTTTGTTTGTAATCACACCCTTGGGGGTGGATATTACAGCTATTCCCAATCCGTTGAGGACTCGCGGCATACCAATCACGCTTGTATATTTTCTGAGCCCAGGCCTACTTACCCTCTTTAAATTGACAATGGCGGATTCTTTAGTAATTGGATCGTATTTTAATGCTATTTTAATGGTCCCCTGCAAGTGACTATCATCAAACTTGTAGTTTTGTATGTATCCTTTCTCATGTAGAACCTTGGTTATTTCTTTTTTTATATTGGATGAAGGTATTTCCACTATTCGGTGTCGTGCCTTTATCGCATTTCTCAAACGAGTAAGATAGTCTGCTATTGGATCTGTCATGATAACATAGTTTTGTGTCTCGATATTCACCGTCAAATAGATGAAGGCGTGAATCTAACGATTAATGATCAAATTTGAAGTAAAAATTCTCACCAACTTGATTTCGTTATTCCCGGTATTTTACCTTCTAAAGCCATACTACGGAACATATTTCGAGAGATACCGAATTTACGCATATACCCTCTAGGACGACCCGTAATTTTGCAACGATTGTGCAAGCGGACTTTTGAAGAATTTCTTGGTAATTTATCTAATGCTTCATAGTCTCCTGCTGCCTTTAAGTCTTTTCTTCTTGAAGCGTACTTACTCACGAGCCTTTCTCTTTTTCTTTCGCGAGCTTTTATTGATTCTTTTGCCATATTTTTAAATTGTATTTTTATTTTTTTGATTAGCGAATGGCATTCCTAATGCTTTCAGCAGTTCCAAACTTTCCTCATCCGTATTGGCATTCGTAACAAAGGTGATATCCATGCCAGATATCTTGTTTATTTTATCAATACTAATTTCAGGAAATATAATCTGCTCTTTGACACCCAATGTGTAATTACCACGCCCGTCGAAACCTTTATCACTTATTCCTCTGAAATCACGTACTCGTGGCAGTGCAACAGATGTAAGTCTATCCATAAACTCATACATTCGATGCCTTCTCAGTGTTACTCTTGCACCAATTGGCATATTTTCGCGCAATTTAAAATTCGATATTGCCTTTTTGGAAAAAGTCGCAACTGCCTTTTGTCCAGCTATCATCGTCAACTCCTCCACACCTATATCTACCAATTTCTTATCCGCCACCGCTGCTCCAATACCCTTATTTATGACAATTTTAGTTATTTTGGGCACTTGCATAACAGATTTGTAACTGAATTTATCTTTCAAGAAAGGTACAACTTCTTGAAAATATTTCTCCTGCATTCTTGGAATGCGATTCGATGTTTTATATTCTTCCTTGGCCATTTTCTGCTTTGTGTTAATGCAAATTTTTAACCTAAACTCTAACAACACCTATTTTTTCAAAAGCACGAAATCAAACCTTAAATCTCAGATTCTATCAGACCTCCCGTTTTTTTAGAAAACCTTTGCAGTTTTCCTTTTTCATCAATTTTTCTAAAAGTACGCGTTGCTTCGCCATTTGAATTTACAACCATTAAATTGCTCAAATGCACAGAAGCCTCTTTCTGAACAAAACCTCCTTGGGGGTTCTCGGCTGATGGCTTAACACTTTTTTTAATAATGTTTACCCCACTCACAATAGCTCTGTATTTCTCCTTGCTGACTGAAATTATCTTGCCTGTTTTACCTTTATCGTCTCCAGACAGCAACTTTACTGTATCACCTCGTCTAACGTGGAACTTGATGTTTTTTTTGATTTTCTTTTTCATTTCTAACGTGTCTAAAAACCTAAATTATAAAACCTCAGGTGCCAAAGAAACTATTTTCATAAATTGTTTTTCTCGGAGCTCTCTTGCAACTGGGCCAAATATACGCGTACCTCTTGGCTCATCATTATTGTTGAGAAGAACGGCAGCATTATCTTCGAAGCGAATGTATGAACCATCCTTGCGACGAATCTCTTTCCTGGTTCTAACCACTACGGCCTTGGAAACCGCACCTTTTTTCAAATTACTCGAAGACATTGAAGACTTTACTGAAACCACTATTTTATCCCCAATAGAAGCGTATCGCTTTCCTGTTCCTCCTAACACTCGGATTACTAATACTTCTTTTGCACCGCTGTTATCAGCTACGCTTAGTCGAGACTCTTGCTGAACCATAGTTATTTAGCTTTTTCTATTATTTCGATAAGTCTCCAACGCTTGTTCTTACTGAGAGGTCGCGTTTCCATTATTTTGATTGTATCCCCTATGCCACACTCATTTCTTTCGTCATGAGCCATTAATTTCGTTGTTTTTGTCATAAACTTGCCATACTTGGGATGCTTTACTTTTCTTTCTATGGCAATTGTTATGGACTTGTCCATTTTATTACTTACAACGCGTCCTGTTCGTTCTTTTCTCGCGTTTCTCTCTGACAAGTTTGGTTCCATTGATTTGGTTCTATTTAATGTTTGCTATTTCTCTTGCTTTTATCTCAGTTAGGATTCGGGCAATCATCTTTCGGGATTCACGAATCCTAACTGGACTTTCGATTGGGCTAATGGCATGGGCAAATCTTAATTTTTGGAGAGTGATTCTTTCAGAATTCACTCTCTGATGAAGCGCATCAAAGTCCAATGCTTCAATTTCTTTATTTTTCATTTTTAAAACAGTATTTTTTATAAAAACTCATTTCGACTAAAAAAATAATCGATTGCAACAAATCGGTATTATTGACCCTCAACATAATCCCTTCGAACAATAAATCTGGTTTTTACCGGCAATTTTTGTGCTGCCAAACGCAATGCCTCTTGCCCCGTCGCTTTGTCAACGCCTGTTATTTCAAACAAGATAGTTCCGGGTTTTATTACTGCGACCCAATATTCAGGTGCGCCTTTTCCTTTACCCATCCTTACCTCAGCTGGTTTTTTGGTGATAGGCTTGTCAGGAAATATACGAATCCAAACTTGACCTTCACGTTTCATTGTGCGCGTCATTGAAATACGTGCCGCTTCAATCTGACGGGAAGTTATCCAACCTGGCTCCAAGGATTTGACCCCAAATGACCCGAATGCTATCTCGTGTCCTCTCGTCGCCAAACCCTTGACACGACCTTTATGCATTTTCCTAAACTTCGTTCTTTTCGGTTGTAACATCGCTTTTCATAAATTTATTTCAAGGTATAGAACCCGATCCGTAACCTCAAATATTCCTACCTACTACCGGTTGTGGGGGCTCTTTTCTTCTTCTTATTTCTGCGTGCAGAGTCTTTATCACCGCCCTTATCTCTGCTACGATCACTACCTCTGTCACCACCACCCTCGCGGCGGTTACCACGATCATTACTTACATTGCCACCCGTTGCGGTTGCAGCATTTCCGTATGTTGCATTTGGTGACAAGTCGCGCTTTCCAAACACCTCTCCCTTAAAAATCCATACCTTTATACCTATCTTACCGTATACGGTTTGCGCTTCTGAAATAGCATAATCAATATCCGCACGCAGTGTGTGCAAAGGTATTCTACCCTCTTTATATTCTTCAGTCCTTGCCATATCTGCCCCAGCTAAGCGACCGGATAGACGTACTTTGATCCCTTGAGCTCCCACACGTGTAGCTGCAGAGATAGATTGCTTCATAGCTCGGCGATAGGAAATGCGAGCCTCCAATTGCTGGGCAATTGATTCACCAACTAATTTGGCATCCAACTCAGGACGTCTAATCTCAAAAATATTGATTTGTACGTCTTTGTTCGTCAATTTCTTCAACTCCTCCTTCACTCTTTCAACTTCGATACCATTCTTCCCTATCACCACCCCCGGACGAGCAGTATTGACCGTGAGTGTCACGCGCTTTAATGTACGTTCGATCACAACTTTTGCAATGCCTCCCTTAGGAAAACGAGCCATTACATACTTTCGTATTCTTTCATCCTCAATAAGTTTTTCAGCGAAATTTTTTCCGCCATACCAATTGGAATCCCAACCTTTTACAATTCCTAAGCGAAAACCTGTTGGATTGACTTTTTGTCCCATGCTTATTATTTGGTTTCTTTAATTTTCTTTTTTCGTAGCAGCAGATGCAGCAGTATTTTTTGAATCTAAAACTATGGTTATGTGGTTGGAACGCTTTCGTATACGATGTCCACGTCCTTGTGGAGCGGGTCTTAATCGTTTAAGCATTCGCCCTTCATCCACAAAAATCATCTTTATAAACAGGTTTGCTTCCTCTATCCTCTCCGCCTCATTTGATTGTTCCCAGTTAGCTATTGCAGAAAGGAGTAATTGTTCGATTTTTTTGGATCCGGACTTCGAATCGTAACGAAGAAGGTTCAGCGCATCATTTACACGTCTTCCTCTTACCATGTCCGCTATAAGCCTCATTTTTTGAGGAGAGGTAGGGACGTTTCTTAGTTTAGCTGTTGATTCCATTATTTTTTACCTTTATCCTTGTTACCCGAATGACCTCTGAAATTACGAGTCGGCGAAAACTCACCCAATTTGTGCCCTACCATATTCTCGGTGACGTATACTGGAATAAATTTATTCCCATTATGAACCGCAAATGTATGACCCACGAAATCAGGTGAAATAGTTGAACGCCGTGCCCAAGTCTTTATAACGGATTTCTTACCTGACCTGCCGACATTCTCTATTTTACTTGATAATCGAAAATCTACGTAAGGCCCTTTTTTAATTGAACGTCCCATTTATGCGAATTGAATTTTACTTATGGAAGTTATATTTTATTTTCGGTTTTTGCGACCCATGATTAAGTCATTCGAATATTTCTTTGGCTTTCTTGTTTTCTTGCCCTTCGCATAAAGTCCGTTACGTGAACGTGGTTGCCCTCCAGATGCCTTTCCCTCACCACCACCCATTGGATGGTCTACTGGATTCATTGCAACCCCACGTACACGGGGACGACGACCCAACCAGCGCTTACGACCTGCTTTTCCAAGGCTTACATTCATGTGATCTGCATTTGACACAGACCCTATAGTAGCCATACATGTAACCAACACCAATCGCATTTCTCCTGAAGGAAGTTTAAGCGTTGCATATTTCCCCTCACGTGCTACTAACTGTGCATACGTTCCCGCACTGCGAGCCATGGCTCCACCCCGACCAGGCTGCAGTTCTATGTTGTGTACAACAGTTCCCATTGGTATGTCGGATAAAGGAAGTGCATTCCCGACTTCAGGAACAGAACCAGCACCTGAACTCACAATTTGACCAACGGATATTCCTGTAGGAGCAATTATATATCTTTTTTCTCCATCAGCATATGTCAATAAAGCTATACGAGCTGATCGGTTTGGATCATATTCAACTGTATCAACGGTAGCACTTATGTGTTTATCTCTTTTAAAGTCTATTATGCGATACCTGCGTTTGTGACCACCGCCTATGTAACGCATGGCTCGATGTCCACTATCGTTTCTTCCCCCACTTTTCTTTATCGCCGCAGTAAGGGGCTTGTAAGGCTTACTTACTGTGATTTCCTCAAACGCAGGGGCGACTCTAAATCGTTGACCTGGTGTAGTTGGTTTTAGTTTTTTTACAGCCATTTTCGTAAACTTTTACTTCAGAGGAGAGCGTGCTGTGACACATGCCATTAAATTCGCCAGTTATTCTCCGTAAAAATCAATTACCTCGCCATCAGATAATGATATCATTGCCTTTTTATAGGTACTTGTACGTCCTCTGCTTACTTTCGACTGGCTTGAACGAGATTTAGCTTTGCCTACGCATCGAATAGTTCTGACTACATTAACATTAACATTATACAAACTTTCGATTGCTTTTTTTATTTCAATTTTATTGGCACTCTTGTCAACCTCAAAAGTATACACTCCCTTTTCGGACATTGCATTTGCTTTCTCAGTTATGATTGGCTTTTTTATAATACTCATGATTGTGATTATTTTAACAATTCTTCAATTTTCGACAGTGAGGTTTCACTTATAAACAGGTGATCCGCATGTATCAAGGCGTGAGTATTCAACTGATTGACTAACATTACTTTTGCCTTTGGAAGATTACGGCTGGATAAGACAACATTCATGTTCGTTTCTGGCAGCACCATTAGCGTTTTTTTATCAGCCGCACCCAAACTTTGCAGTATTTTCAGATAGTCTTTCGTCCGTGGCTGATTCAAAGTAAATTCCTCCAGAATTGTAATCGAGTCTTTTGCTTTGTAAGAGAGGGCGGACTTGCGAGCCAGTTCTTTTACTTTTTTGTTTAATTTGAAGCCGTAATCGCGTGGGACCGGTCCAAAAACGCGACCGCCATGACGGTACAGAGGGTTTTTAATGCTTCCTTTTCGCGAGCCTCCCGTACCTTTTTGCTTGTGCAACTTACGCGTGGAGCCATGAACTTCATTTCGCTGTTTTGCCTTATGTGTTCCTTGGCGTTGATTGGCCATGAACTGCTTTACATCCAAATAGATGGCGTGATTGTTTGGTATTATTCCAAAAATAGAGTCAACAAGGACAACCTTCCTGCCTGTATCTTTTCCGTCGATGCTATGTATTGCGATTTCCATAAAAAATATCTGTCATTGTTGCGTGAGAAAGTTCGCGCATTACATAAATTCTCTGTGATTGTCTATAACAACAAATGAACTTTTCGCTCCCGGAACCGAGCCGCTGACCAGAATCAGATTCTTTTCGGGAATTACTTTTAAGATACGCAGATTCTGGATAGTAACACGGTTGCCACCAGTTCTGCCTGCCATTCGTAATCCTTTAAAAACACGAGCCGGGAAAGAACAAGCCCCTATTGATCCCGGGTGGCGCTGGCGATTGTGTTGGCCGTGGGTTGCTCCTCCAACACCACTGAAACCATGCCTCTTAACAACACCTTGAAAACCTTTTCCTTTGGAAGTTCCTACAACATCTATGAATTCTCCCGCTTCACACACGTCTTCTGCTTTTACCGTATCCCCCAGACTCACGTCTATTAAAAAATCCTTAAATTCTACCAGTTTACGCTTAGGGGTTGTGTTTGCTTTTTTGAAATGCCCCAGCAAAGGCTTTGTCGTGTTTTTCTCTCTCTTGTCACCGAAAGCAAGTTGTATCGCCGCATATCCATCGGTTTGCATAGTTTTAACCTGCGTTACGGCACATGGCCCAGCTTCAATAACGGTACATGCCACACTTTCACCATTTTCAGTGAAAATGGTAGTCATTCCGATTTTCTTTCCTATTATCCCTGACATGGTTGCTTAAAAAATATATTTGTACGTTGCCATCAAGAATCTTCTCTTCAAAATAGCAACAAACTACCTTTTTGAAACGGATTGCAAAGGTAATGATTGAGAATGGTATTGCAAGAAAATGTTAAAAAAAATCATTATTTGGTCGCTTGCCTTCATTGCAAGAAACATATTGCCACCAAACTAATCTATTTGTGCGCAATCGAATTTCCCTTACAAGTTCGCGTCAGACCTTAATTTCCACGTCAACGCCGCTCGGAAGCTCAAGTTTCATCAATGCATCTACCGTTTTTGCACTTGATGAATGAATATCAATTAACCGCTTGTACGTGCATAACTGAAATTGCTCGCGCGACTTTTTGTTTACGTGTGGAGAGCGCAAAACAGTAAACCTTTCCATCTCCGTTGGCAAAGGAATCGGACCACTTACCACAGCACCCGTAGATTTAACAGCCTTAACAATTCTTTCGCACGATTTGTCCACGAGGCTGTGGTCAAATGACTTTAATTTGATGCGGATTTTCTGTGTCATTTTATCAAAGTTCGTTAATCAAATTCAAAAATTTTTTCCCAGCACGAGGGTTCGAACATATGTGTTTGGCCGTATCAAACCTCGCAACCTGCACGGTAAAGGAAAAATTACTTTGCCCCCTTTATTCTGGCAATCTCTACTTCTGCCAAGTTAGAAGGCAGTATTTCGTAGTGCGAAAACGTCAAACTGGCAGCAGCTCGACCTGAGGTGATTGTCCGTAGGTCTGTTACATACCCGAACAATTTTGATAGCGGCACATCGGCCTTTACAACTTGGGAACCAGCTTTACTATCCATTCCTTTCATCACGCCACGACGCCGGTTCAAGTCACCAGTAACAGGGCCGGTGAATTCATCGGGGGTTATAACCTCCACGCTCATTATTGGTTCAAGCAATTTGGGGCCGGCTTGCTTTGCTGCTTCCCGGAAACCATCGCGGGCGGCTATCTCAAAGGAAAGCGAATCCGAATCCACGTCATGATAGGAGCCATGGAACAATCGGATTTTCATGTTATCCAATGGAAACCCTGCTAATGTGCCAGTTTTCATGGCTTCCGCAAAGCCTTTTTCCACTGCCGGAATAAATTCCCGTGGAATCACACCGCCCACAATTCCATTTACAAACTGGAAACTCAAGGTGGGATTAGCTACTTTCCACTCCTCATCTACTGGGCTCATTTCAAACACGATGTCCGCAAATTTTCCACGGCCACCGGTTTGTTTCTTGAACAATTCACGGTGTTCAACCGACTTAGTGATGGTTTCCTTGAAAGCGACTTGTGGCGCACCTTGATTGATTTCAACATTGAATTCACGCCGCATCCGGTCAATAATAATCTCCAAGTGCAACTCACCCATACCTCTCAGAATGGTTTGACCTGTCTCCTGATCCGTTTCCACACGGAGCGTAGGATCTTCCTCCACCAACTTTGTAATGGCATTGCTCAACTTATCGGCATCCGCTTGTTTCTTAGGCTCAATAGCATACCCGATTACCGGCTCGGGGAAACTCATTGATTCAAGTATGATAGGCTTATCTTCAAACACAAGTGTGTCGCCGGTTTTTATATCCTTGAAGCCCACACCTGCCGCAATATCACCCGCCTCCACCTTGTCAATCGGGTTTTGTTTGTTGGCATGCATCTGCATCAGGCGAGAAATGCGTTCTTTTTTGCCGGTACGCATATTTAATACGTAAGACCCCGCATCCAAGAAGCCGGAATACACACGAAAGAATGCCAGACGACCTACGTAAGGATCAGTGGCAATTTTGAAAGCCAAGGCAGCAAAAGGTTCCTTGTTATCCGCTTTCCTTTCCTCTTCCTTTCCCGTATCCGGATTTTCCCCTTTAACGGGAGGCAAATCCATGGGAGACGGCAAGTATGCCATCACAGCATCCAGCATGGTCTGTACGCCTTTGTTTTTGAAAGCAGAACCGCACAACACTGGGGTTATATCCATGGCTATCGTCGCCTTACGGATAGCAACCATCAGTTCGTCGCGGGTGATGGTATCAGGGTTATCAAAGAATTTTTCCAGCAACTTGTCATCATATTCGGCAATCGACTCCACCAGATATTGCCGCCACTCATTAGCCGTTTCCACTAAGTCTTCCGGAATCTCAACTACTTTGTAAGTCTTGCCTTTATCCTCCTCATTCCAAATAATTCCTTGCATAGTCAGCAAGTCCACTACGCCCTTGAACTGGGCTTCAGCCCCAATGGGAATTTGCAAGGGAACGGGCTTAGCACTGAGTTTTTCCTTTATCTCCTTTACGCAATTGTAGAAGTCAGCACCATCACGATCCATCTTGTTGACAAAACAGAGGCGGGGCACACCATATTTGTTGGCTTGCCGCCATACTGTTTCGGATTGAGGTTCGACACCCGAAACCGCATCAAACAATGCCACCGCACCATCAAGCACACGCAAAGAACGTTCGACTTCCACAGTAAAATCCACGTGGCCGGGTGTGTCAATCAGGTTAATCTCGTATGTTTTGGTGACACCTGCAATAGGATCACCTTGTTCGGTCGGGTAATTCCACTGCGAATGGGTAGCGGCAGACGTAATCGTGATTCCTCGCTCCTGTTCCTGCACCATCCAATCCATTGTGGCGGCACCATCATGGACTTCCCCTATCTTATGGGTTCTTCCGGTATAATAAAGAATGCGTTCACTTGTGGTGGTTTTACCAGCATCAATGTGAGCCATGATGCCAATGTTGCGCAGATAATGTAAATCGGCCATAATTCTGATTACCTGTCGGTAGTAATGTTTGGTTTTTTTAAAGCGGGTTCGATTCTCACAAGAAAAGCGGACAATTCAGCCGCTTTTCCTTGCAGACGGAACAAGGTGGTTTAACTTTTTGAGAAAGATTGCCTCCGTTTAAATTTCAGGCATTCCATCCGGCTTTGCACCCTACATCAGAATCTGAAGTGCGAGAAAGCTTTGTTTGCATCGGCCATGCGGTGCGTGTCATCTTTCTTTTTCACTGCGGCACCTTCGCCTTTGGCAGCGGCAACAATTTCGCCCGCCAGCCTTTCGGTCATTGTCTTCTCTCCTCGCCGACGCGAATACATAATCATCCACTTGATTCCCAATGCCTGCTTCCTTTCGGGGCGAATCTCCGTGGGTACCTGGAATGTTGCACCACCCACTCGGCGGCTGCGTACTTCCACACCGGGCATAATGTTGTTCAAAGCTTTTCTCCAAATGTCCAAGCCATTTTCGCTGGTGCGTTTGGACACCATTTCAACCGCGTCGTAGAAAATAGCATACGCGGTGCTTTTCTTGCCATCATACATCAGAGAATTAACAAATTTGGTCACCAGCACATCCTTGAACTTAGGATCGGGCAATACGTAGCGTTTTTTGGGTTTCGACTTTCTCATGGCTTTCGTGTGTGTTTACACAGCGCTTCTCCGGAATTTTACCACCGAATACTCACGATATTTTGTGTTTTTATGAAATATATAAGTTGAATGGCGAATTTTACTTACTTAAAACGCACTGTTTTCTTCGGCTGCTTTTTTCCAAAAACCTTTCTGCCCGGCTATTTCTTTTTGGCCGGTGCTGGCTGACCCGGTTTCGGTCTTTTCGCGCCGTACTTTGAACGCCCTTGCTTACGGTTGGCTACGCCAGCCGTGTCCAACGCGCCACGCACAATGTGGTAGCGAACACCCGGCAAATCCTTCACCCTGCCACCTCGGATAAGCACGATTGAGTGTTCCTGCAAATTGTGCCCCTCGCCCGGAATGTACGCGTTCACTTCCTTCGTATTACTCAAACGGATGCGAGCTACCTTGCGCAAAGCTGAATTCGGCTTCTTTGGCGTAGTCGTGTACACGCGGGTACACACTCCCCGGCGCTGCGGGCATGAATCCAAGGCGGGTGATTTGGACTTAAACTCCAGCTTTACCCTTCCCTTGCGTACTAACTGTTGGATGGTTGGCATTTATGAATAATTTTTGGCGTTGCTTGATTGGGTTTTTATTTTGGGAATGCAAAATTAGGGCTTTCCGTGAGGAATACAAAAATCTTATACAATTTTTCCATCGCGTTCTGATTTGGCTCCTGCCAAAAGCAAAAAGTCGCGGTTGTGAACTGCGACTTTTTGCGTAGAACCAATGAAAATGCCCCTTTCAGGCTATCTGAAACGCTTGTGTGCCTACCCTCGAAAATAGTATCTTTCTAAAACCCGAAACCTGTAATCCGAAATTTCAGATTGGTTAGAATTGGGGCTGGTTAAGACGTTCATTCATTTTTTCGACCCGGTTTTTCAATTCCTCCTTGTAGCGAGCCAGCTTGTCGGCAATCTTCTCGTCAGACACGCTCAGGATCTGAGCGGCCAAAATGGCGGCATTTTTTGCGCCATCTAACGCAACCGTGGCTACCGGAACGCCGCCGGGCATTTGCAATATGGACAGTATGGAATCCCAGCCGTCAATGGAATTGGAGGATTTGACGGGAACCCCGATGACTGGCAAGGTTGTCATGGCGGCTACCATGCCGGGCAGATGCGCCGCGCCGCCCGCCCCGGCAATGATTACTTTAATGCCACGTCCGCGGGCATTTTGCGCGTATTCCACCATGCGCAGTGGTGTGCGGTGTGCCGACACAACGGATATTTCGTAAGGGATATTCAATTCCTGCAACATATTGGCCGCGTCTGACATGACCCTGAAATCAGATTCGCTACCCATGATTATTCCTATCATATATTTATTTGAATGCAATTGAAAATATGGCTTTGCAACCGTTAATATTTTTCATGGAAAAAATAACATTATTTCCCGAATGCAAATATAACGACTTTTCACGGCGGCGAGAAAGGGTTTACAAAGAATTTTGTGTTGGCTGGATGGCGATTGACAAAATAGTATCTTCCGAATGTGCCAAACCCACCTTCCCCACGCTCAGCGACTGAGTACTTTCAGTTTTTTCCGCACTAAAGCCACCTTGCCACCCAATGAATCGGGATTGTCGTCGATGATGGTGACGTGACCCATCTTGCGGAATGGCTTGGTCATCGCTTTGCCGTACAAATGTGGATACACGCCCGGCATTTCCAACACCTCATTCATTCCTTTATAATACGCACTGCCCGAGTGGCCGTCCTCGCCAAGCAGGTTCACCATTGCCGCCAACGTTCTTGCTTGCGTATCGCCCAGCGGCAAGCCCAAGATGGCGCGCAGGTGCTGCTCAAATTGCGAGGTGTGGTTGGCCTTAATGGTATGGTGGCCGCTGTTGTGAGGGCGCGGCGCGGATTCGTTCACCAAAATTTTGCCGTCTTTGGTCAAAAACATCTCAACCGCCAACAAACCCACAATGCCCAGGCTTTCGGCAACTTGGCGGGCTATTTCATCGGCCTGCTGCGCAATCAGTGGCGCAATCATGGCCGGGGCAAACAAGTATTCGACCAGATTTTTTTCGGGATGGAAAACCAGCTCCACCACCGGAAAAGTTTTGATTTCGCCCGTCACGGAGCGGGCCGTAATCACCGAAATCTCCTTTTCAAAATCCACGGCCTTTTCCAGCAGGCTCGGTTCCTGGAAAGCCTTGTGCAAGTCGGCAACCGAGTCGAGGCGTTGCACGCCCCGCCCATCGTAGCCCAGCTTACCCAGTTTTTGGAACGCGGGCAGGAAACCCGTTTGGCGCGCTACGGCATCAGCATCGTCGGTGAGTACAAAGTCGGCAGTCGGGATGTGGTGTTGCCGGTAAAACTGTTTCTGCACCCGCTTGTCCTGGATGGTGCGAATCACCGACGGTTGCGGATGCACTTTCACACCTTCGGCTTGCAGTTTTTCAAGTGCCTCCACATTCACGTGTTCAATCTCAATGGTCAGCACATCCACAGTTTTACCAAACGCGCAAACCGCCGCAAAATCCATCAGTGAGCCTTGTACAAACTCGTGCGCCAAGTGTTTGCAAGGCGCATCAGCATCGCCATCCATCACCTTAATATATATGTTCAAGTCAATGGCCGCCTGAATCAGCATCCGGCCCAGTTGCCCGCCACCGAGAATGCCTAATTTGAAGTCCTTATCGAAAGGGTTCTTGGATTGCGGGTTTTGGGTCATGGGCGGCAAAGGGGGTTTGGGCTTTTTCAAAGATACTATTTTGGAAGGCCCGGTTACGGATGTTTTCTGGAAAATGCGGCAGCCGGCCTATTGCCAAAATCCGCCCGAAAATAAAAATCCTCTGAATCGGTGCGATCCAGAGGATTTTGGTGGAGCGTATCGGAGTCGAACCGATGACCTCTTCACTGCCAGCGAAGCGCTCTAGCCAACTGAGCTAACACCCCGAACTTGAATTGCAAATATAGGGCAGCCGCACAAAACTACCAAACGGCGGGGCAAATTTTTCCATTTCCGGAATTACGGGCAGGTTTGGGCTTTTCCAAGGATACTATTTTCAAAGATGCCATTTGCCTGGCCGCTCACACTTGCTCGGTATAGTTCAAGTCGGCGTGGAAAGTTTCTTTCAGACCGCGCAGGGCAAGGCCCGAAAGCAAAATCACCAATGCACCCACGATGAGTCCGGCATTGATGCGGGCGGCATCCTTGCCCAAATGGGCAAGCTGCTCCTGCAATATGTTGAACAGCCAAATCATCAGGGGCAGTGCGCCGCGCACAAAATTGGGCGTGGTCGTGGTTACGGTGGCCCGCATATTGGTGCCGAACTGCTCGGCGGAAATGGTGACGAAAATGACCCAGAAACCGGTTACAAAACCCAGCAGTCCGCAAAGGAAATAAAAGGTACTTGCTGAAACGCCGTAGGCATTCAAATATATGCCAACGCTTATCGCACTCATGGTCAGGAAGATGAACATGACGCGCAACCGGCTTTTGAGCAGTTGGCTCAACGCGCCGGTGGCCAAGTCGCCGAGTACAATGCCCGTGTAGGCATACATAATCGCATCGCCGCCCTTGACCTCGCCCACCACCTTCAATGCCTTGGCAAATTCGGGGGCAAAGGTGACCAAGATGCCGATCACAAACCAAGTGGGCATACCGATCAAGATGCAGCGCAGGTATTTTGCCAGCCGCTTGCCGTTGGTGAAAAGCGCGAAAAAATCGCCCCGCGATACATTTTCCGCTTGCACGGTACGGAACATTCCCGATTCGCTCACACCAATACGCAGCAGCAGCAATGCCAAACCCAGGCCGCCGCCAATGAAATAACACAGCCGCCAATCCTGCGAAAACCGGTAAACCAAATTGGCCACCACCGCACCCGTCAAGCCAACCGAAGCCACAATCATGGTGCCGATGCCGCGTTTTTCCTTGGGCAGCACTTCGGCCACCAACGTGATGCCCGCCCCCAACTCGCCAGCCAGACCAATGCCAGCAATGAACCGCCAAGCCGCATACGCCTCAACGCTGTGTACCATGCCGTTGGCGATGTTAGCCACCGAATACAGGAAAATGGAGCCGAACAGCACCGACAACCGCCCGCGCTTATCGCCCAGAACACCCCACAGAATGCCGCCAATCAGCATCCCAACCATCTGCACTTGAATCAAAAACTCTCCTTTCTGCGTAAGCATATCCCCTTGAAAACCAAGCGATTTCAAACTCGGAACGCGCACAATGCCGAACAACAGCAAATCATAAATGTCCACGAAATAGCCCAGCGCAGCGATGATAACGACCGTATTGACATGGCGCGAATGGGAGGTTTGGGCAATTTCGGACATACTATTTTGATTGGTTGAAAAATGAAGCGCAAAGATTGCGCGGCAAGGCAGATTGTCCAAATATTTGTTGGAAAAACATCGCGAATGCATATCCCCGTGCAAATCCGCTTTTGGGGGCAAAGGATTTTATCTCCTGTCCAAGTATTCAAGAACCGTCTCTACGGTTGCCAAATCTCCCTGCCCAATGTACTTTTTAATCCGGTCAAGTTCGCCGACAATCAGTTCTTGGCGCGTACCCACCGTATTTCCTTGTGAATGAGACACTTGCTCGTACCACGGCAATGCCACGCCGGGCACGCTGAACAATTGCGCCGTGACATTGTGCGCCGTGGCGGCGGTGACGGCGGTCATGAAAGCGCGGAGTTGATGGAACGGGGCGGCAAGTACGCAAACCGTGCGGTAGCCTTTTTCGCGTACGTGGCGTGCCATTGCCTGCGCCTCAATCAAGGTGTGCAGCAGAGGCGGGTTTTCCAGCGGCACGCCTTCCAATTGGCCGGGCGGCACGCCGTTTTCAGAAAGTATCTTTTGCCACGCGTCAAAACCCGGGTAGCCGCTCATGGCTTTCGTTTTCACGAACCCGACTTTCCCAGCCACATTTTGTTTCACCAACTGTTCGGCTTTTTGCAAGACGGAGGCTTGATTATCAGTTGTTTGCCCGAAAACAAAGCAGAAATCGGCGGGCGGTGGCGGCAAAGTGTCGCACAGCACGCGGGTGAGCAGTTCAATCAATAGGTTGTCCATTTTTGCCGGGAGGTTATGCGAAACAGTATCCTTGAAAAACGCCAAACCCGCCGTGAATACGCGGACGCAAATTACCGGTTTTCCCTTTTTTCGTCGGAAATAGAAAATACCTTTGCGGGGATTAAGATTTTGGAACCCGAATCCTGAAACCATCCGCATGACTCCCGCGCAATTAGGTTATTATTTTCCGGCTGAATGGGCAAAACACGCCGCCACTTGGCTGAGTTGGCCGCACAAAGAAGCTTCGTGGCCCGGAAAAATACAAAGCATTTTTCCGGTTTACGCCCAATTTGTCAAAGCCTTAGCCGAAGGCGAACGGGTGTGCATCAACGTAAACGACGATTTGATGCAAGCCGAAGCCCTGCGCTGGCTGCGCGAGGCGGGAACTGATTTGGAGAAAGTGGATTTCTTCACGCACCCGACCAATGATGCTTGGTGCCGCGACCATGGCCCGGCGTTTCTGGTAAACCCGGATGCCGAACTGAAAAAAGTGGTGGTGAAGTGGAAATACAACGCGTGGGGCGAAAAATATCCGCCGCACGACTTGGACAACCAGATTCCGTTTCGCATTGCCGAAGCGCGGCAACTGCCTGTTTTCCAGCCCGGTATCGTGATGGAAGGCGGCTCGGTGGAATTTAATGGATGCGGCACCGTGCTGACTACCACGGCGTGCCTGCTGAACAAAAACCGGAACCCGCACCTGAGCCAAGCACAGATTGAAACGTATTTGCAGGATTTTTACGGCGCGACAAACGTGCTTTGGCTCGGCGACGGCATCATTGGCGATGACACCGACGGCCACATTGACGACCTGACGCGGTTTGTGAACGAAGACACGGTGGTGACGGTGGTTGAGGAAAACGCGCACGGCGAAAACTACGAAACGCTGCAAGTAAACCTCCGGACGCTGCAAAAGATGCGCCTTGAAAACGGCAAGCAACTGACTGTGATTGAGTTGCCGCTGCCTTCGCCGGTGATTTACGAAGATCAGCCGCTGCCGGCTTCTTACGCCAATTTTTACATTGGCAACGCCGCCGTAATCGTGCCCACATTCCAAGACCCGAACGACGAAAAAGCATTGGATATTCTGACCAAATGTTTCCCCGGCCGCCAAGTCATCGGTTTGGATTCGACGGACATTATTTGGGGCTTAGGTAGTTTCCATTGTCTGAGCCAGCAGGAGCCGGAATGACAGCTCGGCGGTTGCGGTTGAACAATGTGTGTCGGGTTTTGCCTTTTTAAAAGATACTATTTTTAAGCCGCAACTTTACCGGCCCGCACAGCAAGACACGGAACGCCGTCCATGGAACCACTTTTCTTTCAGGCACTTGAGCCGTTTTTCAAAGCCGCCGGATTTGCCCTGATCCGGCACAAAAACCAGTTCCGAAAAGAAACGAGCAACGGCTTCCAAAACGTGATTCTGGCGGTTTCGCCGGTGGAAAATGAGTTTTGGCTGGAAATAAACATTGGCGCGCGGCTCGACATGGTTGAAAAAACGGCTTATCCGTTCACCTACGGCCTGAGTGGTTTCAGCGGCGACAGCAACACTGTCATCACTTCTATCGGACGTTTGCAAGGTAAAAACCACTTCCGTTATAAGGCCGCCGCCGAGTCGGATATTGAACTCATTTCCTTGCAAGTCGCTGATTTCATGGACGTTACGGGTTTCGATTTTCTGGATCAAGCATCCCGGTTTTCTGTGGTACACCAATGGCTCAATGCCCATCCGCTGGAGCCTTGCCCCTACGTGTACAACCAATTCTACCGTTGCCTGCGCGGCGTAACGCTTGCCAGCATTGCCGCGCCACCGGAACTGGACGCAATTGCCGCCCGGCACCGCCAAGCCTTGGAAAACCTGCACGCCCCCGCCGACACGCACTTGCGATACGAGCGGCTGGTGCAATTCCTGCGCACTTTCTCCTTCAACTGACACCAATCGGGCTTCAAAACCCAGTGTGCCGCCAGTTAGTTTCGGGGTTTGCAAAAAGGGGAAGCCGCGAATATTCGCGAACGGCAAAAACCCATGAGGTACGCAAACCCAGTAAGAAGTGAAAGCTGAATAACGGAAACAACCACAAGTATCCTTGACAATTAAGATGTTACTTTCCGCATATCAAGTTCGCAGCGCAAAGCCCGATGCCATGGGCAGAATTCGGTCGGGAAGGCAAGGCAAGCAGCGCGGCATACATAAATAGCCGCGCGCAAAACCTTGCAAAAAAGGTCTTTTCAGGGTTTTGCAAGCCAAGTGAACGGG
>JANPIL010000142.1:0-5110 GCA_031424975.1 Sphingobacteriales bacterium
CTATTTCCAAATCACTCACAGTTGCCTACCCAAGCCTGACCGGGCTTGTAAACATCCTTAGGAAATGTTGAAAAAATATACTTTTTGGACGATTGCCTTTGTTTTTATCGGCTGCCTTCCGGCGTATGCCCAAGGGTTGAAGACACAAGCCGACCGGGCGTATGCGCGTTTGAAATACGCCACCGCCATTGAATTATACGAGGAACACCTGAAACGCGACAGTGCGGATGTGCAGGCCAAGAAAAACCTGGCCGATGCGTACCGCAAGGTCAACGACACCCGCAATGCTGAACGCGTGTACCGCCGCGTGGTGAGCCAAGACCCCGCCGATGCCAAATCTGCCTTGGCGTTTGCCGAAATGCTGTCGCAAAACGGCAAGTATGAAGAAGCAAAAACGTGGTACGGCAAATATCAGCAGCTAAACGGCAGCGACCCGCGCGGAGCCGATTTCGCACAGGCGTACGGCGACATGAACCAACTGTACGCCGACTCGGTGGAATACCGCGTGTACGCGCTGGATGTCAATTCGCCGCAGGCCGATTTCAGCCCGGCATATTTTGGCAAAGGGCTGGTGTTCGTATCGGGCCGCCGCCCCGAAAACGGTTCGCGCCGCGTGTATGCCTGGAACAACTCGGCATTTCTGGACTTGTTTTATGCCGATACGGCCACCATGCGCACGCGCCTGTACCAGACCAGCACCGGCATTGACGAATATACCGCTGCCGACAGCTACGAGAACCGCCTGAAAAACCTGCACCACGACGACTCGCGCCTGACCAGCAACGACACCAAAACCTTGGGCTATTACGGTAACAATTTTCCGCAGGACACCAGCGGAGCCAGCCGCGACACACGGGTGATGCCTTTTGACAAGAAACTCAATTCCAAGTTCCACGAGGGGCCGGCAGCTTTCACCAAAGACGGCAACACGGTTTATTTCACGCGCAACAGCTATCTGGGCAGTGCCGAAAAAAGTAAGGAAGGAATCATAAAACTGAAAATATACACCAGCCAGCGCAAAGACACCAACAGTGCTTGGAGCCGCCCCACGGAACTGCCATTCAACAACCGCGATTATTCAGTAGGTCACCCGGCCTTGAGTGCCGACGGCAACACGCTGTATTTTGTGTCGGATATGCCTGGCGGTTCTGGCGGAACGGACGTGTACAAGGCAAACAAAACCGCCGACGGTCAGTGGGGCAAACCCGAAAACCTGGGAAAAGCCATCAACACCGAGGGCAATGAGATGTTTCCATTCGTGACCGGCGGAAACCGATTGTATTTTGCCTCTAACGGTCACGCGGGCTTGGGCGGCCTGGACATTTTCGAAACCGACCTTAACAACCCGGCCACGGTGGAAAACCTGGGCTTCCCCATGAACTCCCGAAAAGACGATTTCGGGATGATTGTGGACAGCACCGGGAAGAAGGGTTATTTCAGCTCCAACCGCCAACGCGGCGCCGCCGACGATGACCTGTACCTGTTCAAACGCGCCCCGGCTCCGGTCAAGTTGCTGGTGTATGCCTACGAAAACGAAAACCCGCGCGACACCCTGCGCAACGTGCCGATCACCGTGCATGAGCAAGGCAAACCGGATGCGTTGCTGCCCGGCAAAAATAGCAACGGCTTGTACACGTTTGGGTTGCAGCCGGATAAAAAATACACGGTGAGTGGCAAAAAAGATACGCTGCTAACTACCAAAGATATCAGCACAACCGGTAAAAGACGTGGCGAGATAATGACAGACTCCCTTCAGTTTGTTACCGATTCGTCGCTCTTGGCCAAACTCGGAGACGGCAAAGACCGGCTCACGGATGGTGGTAGAAAATTGCCCGCCGACTGCGACGAAAACCGGAAACTGTACGCGCTGGATAATGTGTATTACGATTTTGACAAATCCAACATTCGCGGCGATGCACGGCCCGCGTTGGCATCGGTGTTGAAATTGATGAAGAAACACACGGACATTGAAATAGTCGTATCGTCTTATACGGATGCGCGTGGCACCAACAACCCGTATAATGTCACACTTTCGGCCAAGCGGTCTGATGCGGCGTACAATTATCTGGTCAAAAACGGGGCGGCCAAAAAGCGGCTGAGCAAGGAAAGCTTCAGTGAAAACGCCCCCGTCAATGAGTGCAAGGATGGTACCGCCTGCACCGAAGTGCAACACCAACTCAACCGCCGCACCGAGTTTTATGTGGTCAAGAATGGCCGTAATATCACCAAAGAGTGCGAACTGATTTCGTACAAGCTGCCTGGCCGGATAGACCCCGCCGACATCCGCCTGATTTACTTCGACCTGGACAAAGCCGATGTGCGCACCGATGCCGTGCCCGTGCTGGACGAACTTGCCGAAACGCTGAAACAGAATCCGGGCTACCGCATCGGGGCGGCTTCCTTCACTGATTCGCGGGCCACCGCCACCCATAATTTTGCGCTTTCGCGCCGCCGCCTGCAAGCCTCGGTCAACTACCTTATTGGTAAGGGCATTCTGGCTTCCCGCATCCGAATCAGGGAGTTTTACGGTGAGTCGCACTTGGCCAACGATTGCCGCGACGATGTGACCTGCACCGAAGAGCAGCACCAAGCCAACCGCCGCACAGAATTCCGGCTGATAAAATGACGGATACGCCCGTTATTTTTAATTGCCCAAAACAAGAAACCTGCCCGTGAAAAGGCAGGTTTCTTGTTTTGAAAAGATACTATTTGCCATGGCCGACAAACCGCAACTGCCAACCGCTAAAAAGACAAAACCTGCCGCTGGGCAGGTTTCGTCTTTTCAAAGGATACTATTTTGCGGCGCGTTTCAATATTCATCCTCATTGAAGAAAAAATCGTCTTTGGTGGGATAGTCAGGCCATATTTCCTCAATGCTTTCGTACGGCTGGCCGTCATCTTCCAATTCCTGCAGGTTTTCCACCACTTCCGTTGGCGCACCAGAACGGATGGCAAAGTCAATCAGTTCGTCTTTGGTTGCCGGCCACGGCGCATCTTCCAGATAAGAAGCTAATTCAAGGGTCCAATACATAGGCTTTGTTCTTTTTTAATTAAAAAAATATACGTAAAAATCAATGATACAATTGGAGTGATGACAAAAACAGTACTAAGCCGGAACAATGCCCGCACAAATAACATATCCTTGACTGAAAAAACGGGAAAATGTTTGAAAAAACCCAAATCCGCCGCCCGCTTTTTTTAGGGATGCTGCAATTTCCGCGCCTCACACTTGGCGGCTGGAACGCATCTCGGCCAATGAACTCTTGAACTCATTGAGCAATGCCTCTTTCACGCCGATTTTGCGCTTCTGGACTGCCGGATTGCTCGTCACCGTGCGGTTGCCTCCCTCCGGGCTTTGCTCCCCATATCCGGTGGTTGGTGGCCGGCTGGCTGCCGCAAAAGCCTCCGGGTTTTTTTCTTGGTACTCCATCTGTTGCTTGTCCTTGCGGAGCAAATCGCTCATGGTCGCAATCTTGATTGTGCATTGCTCTTCCTTCGACTTCTTGTCGAAAAAGAAATGCTTCCGTTTGACCACGCGCATCAGGTAGTTCATCTCGAAAATGCGGTCGCAGGCCAGCCGGAACCGTTCGGCAAGGGCCTTGTCTTGCTTGTACGACGGAACGCCGACTTTTTTCCACTCCATGAGCAGTGCCTTGGTGCGTTCGGATGCGGCGTTCATGTCGGTGCTGGCAAACAGTTTTTCCACTTCCGCCGTCATTGCCTCTTGCGCCGCCTGCTTCGGATCCACGCGTTTGGTGTAGCGGGCGGGCAGACCTTTGGCTTGGCCGTATTTTTCAAAAAAATGGTCGTTGGCACGCCGGAATTTCTTCCACAAATTGGTGATTTTGGCGGGCGGCACTTTGCCCACATTCTTCCACCGCTCCTGTAAAGCCTTGAATGCGGCGGCGGTGGCTTCCCAATCCTGCGAGTATTTCAGTTTTTCCGATTCGCGGATAATCTCGAAATACAGGTTGATGCGGTCTTTCTGTTCGTGAAACTTGAGGCTGTAGAATTCCTTGCGCCGGGCAAAGAAATCATCAAGGATGGCGGTGAATGCGGCTTCGGTTTCCTCCTCTTTTTCCTTGGCTACGGCTCCCGTCTTTATCCATTTCTCCTTGATTTCCTTGAACTTGTCCGAAGCCTCGTTCCATTCCGTGCTGAGGCGGTGTTGTTCGGCTTCGGCAATCAGGGCTTGCTTTATTTCCAGGTTGCGTTCCCTATTGACCGAGATATTGGCGCGCAGGTTTTCTTCCAAGCCGTCGAGTTGGGCATACAGCACCGTAAAATCGCCCAGCGCGTCGTACGTTGCAAAATAATTGCGCAGGTGTACCAGTTTCATCAGGTACGAGCCTTTGTTCTGCGCCGTCTCAATCAGGCTACCCAATTCCGATACTTTTTGCTGCGCCACCGTGTAGCGTTTGCGGAAATATTCCACGCTGGCCTCAATGCTTTGGCGAACCTCGCCGATTTGGCGGTCGGGATAATCGAAGTAGGCTTTCAGGTACACTTTCCCTTCGCTGACGTATCCATACTCGTCAGACCAATCGGAATGGTTCATAGGTTTGGCACATTAAGTTTTTTATACTGACTGCGAAGCAATACTTCATCCAGTATCTGAAGCCTTGGCGAACACTTGGTTTGGCGGTTGAAAAATAGCGCAAAGCCAACTCATTCGCAATATTCCGGCCGATTTTCGGTAAATTATACGTCATTTCCGCGACCTCGCAAAATAATGCCTTTTAAAACTTAAAAACCAAACCGGAACGGCTGGTTACATTAATTTTTAAGATATTTGTCCGTTCGGCAGTCGAGGTTCATTCCACAGCCTGCCGGGAAAAATAGTATCTTCCGGAAAGGGCAAACCCGAGGCCTCCCCCAACCCCCTCCGAAAGAGGGGGCTAAAAAATAGTATCTTTTAAAAACACCAAACCTGCCATTCCATCACCTAACCAAACGCATCAGTGAGCAACGAAAAAATCATTTTTTCCATGAACCGGGTGGGCAAAACCTACCCGTCCAACAACAAGCAGGTACTCAAAGATATCTACCTGTCGTTCTTTTACGGAGCCAAAATCGGTGTGCTGGGCCTGAACGGATCGGGCAAATCCAC
>JANPIL010000143.1:0-4446 GCA_031424975.1 Sphingobacteriales bacterium
CAAAGCTCCGATCTTCTCGAACCAAGCCCGCGTGTGGCTCGTGCGGGCTTCCACAGCAGAGCACTGTGGAAAGAACGAGGTGATTTGGCTGATAGACTGGCCGCCCACGAAGTTGGGCACACGCTCGGGTTGCCGCACAACTACATCTCCAACCTCAACAACCGGGCTTCGGTGATGGATTATCCGCATCCGCTGGTGGAAATAAAAGGCGGCAAACTTGACCTGTCAAACGCCTACGCGACCGGCATCGGCGAATGGGACAAAGTGGCGATTACATACGCGTACCAGGATTTTCCCGACGGAACGGACGAGAAGAAAAGCTTGGACAACATGATTGCCGGTTACATCCAAAAAGGCCTGCATTTCCTCAGCGACCAGGATGCGCGTCCCGAAGGCAGTGCGCATCCCAACACACACCTATGGGACAATGGCCAGAACGCCGTGGACGAACTGAACCGCATGATGCAGGTGCGTAAAATCGCGCTGGAGAATTTTTCGGAAAAGAGCATTCCGGTGGGTACGCCGATGGCGAATCTGGAGGAAGTGCTGGTGCCCGTGTATATGTTTCACCGCTACCAGACTGAGGCCGCCGCCAAAGTGGTTGGCGGGGCATTTTACACCTACGCCCTGCGCGGCGACGGACAGAAAACCTACGAACCCGTGGCCGCCCCGGAGCAGACCCGCGCCTTGGCCGCCTTGCTGGCCACGCTGAAACCCGAAAACCTGGCCGTTCCCCAACGGGTTTTGAAACTGATTCCGCCCCGGGCTTACGGCTACGACGAAAACCCGCGTGAAATTTTCAAAAGGCGCACCGGCCTCACATTCGATCCGCTTGGCCCGCCCGAAGCCGCCGCCGCCATGACCCTGCGCCTGTTGTTGCATCCCGAGCGGGCTTCACGGCTGGTAAGCCAGCACGCCCTTGACCCTGCGTTGCCGGGTTTGGATGCCATTATTGAAAACATCCTCGCCACTACTTGGAAAACCCCGCTCCGAAACGGCTATTTAGGCGAAGTGAACCGGGTGTTGAACAGCTTGGTAATGAAGCAGTTGATGCTTTTGGCAGCCAACAAGGAAGCTTCAGAACAAGCACGCGCCGTAGCGGCCATGAAAATCGGCGAATTGAAAATCTGGCTTGCGGCCAACGCCGCCAAAGCAACCGACCGGAACTGGAAAGCCCATTATCTGTTCGCGTTAGAGCAGTTGAAAAGCCAAGATAGCCAAGGCAAAGAGCCGAACGCACCCAGTTTTCTCACCCCACCAGACGGCGCACCCATTGAATCGGGATACGATTGGCTGGACATGGATTGGTGCAGCGGGGGTTTGCATGAGTGATGATCGTGGTGTTTGGGCTTTCCGGAAGATACTATTTTGAAACCGGCGGTTTGGGAATGGTTCGGCTCATCCGGAAAAAATAGTATCTTTTCAAAGACCCAAACCCCGCCCCCGCATTAGTTGCTGGCGGCCACCTGCTTGGCCACCAGCGCAATGCCTTCCGTAAACGAACGGGGTTTGTAGCCCAGTTGCTGGCGGGCTTTTTCAATCACGAAACCCGTTTTTGCCGGTCGTTTGGCGGGCTGCGTGAAAGTGCTGGAGTCGGCGCGGGTCATGGATGACTTGTCGAGCCCGAAAAAATCGGCGGTCTGCACGGCCATCTCGTAAGGCGTGAGCAGGTTGCTGCCCGAAATATTGAAAATTCCCGTCGCGTTGTGTTTCACCATCAGGTAGCAGCCCAAGGCCAAGTCCTCGGCCAGCGTGGGGGTACGCCATTGGTCGTCCACGACTTTGATTGGCTTTTGGTTTTCCAGCGAATTTTTTACCCACAATATTATGTTGCTGCGGCTCATGTCGTGCGCTATGCCGTACACGAGCACCGTGCGGGCAATGGCATAGTGCAGGTTTGGGCTTGCCAGCAACACCTCTTCGGCAGCCAGTTTGCTCTCGCCGTAATAGCTCAGCGGATTGGGCGAAGCCAATTCGTCGTAAGGGCCGTTTTCGCCGTCGAAAATGAAATCCGTTGACAAGTGCAGCAGCCGTGTGCCGTGTTTTTGGCAAGCCTCGGCCAAGTGTTGCACCGCGTCCACGTTCAGTTTCCAGCAAGCGTCGCGTTCCGTTTCACATTGGTCCACGTTCGTCATGGCCGCCGTATGGATCACATACTCGGGTTTAAACTCGCCCATGATCCGCTGCACCTCGTCGCGATTGGTCACATCCAAACTGCGGTAAACAACCCCACCCCCGGCCCCTCCCCGCAAGGGAGGGATGTTCAAGATTGGCAACCGGTTTTCGCCGCGTGCCGTGGCAATCAGTTCGTATTCGCCACGGTCAAGGATGAGCTGAACCAGTTTCTGGCCGAGCAGCCCGTTGGAGCCGGTGAGGAGTATTTTTTGCATGGTCGAAAATAGTATCTTTTGAAAAGGACAAACCCCAGTGGGAAAAGTGAAAATTTACGTAACGGAAACCATTGCCTTCACCACTTGGCTGGTGGGGTCAAGCCACTGCCCGAACCGGTCGGCCACCTGCCCGAAATCCGCCCGGTGCGTAATCCACGCAGAGGTGCTGAGCTGTCCGGTTTCCATGCGTTCAATGATGAACCGGAAATCGGCGGGTAGGGCGTTCCGGCTGGCCATCAGGGTCAGTTCGCGCCGGTGGAAATCAGGATCATTGAACGTGACCTCGCCTTGAAACAGCCCCACAAACACCAACCGCCCGCCGTGCGCAACCCATCCGAAGGCCTCTTGCATGGACTGGGCGTTGCCGGTGGCATCAAAAACGGCCGTGGGCAGGTCGCCGCGCAGCCGTTCGCGCAACTCGCCCGGCGGGTCGGTTGGCTTGAGCATCGTCTCGCTGCCCGTGGCCTCAACGCAAAACCGCAGGCGGTCAGTATTGATATCCATCACAACTACCCGCGCCCCACTCAGCCGGGCAAATGCCACCACCGCCAAGCCAATGGGGCCGGCACCAATTACCAGCACCGTGTCTTGCGGGGTTAGGGCGGCGCGGTTTGCCGCGTGGCAGCCAATGCCCAAAGGTTCCACCAAGGCCAACTGGTCGAACGAGAGGGTTTTGGAAACATGGACTTTATGGGCGGCAATGTTGATCAACTCTCGGAAACCCCCGTCGGTGTGCACACCCAGCACGCGCATATCCAGGCAGCAATTAGGCTTGCCCAACCGACAAGCCTGGCAGTTGCCGCAGTTCAGGTAAGGCTCCACCGAACAGTGGTCGCCGGGCCGTACATCCGCAACGCCCTCACCCACAGCCACCACTTCAGCACCCAACTCGTGCCCCAACACGCGGGGATACGTGAAAAACGGCTGCCTGCCCCGGTAGGCATGGTAGTCGGTGCCGCACACCCCCACGCGGTGGATGCGCAACCGAACCTGACCAACGCCGGGTGGCGGCAGCGGCGGGCTGGCGGTGTATCGCAATTGGCCGGGTTGGTGCAGGGTGAGGGTGTTCACTTTTGGGTTTCGCAGGAAGGTGTTTTAAGAGCAGGTTTGGACTTTTTGAAAGATACTATTTTTCAACCCGGATTTTCCGTTCCGTGAAATTCACTCAAACACATATCCGCACAGTTTCGTAATCTTCTTCTTGCTCATCTTCTCTACTTTCACCTGCATCGGGATGTCTTTTTGCGGACGGTCGCGGTTGTCGCGGGGTTGCTTGGCAATGGTATCCAGCACTTCCAAGCCCTTGATCACTTCGCCAAAAACCGTGTAGCTGCCATCTAAGTGCGGGGTACCACCCAGTGTTTTGTACACTTGCTTTTGCGCGTCGGTCAGTGGGCGGGCGGCGCGTTTTTCCTGCACGGCCAGTTCGTCATCAGTAAACTTCTTGCCCTGTACAATGTAGAATTGGCATCCGCTCGAAGCCTTGGCCGGGTTGTTGTCGCGGGCGGCGGCCAAGGCACCTTTCTTGTGGAACAGATTTTCGTCAAACTCCGCTGGAACCTGGTAGCCCACATCGCCCTCGCCCAAGGCTTGTCCGGCCCGCGCTTTCGTTGATTGCGGGTCGCCGCCCTGAATCATGAAATTCTCAATGGTGCGGTGGAACAGCGTGCCGTTGTAAAAACCCGTGTCGGCAAGGGCGATGAAATTGGCCTTGTGCTTGGGCGTTTGGTCGTGCAGAATGGCGTGCATCACGCCAAATTCAGTAGTGATGGTGACCAGATAATCCTTTTTGGATTTTTTTTGGGCCACCGCCGCCGCAACCGTTAGGAGCAACAGGAGGGAACAAACCGTCTTTTTCATGCGCCAAAGATAAAAACTGATTCCGGATTTTGCGGTTCGCAAGCAGGTTGTTTGCGCCGCTAACCGCACTTCTTTGGGACCGGCGGGTTTGGCCTTTGAAAAAGATACTATTTTTGCAGCCGCCAACACCTCCATCCGCAACCGATGTTTTTCGACCTGCAAGCCACCGACCGCTATACGCAAGCCCGCGCCGGCG
>JANPIL010000144.1:0-2756 GCA_031424975.1 Sphingobacteriales bacterium
GGCAATCGCGCTGTTCTTTTTTTTGTTTATCCTATGGATTTTCGGGGGATGGTGATTCGCCGCGCAGAAAGCCCACGTTGCGCTGCAAACCCGCCAGTTTGGTGCGTTTCACCGCCGATTCCTTAAACAATACTTTGAAAACCTCCTCCGTGATTTCCTCCCAATCCGGTTTTTTCATGTCCTGCAATTGGGCAGAAGGCTGGAAGTCGGGTGTTTGGTGCGGCTTGGCAAAGCGGTTCCACGGACAAACATCTTGGCAGATGTCGCAGCCGAAAATCCAGTTTTCAAACTTGCCCCGCACATCCGCCGGGATTTGCTCCTTGAGTTCAATCGTGAAATACGAGATGCAGCGGCTGCCATCCACCACGTACGGGGCCGGGATTGCATTGGTCGGGCAGGCATCCATGCAGCGCGTACAGGTGCCGCAATAGTCTTTCACCGGCCCGTCGTAGTCCAGTTCAAGGTCAAGAATCAGTTCGCCGATGAAGAAAAAGCTGCCCATCTCGCGGTTCAGCAAGTTGCTGTGCTTGCCCACCCAGCCCAGCCCGCTGCGGGCGGCCCATGCCTTGTCCATGACCGGGGCCGAATCCACGAAAGCCCGACCAGCCACCTCGCCTATTTCCGTGCGCACAAATTCAACCAGTTCGTGGAGTTTGTCTTTCAGCACGAAATGGTAATCCCGCCCGTAGGCGTATTTGGATATTTTGTAATCCTCGGGCTGCGCAAACAGTTCTTTTTCTGGATAATAATTGAGCAGCACCGAAACCACCGACTTTGCGCCCTCCACAAGCAGGCGCGGGTCGAGGCGTTTATCAAAATGGTTGGCCATGTAGCCCATTTGGCCGTGCTTTTGCTGGTTCAGCCATTGTTCCAAGCGCGGCGCTTCGGCTTCCAGAAACTCCGCCTTCGACACGCCGCAATAGTCAAAACCCAGTTCGCGGGCTTTTTGCCTGATCAGTTGCGTGTGTTTGGTGGTTTGCATTGGGTGACTCGAAAAATAGTATCTTTTAGACAGGCGAAACCCGCCTTTGCTTGCTGTGCGGGCGGCTCGTGAAGACACGAGCCACGGAACCGGGCGGGCAACTTTGGCAGGGTTTTGAACTCTGACAAAGTTGCCGGCGAGTGAAGGCCGGATTCCTCCTTCGTCGGAATGACAAGTCGAAATAGTATCTCCTGAAAGTCCCAGACCCCGCCTTATCCAAACGCTTTGGGAACCGGAAAATTGGCGGTTGCCTGCTGCTTTTTCAGTTGGTTTTGCAATGTCACGGCCACTTTTTCGGGTTTCACCGCCGAAAACCCCGTGGCCAGATTGCCGAGCAAATTAACGGTTTTGAATACTGAAACCAGCGGTTTCGCGCCGTTGGTGGGCGGTACTTCGAGCAGGTCGGCCACGGCATCACCGAGCAGGTAGCGCATATAGGCATCCGCAAATGCCTGTGTCACTGTGCTTTCGTTGAGTTCATACAGGCTTTGGAGCAACGCTTTGGTGAGGCCGGTACCCGCTTCGGAACGGCGGAAATGCCGCGCCGCAATCTTGCGATCCAGCCAGTAGGCGGCCTGCAAATCGGTGGGCAGCAGCCGCGCATCCAAGCCGAGCATGGTGCCGATCACATTCCACAAATACAGGAAATCCTCGGCTTCGGGTTTTGTCCATTGCACATTCAGTTTTTGCAAGCCTTGCAGCACAATGTACGAAAACGCCAGGTTGGTTCCGGCCATGTCCTCCTGGTTTACGGGTATGCCCCATGCATCATCCCAATTTTCGCTGTGCCGCGCATAATGCCGCGCCACGGCGTGGATGATGCGCACTTTCTGGATGCTGCGGAGGCCCTTTCCGCGCAGCCCGAAGGCATCGGGAGCCATGACATCGAGCAAAAATTGGGCGGTTTCGGCCAGGCGGCGGCGCGTATCCTGCCGTATGCGCTGCGAAAGCCACAGCACTTGCGCCCCGTCGGCGGCGGCGTAGCAGTAAGGCAGCGACAGGCAGCCGAGAATGGACAAGATAGGCGTGGCGTGGCGTGCAAAAAACGCGTGTCCGCGCTGCATCCGCCGTTTGTCGGCCCAGGCGGGCAGGTTTTGGGTTTCCTGAAGATAGTATTTTACCGGCTCGGGCAAGTCGGCGGGCAGTGGTTCGCCGTTGACCGTCACGCTGTCCCACCAGCCGTGCATTGCCTGCCGGTCGCCGGTTTGCATGAGTGCCGCCACCAGTTCATCGGCCACCGGATCGGCTTGCCGGCGCATTTGCCGCAGCAAATCATCCGTAAAAAAAGCATTCGGTTCGGTTTCGTTTGGCATGGCTCTGCATGGTTGGTCATGGTAGAAACGTTTGCGGCGGGCAATTGTTCCTTGGCGGCGGGGTTTTGGCAGGCATAGACAACGGCGGGCGTTTTTGCTATCTTTGCCCGTATGTACAGACATTTCCTGCAACCGCTTTTTTTTCTGCTGGATGCCGAAAAAGCGCATTACGCGGTTTTCAATCTTTTAAAGATACTATTCCGGATTCCGTTGGCGGCAGCGGTCTTTAGGAAACTCTACCGTTTTTCCCACCCCAAACTCGAACGCGAGGTGTTCGGCATCCGCTTCCCCAATCCGGTGGGGCTGGCCGCCGGGTTCGACAAGAACGGCGTTTTGGTGCGCGAACTGGCCGATTTGGGTTTCGGTTTCATTGAAATCGGCACCATCACGCCGCTGCCGCAAGCGGGTAACCCCAAGCCGCGCCTGTTTCGCCTCAAGCCCGACAAGGCACTCATCAACCG
>JANPIL010000145.1:0-14262 GCA_031424975.1 Sphingobacteriales bacterium
TCACTTGAAATTGCATCGGCCACGGCCAGCGCGTTTTCGGGAAGTGGGCTGTTTTGCGGGTTACGCGTGGGTTCAGCCGTGGGTTTGCCCACGGCATTTGCCATCGGGGATTTTTCCGGTGAGCTGTTAGCCGGATTCTCCCTTTTTAATCCCTTGTTGCTGCTGGCGGTAATCTTGTTGGCGGCCAATCCCGTTGAAACGGTGTTTTCCGGTTTCCCGGCGGCGGGCGGTATCGTCTTGGTATGGGCTTCGGGTGTGTGCGCACCGGTGTTTTGCGGCTGTTTTGCGGCATCGCCGCCGGGCTTGCCTGGGGTTGCGGATGCCAGCATTCCGGGTTGTTGTTTCGCGAAATACAAGCCCGTCCCGGCTCCCAACGCCAATACCAGCAGTACCACAGCGGCGGCCATGCGCATTTTAAACGTGTGGAGCTGGCGTTTGTATTTGTTCGCTTCGGCATCGGCCAAGTGGGTTTCCACTTGGTTCCAGACCGAGGCATCGGGCGGGAGTTCGGCGTTTTCAAACGCATCGCGCCACTGCTCTTCAAAAGTGCGTTTACCGGGTGTTTTCATGGTCTATCTGTTGATTGTCTTCTATTAACTGGCGCAACAGGGCGCGTGCCCGTGCATACTGCGATTTTGATGTGTTTTCGGTGATGTTCAGCATCTCCGCGATTTCATTGTGCTGGTAACCCTCAATGGCATACAGGTTGAAGATGACTTGGTAGCGCGACGGCAGTTGCTGGATCATGGCGAGCAGTTCGCGGAAATTAAAATCCGACAGCGTTACCTCCTCGTTCCTGTGCCGGTCTATGTGTTCCACGTCCAAGGCCGGAAAAAGATACAGCTTGTTACGGTTCTGGTTCAAAGCTGTGTTTATGACAATGCGTTTGATCCAGCCTTCGAGCGGGCATTCGCGCCGGAAACCCTTGATGTTGTCAAAGACGCGGATGAATGCCTCTTGCAACACATCTTCGGCTTCGAGCCTGCCTTTGGCGTAGCGCAGGCAGACCACAAACATTTTCCGCGAAAAATGTTCGTAGAGCCGCCGTTGCTGCACGCGGTCGCCGCGCAGACAGCCTTCTATCAGTTCGTCGTCACTGATGGGCATTCAGGAGTTGAGGAGTAAAGTGGTGAGGCCAAAAAGTCCATGATTGGCAGTGCATGGTTTGCGGGAATAAAGGGGTGTCGGGAAAATAGTATCCCTGCCTGTCCGGCAGGCAGGTTTCAGATATCCCAAACCCGGCTCTTCCCCGTCCACTGCCATCCGCGAACTATCCGGCTGTTCAAAAGCCATGACCCGCGAAGTTGCCAAAAGGTTGCACGGAGTCGGAAAAAAAAGGCAGTTTTGCCGAAATATTTTGGCAAGTGTTTGGTTGTCAGGATAATAAATTTCAATAAAATCGCGAATAATCCCGAGTTGTTGAGTGAATTTAAATCTTTTCCCGATGAAAATCCTTGTGGAGGTTGTGGGCTGGCTCGGTTCGGGCTTGGTCATCACCGCTTATTTTCTGAATATGCAGGGGCTGCTGCCCGCCCATTCGCCGCGCTACCGCTGGCTCAACATCATCGGCAGCGGCTGCCTGATTGTGCTCACGCTTTACCACGGAGCCATTCCGGCGGCGGCCGAGAATGCGATATGGATGGCCATTGGTCTGGTGGCGTTGGTGAGGGCAAGGAAACAGGAGTAAAATAGTATGTTTCAAAAGGGCAAAACCTGCGGTTTTTCACGCAAGCTGAAGCGTGTGCTACTGCAACGCCATGAACGCTTCGGGCAGGAAATCAACCACATCCGAGGCAATCAGCGAATGTTGGCACTTGCGCCGCGCCGCCTCGTCGCCCGCCGCGCCGTGCAGGTACACGCCCAGCACCGCCGCCTGCGGGGGCGGGTAGCCCTGCGCCAGCAAGGCCGTGATGATGCCCGTCAGCACATCGCCGGTGCCGCCCGTGGCCATGCCCGGATTGCCGGTGGAGTTGAACAGTATCCTGCCCGAAGGCAAAACCACCGCCGTATGCGCCCCTTTCAACACAATGATACACTGGTGTTTGGCGGCCAGCCGCCGCGCCAGATCCAGCCGGTCGTAATCATCGGCGGCCTTACCCGCCAGCCGTTCAAATTCCTTCGGATGCGGGGTCAAAATGCTGCCGGGCGGCAGCAGGGCCAGCCAATCCGGGTGCTGCGCCAGGATATTGAGGGCATCCGCATCGAGCACCATGGGGCGGCGGTTGCGTTGCAGCAAGCCGTGCAGTGCCTGCGCCGTTGCCTCGTGCGTGCCCAATCCGGGGCCAATGCCAATGGCTGCATACCGTTCTGTGTCAGCCACTTCGCTCACGTGGTTTTCCGTTTTGTCGGTCAGCGTCATGGCTTCGGGCACGGCGGCTTGCATAATGGCGTAGCCGCATTGCGGCACATGTGCGGTGAGCAAACCCGTACCCGCCCGCAGGCAGGCCCGCGCCGCCAGCACCGCCGCCCCGATTTTGCCGTGGCTGCCAGCCACCAGCAAGGCGTGGCCGTAAGTACCCTTGTGCGCGTATTTTTCTCGTTTCCGCAGGTAGGTTTTTGCCAGTGTTTCGTCCGTATATTCATGGCCGGTCACCGCTTTTTCAATGGCCGTTTGGTGCAGGCCGATGTCCACCAAATGCCAATCGCCCACAAAGGCGGCGTTTTGGGGCAGCAAAAAAGCCAGTTTGGGCAGTTGGAACGAGACAGTATGCGCCGTGCGGATGATGTTTGTGCCGGGTTGCGGCTGGTCAATGAACAGACCCGATGGCACATCCACGGCCACCACCGTGGCGCGGGCGGCATTGATTACACCAATCATTTCGGCGGCCAACCCATCGGCCACGCGGCTGAGGCCGGAGCCGAAAAGCGCGTCAATAATCACGTCCGTTTCCGCAAAAGACTTGATATCAATCAATTGGCGGATTTCACGGACGGGTATTTCTCCGGGCAACCGGTTGAGATTGGCGGCGAAGTCTTCAGAAGTTTTATCAGTATGGCGCACCACCGAAATCTCCACCCGGTAATGCATCCGATGGAGCATCCGGGCAATGGCCAGTCCGTCGCCGCCGTTGTTGCCCAGCCCGCAAATTATCCTTACGGATTGAGAGTTGCCGTAACGCGCTGCAAACCAGTCGGTAAAGGCTTGGGCGGCGCGTTCCATCAAGTCAAGCGAGGCAACCGGCTCACGGGCGATGGTGCAGGCATCAACTTCACGGATTTGGGCGGCGGAAAGGATTTTCATGGCTGAGGTGGGAGCAAACCGGTTTCACGCCCAAAGTTAACGAAACCATTCCATAACCGGCTCTGGGTCATACATTTGCCAGCCATCCGGCGTGGCCGCGCCGCCTGCGCCAACGGGTGGGTTTGGGCTTTTTGAAAGCTGAAAGCCCCGTCTTTAGCGGGGATACTATTTTTGAAAGCAGGTTTTTTGAGGACAATTTCTCTGTCGGCATGGCTCTTCTCTGTAAAATCTGCCCCGTATCGTGCGGACGCACCCGCAGAAAGCCGTTCTGCCAGGCGTTTTCCTCGCGTGCCATGGAGTCTTTTTCAACGGCGGTAAACTGGAAGTCAATCAGTTGCGACAAATCGGGCTGCCCGGCATCCACCCAGCACGTGAGCCAGAAATCGCGCACCATCTGGATGGTGTTGCGCATCTGGCGTTCCACCTGCCCGTTGAGCATCCGGTGGTAGGCCGTGGCAAACTCACGCGAGTACACGCGTTGCGTGGCGGCTCCGCGCTGTTCGTAGCCGTATTTCTTGTCGGCGGGAAAGCGGGCCGAAAGCTCGCGTTCAAAGCGCAGCACCGAATCCACGGCGGCATGGGCCTGCTGCAACGCCTGCCACACTTTCTGCTGCGGATGCTCCAGGTATTGCGCCTGCCCCAGCCAAAAATCATAATCCTTGGCGTAGAGTTCGGGCAAGCGGGCTTCCCACAGGCCATGGATGCCGTGTTGGTTGGTATACTGGCCGTTGTAGTTGGCGGTAGTGTGCAGCGGCACGTTTCCATCGGCAATGTAGTGCCCCAAATCGGCGGAGAGCACCAGAATGCGCCGCGCATCGCGTTGCACAAATGCCTCAGTGAGTTGGAATTTCACGCGCATGATCCACCAGGGCACTACGCCGTACGTGTTCAGCGTGTCTTCGGTGTACATGGCCACGGCATCGTTCCAGTTGCGGGGTAGCTTGTAGGCCGCGCTGTCGCCGTAGGCTTCCAAGTCAATGTAGTGCCGCACGGCCTCGCCCGCCACCGCATAGCGCCGCCGGTCAGGATTGACGGCATTTTCGGTGATGAAAACGATGTGGTTCTTGTAAAAGCCCAGCATTTCGGGCGGCAAACCGAACACCGCCATGCGGTTGATGTGCTTGTGGGCGTAAAAACCCCAGCCAAAAACGGCATGGTGCGCGAAAAACATACAGAGAAAAACGCCCAAATTCCTGATTGCCATGCCGGTGTGTCGAAAGAAAACATAAACATAACGGCATTGGCGAATGCCTGCAAACCCGTTTGGCGGCAGACGGTACATGGGTGCGTGAACCCGCTTGAACTGGGTCGGGTTTGACCTTTTCCGGCCATACTATTTTGCAAGCCGTACACACTTGGCTGGGTTTGGTGTTTCTGAAACATACTGTTTTCCGGATGTCCAACGCACGGGCCATTCAATTTTTTCTGAAATAATTTTGCGAACAGAACCCGGAAACCCTATATTTGCAGTCATTTTCAAAGCTAAACAATTAAAAAGCAAGACACTTTTACAAAATCCGATGGCAAATCATAAGTCAGCAATCAAGAGAATCCGTTCCAACGAAGCCAAGCGCCTGAGAAACCGTTTTCAAGAAAAAACGACCCGCACATTCGTGAAAAAACTCCGTGCCTCGCAAGATAAAGCTGAAGCGCAGGAATTGTTCAAGAAAGTTTCCGGGATGCTGGATAAACTGGCCCGCAAGAACATCATCCACCGCAACAACGCCGCCAACAAGAAGTCCAAATTGGCCCGGTTCGTGAACCGTATCGGCACGGTGGCCGCCGCCGCCTGACGGATAGCGTGCCTTCCAAAAAACCATACGCCTTGTGCCCCACGCACAAGGCTTTTTTGTTTGGGCATCAACATCCCGCTTCCTCCAAAGCAACCGAACCCCAAAATCAATTGAAATAGTATCCTTGAAAAAGCCCAAACCCCCTTGACCATGCCGGCCGGGCGAGGCTTTCGGGGATGCGGTTACCAAAGCCGTGTTTTTTGGATAAAGGAAAAATACAATTCCAATCCAAATGCTCACTTACAAGTCGCCAACCAACATCCTGAGTTGGGCCGAGGAAGACCGCCCGCGCGAAAAACTGCTGCTCAAAGGCAAAGCCGCCCTGTCGGATGCCGAACTGATTGGGATTCTGCTCGGCTCGGGCACGGTTTCGCTCAGTGCCGTGGACGTGGCCAAGCAAATCCTGGCCAGTGTGGACAACAACCTGAACAGCCTGGCAAAACTGACTGTCAACGACTTGAAAAGGTTCAAGGGCATCGGCGAGGCCAAAGCCATTACCATTGTGGCGGCCTTGGAACTGGGCAGGCGCAGGAAAGCCAGCGAACTGCCCGCCAAGCAATCCATCACCGCATCCAAAGACATATTCGACCTTATGCACCCGCACCTGATCGATTTGCCGCACGAGGAATTCTGGATCGTGCTTCTTAACCGGGCCAACGTGGTTATTAAAAAAGTGCAAATCAGCACGGGTGGCGTGGCTGGCACGGTGGCCGACCCGAAGATGATTTTCAAGGCGGCCTTGGAACATCTGGCCTCTTCGGTAATCTTGGTGCACAACCATCCGTCGGGCAACCTCAAGCCCAGTCAGGCCGACAAGGAACTGACCGCTAAACTACGGGAAGCGGGCCGTTGGCTTGAAATCCCGGTGCTGGATCATGTGATTGTGGCGGAGAAGCATTACTTTAGCTTTGCGGATGAGGGCATTCTGTAAAAGGGAGAAACACCGGAAATGAGCGACAGCAGCCAATGAATGCAGGCAAAATATATTTTTTCGGGGTTATCGCCATCGTTGTTGCGGTGCTGGCCTATACTTTCGTATTCACCGGCAAGCGGGATACCTACAACGAGGAACTGGTGAAATTCAGGGCCGAAAAGAACGGGTTTTTCAAGGATGCCCCCGATTCGCCGATTGAAAACCGTACCAAATTTGACACGCTGAGCTATTACCCGCCCGACCAGTCGTTGCGCATCCTTGCCGACATAAGCCCCATCAAAGACACCACGCGCCTGAAAGTGGGCCGCACGGACGGCACCAGCGAAATGTTTGTGCGGTATGCCTACGCCGATTTCCAGTTGGGCGGCAAGCGTAACCGGTTGCTGCTGCTCAAATCCAATGAACAGGCCAAAGAGCAGCAGCTTTTCCTGGCATTCACCGACAAGACCAACGGCTTTGAAACCTACGGCGGCGGCCGCTACCTCGATTTGGAATGGGAGGAAGGCAAAACCAAGATAACCCTCGATTTCAACTTCGCCTACAACCCGTTTTGCGCCTACAACAGCAATTACTCGTGCCCGCTGCCGCCCACGCAAAACCACTTGGAAATCCCGATCCGGGCCGGGGAGAAGGAGTTTTTGAAATGAAACCCGGCATTTTCCGAAGGAAAGACTTTGGATGTGTTCGGGAAAAACGGTTCGGCAACCCAATTCGCGCGGTAGCCGCCCGTATCCTCACAGCAATGCTATCTGCTCCAGCGAAAGCCCCGTCGCCTTGGCTATGATGGCATCCGGGAGGCCTTCACTTTTCAGGTTTTTTGCAATCTCCGTTCTGCTGTTGTTCGCGCCTTTTCTCTCGGCACTGTCCATTCTTGCCCTTTCGTCTTCCTCACGCATATACACATAATCGTAAGCTGCCAGTTCCTCGGTTGTCCAGGTTTGTTTGTTTGCTTCGTGGTAAGCCGATTTTAAGCCCTCATCGTCAGTGTTTTCAGGAATCAGGTTAAGGTTTTCGGCATTTTTGATGAAATAAACCCACTTTTCCGTCAGGTTGCGCAACTCTTTCGATTCCTTGTTGAATTTGGGCAGTTCAATGAATGTGAATTCCACGTCGTGCAAAGTCCTTTCGTTGGTTTCCACATCCTTTACTTGGCTACGGCTGAGGAAATTCGGGTTCTGCGTGTACACGAAATCCAAGATGCCGATGAAAATGACCGGCTTGAGCTGGCGGTAAAAATCGCCCCGCTTGATTTGGTCGCTGTACGATTTGGCGAAATAGTACAATACCCGCTTGCCAAAACCATCCAGTTCAGCCACTTGCATCTCCACAATGTAAGTCCTGCCCGTTTGGTCGGTGGCTTTCACATCCACAATCGTGACTTTGCCACCCTTGAGTCTGGGAAGCTGGTAGGGGTTGAGGATGGTGACGGAAACGATTTTCCGATCCCCGTCAAATTCAAGGATGGCATTGAGAAACGAGACAAGGCTCTCTTTCCGGTTCTCATTGCCGAAAATCTTGCGAAATGCAACGTCGTTCTTGATGTCTGCAAACTGCATGGCTTGTGGTTTTGCGTGGAAAGTCCTGCAAATCTAACCTGCAAATCCAAAAGGAAATGCCACCGGGAAATGCGGGAAGCGGGTTTGGTGTTTTTGAAACATACTATTTTTCCCCGGCGTTCAAAACCGCAATTGGCGCAGGTAGCGGCCGCTTTCTTGCAGGCAGGCAAGCCCGTCGGTAGTATTGTCCTGCTCCACCATGAAATGCCCGATGCCCTGCCGGTGCGCTTCGGCAAGGATGGCCGGGAAACCGAGGATGCCGCTGCCGGGGTATCCGATGGCTTTTGCGGCTCCATCGGCCATGTCCTTGACGTGCAGGATGGCATAACGCCCCGTATGTTTTTGCAGCACCGCCACCGGGTCGGCCCCGCCCTTGGCCACCCAGTACACATCCATTTCACATTTCACCAGTTGCGGGTTGGTGTGGGCCATCAGGTAATCGAAGGGCAGCCCGGCTTCCATCGGAATAAATTCCTTGTCGTGGTTGTGCCAGCACAAGGCAAGGCCATGCTCCCGGCAGGTTTCGCCCATGCTGTTGAGCAGGTCGGTACTGCGCTGGCAGTCGGACAGGCTGAAAGGCCCGCCCACCAGCCACGGCCAGTACACCACCGCGTAAGTTGCACCCAAACCATTGAGTTGATCCAGTTGGGGTTTCAGTTTTTCCTTGTCCGCCGATAATGGAACGCCCCCGCCGATGGTTTTAAGGCCGATTTGGCGGCAATATTTCGCGAATCCGGGGGCTGAGTCGCCAAAATGCCTGCCCGTTTCCAATTCGGTAAAGCCGTATCCGGCCGCCTTTTGCAACGTGGCACGCCAGTCGTGCTCTAATTCCTTGCTCACAATGCCGGCAATGAAGCCGATGCGCCGCAACCGGTTTCCGGGAGCCGCCCATGGAGGTACAGACAGGCAGGCCGCCATACCCAAGATTTTGGCAAACGTGCGGCGAGACAAGCCGGTGGGAGAGGGGTAGTCCATGAATGATGGTTTTTGCCAGAATCGGTGTTTTACAAGCGGCGGGCCTTGCGTTCGCGCACGGCAAAGTCGGCGGCGCGGGCGGTCAGGGCCATGTACGTGAGCGAAGGGTTCTGGCAGGCCGAGGAGGCCATGCAGGCTCCGTCGGTGACGAATACGTTTTTCACGGCGTGGATTTGGTTGAAGCCGTTGAGTACGGAGGTTTTGGGGTCGCGGCCCATGCGGGCGGTTCCCATTTCGTGGATTGCCCCGCCCGAAATGGATCCGTTGTCGTAGCCGTGTACACCCGCCAGCCCCGCCGATTCAAGCATTTCCTTGGCATCGTTGAGCATATCCACGCGCATCTTTTTCTCGTTCTCGCCAAATTCGGCATCAAACACCACGGTGGGCATTCCCCATTTGTCCGGTTGGGTTTTGTCTAAGTACAGGCGGTTTTTATGGTCGGGCAGTTGCTCGCCAAAGGCCACCAGACCCATGTCCCATTGGCCCGGAGCGGTCAGTTCCTCCTTCATCGAAGCCCCGAAAGACAGTTCGGCCACGCGGCGTTGCCAACCCTGCCTGCCGCCGCCGCCCTGGTAGCCGAAGCCGCGCAAATAGTCGCGCTTGTCGGTGCCGATGTTGCGGTAGCGGGGAATGTAAATACCGTTGGCGCGCCGCCCGTAGTAGTACCGGTCTTCCCCGCCTTCCCACCGGCCCGATGCCCCGATGTGGAAATGGTGATCCATCAGGTTGTGTCCCAATTCTCCTGAATCGTTGCCCATGCCTTGGGGAAACCTACTGGATACGGAGTTGAGCAGCAGTGCCGTGGAAGCCATGGCACTGGCGCACACAAAGATGATACCGGCAAAATATTCGCGGCTTTCCAGCGTCACCGCATCCACCACGCGCACCCCCGAAGCCCGTTGCTTTTGGGCATCGTACAGTACTTCGGCCACCACGGAATGGGGCCGCAGCGTGAGGCGGCCCGTGCGCACGGCGGGCGGCAGCGTACACGATTGCGTGCTGAAATATGCCCCGTACGGGCAGCCGTGGCCGCACCGGTCGCGGTACTGGCACGATGCGCGGCCATTGTCCTGGTGTACGGCCTGCGCCTGCGACAGGTTGGCCGACCGGCCCACGGTCATTATGCGTCCCGGAAAGTTTTTCTCAATCCGCTTCCGCACTTCCTTCTCAACGAAATACATTTCCATGGGCGGCAGGAACTCGCCGTCGGGCAGTTGGGGCAGCCCCAGTTTCTCGCCCGAAATGCCCGCGAATTTCTCCACGTAGCTGTACCACGGCGCAATGTCCTTGTAGCGGATCGGCCAATCCACGCCGATGCCGTCTTTGGCGTTGGCCTCAAAGTCAAGGTCGCCCAGGCGGTAGCTCTGCCGACCCCACATGATGGATTTGCCACCCACAATGTCGGGCCGCATCCAGCGGAAAGGCTTGTCCTGCCGGTATGATTTTCCGGCACCGGCCATCCAGTAGCTTGGCGGGCTGTCGGTGAGCGAAGTGTCTTGCCGAACCTGTGGGTATTTGTTGTCGAGGCCGCCCAGCCGGGCGGTTTCGTTTGCGTCCCAAGGGGCCTGCATGGCATTTTGGTAACCGGTTATGTGTTCCAAGGGTCGGCCACGTTCCAGCATCAGCACGCGCAGGCCTTTCTCGGTCAGTTCCTTGGCTGCCCAGCCCCCGCTCACGCCCGAGCCGATCACGATGGCATCGTAAGTCATATCCGGCTGCGCCTTGGTATTCAGGTTCATCGTTTCGATTTTGAATGATGGAATGAGAGAATGATCGAATAAACGCTACGCCGAATGAGGGAATGGGAGCGTGAACAAATGGGAAAAGCGTTTTTTGTTTGCCCGTCTTTTCATTCAATCATTCAGATATTCACTCATCCAGAATTGCAGTCAGGTGGCCCATGCCCGCTGGCCGGGTTTCAGCGGAAGGTCGCCTTGGAACCGTCCGGGAACGGCCATGTAATCCAAGGCTTGCGTGGCTCCGGTTTCCGAAGTGAAATAGCCCACGATGGTCAGCTCGCGCAGGCTCGTGAAAAACGGCTTTTCGACTTTGGCCAGTTGTGCCATTACTTCAATCCGTTGCGGATTGCCGAGTTGCAGGAAATCTTTCCCGAACAAAGTTTGGCTCAGCGCGTCGGTTTGTTGCAGGCCTTTCCGGAATGCTTCCTGTTGTTTCAAATCGCTGCAATGCCCGATCACGTGTTCGATAAAGCCGCCCACCCCGGCGGCCTTGGCTCCGGGCGTATTGGTGGTTGGCATAATGACTTCGGCCAGCTCGGCGATGAGCGTTTGCTGGTCGGCGGAAAAACGCAGGGGGTTGCCGTTGAGGGTTTGCCCGCGCAGGGCGGCCCGCACCGGCAGCGACAGGGCGGCTCCCGTGAGCAAGGCCAGCCGCCGCAAAGCATCACGGCGGGGAATGGATGATTCCGGTGGTGGATGGTTTGTTTTCATGGCGGCTTCAATTAAAAACCGGGCGGCGGCAAAATAGTATGTTTTGAAAGTGCCAAACCCGGCAGAAAAACCCCACCCCAACCCCTCCCCATAAGGGAGGGGCTTTTGCTCCCCTCTCAGTAGGAGAGGGGCCGGGGGTGAGGTAAAACAGTATCTTTTAAAAAGGCCAAACCCGGCCCTTGTCCGCATCATCCGCGCACATCAATGGCGCGGTAGGCTTTCAGGGCGGCCGTTGCGCCCTCTTTTCCCGGTTTGCTCAGGCCGTGTTCCATGCCCACAAAGCCCCGGTAGCCTTTGTTGTACAGGTGTTGGAGCACGTTCGGGTAGTTGATCTCGCCCGATGTCGGTTCGTTGCGGCCCGGCGTGTCGCCAACCTGTATGTAGCCGATTTCATCCCAAGCATAATCCAAAGTGGCCAGCAGGTGGCCTTCCTGCACTTGCACGTGGTAGAAATCAAACAGCACCTTTACGCTTGGCCTGCCCACGGCCTTGGCCAGCGCGTAGGCTTGCGGTATGGTGTGCAAAAACATATTGGGGTGGTTTACGCGGTGGTTCATGGATTCCATGACCATCACCAGGCCGTGCGGATCGTAAATGTCGGCGATGCGCTTGAGCAGGTCAATGGCGTTGGCCATTTGGAAATCCCACGGCAGGCGCGTGTCGGTTACGCCCAGCACATTGTGGACGAACTTGGTGTTCATCCGTTTGGCAATCTCGACCGATGCCCGCACCTCGGCCAGCACTTTTTCGCGCTGGGCGGCATCGCGCCCGGCAAAGGTGATGTCGTCGAAAGTCATCGTGCCCACGAACTGCCCGAATTCCATGCCCAGTTTCTGCACCGCCTGGCTGATGCGTTCCTGCTCGGCTACGGGCCGGTACTTGAGGCCCGTGCTTTCCCACGCGCGGAAACCTTGGTCGTGCCCCCATTTGATTTCATCCACCGGGTCGGCGGGCGACAAACCCTTGAAAATGCCGAATTCGGGCGAGAACTTGGTTTTAAATGGCGGATTGGCTGGGCTTGCCATTCTCATGCCGGATAAACCAAGGGAACCCGTGGCTCCGGCCAAAAAACTGTTTGTGATGAATTTCCTGCGTTCCATGAAAAAGTTGCCGGGCTTGCCGTGGAAAGCCCTTTTCCGGTGAAATGAAATAGTATGTTTTGAAAGTGCCAAACCCGGCAGCCTCCCCTAAATCCCCTCCGAAGGAGGGGGCTTTTTTCTCCCTCTCCTTCGGGGAGGGTTGGGGTGGGGCTTCCCCCTTAATCCAAACTCAGCGCAGGATGGCTTGGTCGGTTTCGGGGTCTTGGTCTTGGCCGAGCAGGAACGCCATCAGGTCGGCCATTTCCTGTTTGGTTAGCAACTGGTCCAGCCCTTGCGGCATCATCGAGGTTTTCTGCAATTCCATCAAAACGATTTCCGCCCTCGGGATGCGCACCGATGTTGCCTGCGACGTGCCCAGCACGATTGCCGTGGCGGTCTGCTGCTGGATGATGCCAGTTTGTTCGCCGGTTTTGGTCTTGACGCGGTAGGTTTCGTATTCGCGCACAAAACTTACGCTCGGGTACACGATGGCCTCGAGCAAGTCGTGCGCCGAACGGTCGCGCTGAATGGAAGTGAGGTCGGGGCCGAGAATGCCGCCCTCGGCACCCACCTTGTGGCACGTGGAGCAGATGGCCTTGCCGTGGAAAATCGTGCGGCCGCGTTCAAGGTCGCCGCTGGCAATCATGCTTTCCATTGCATGCAGGCGTTGCAGGCGGTCGGCTTGCACTTGTTGCAGTTTTGCCATCAGGTTGTCCACGGCGGGCTTTGTTTCGGCGGGATACCCGGCAAAGACGGCTTTCAGGCTTTCCTCCGAAAATCCGTCCAGACTCGGCGAGTTGGTGAGGGTGGCGGCCAATGCCGTGCCGATTTGCGCCGAACTGCTGCCTTTGAACACCGGCACAATGCGCGGCAGGATAAAGGCATCGGCTTTGGGCAGGTAGTCGTGGGCCAGTTTCAATAGTTGGGCATCGGTCAGTTTGCCCTGGGCCAGTACGGTGGCCGCCTGTTGGCGCAGCGGGGCATCGGCCCCGTCGGATAGCTGTCCGTACAGGTAGGCGAAACTTGGTTCGGTAAAGGCGGGCTGGGTTTTGAGCAAGGCTCCCAGCGCACCCATGCGCAGCGAAGCCGGATTTTTAACGTCGTCGGCCACTTGGCGCAGTTGGCTGGTCAGCGTGGTCAAACTCCGCAAGCCCACCAGTTCCAGGGCTTTGGCCTGCACTTGCGCATCCTGGGCCGATACCAGTTGCTGCCCGATACCGTCTGTCCAAACTGCCGGTAGCTTTTCGGACGGATAGCGGGCCATGGTAGCCAGCAAAAACAGTTTCCGTGCCTTCGGGGCTTCGCGCAGTTGGTCGGCCATGAACTGCTGCATACCGGCATTTTCGCTGAAGGCCACCAGCATATCGCCAAACAGTTGCTCTTCGTCGGTGGTCAGGGGCTTGCCCGCAAAACGGGTGCGCAAGAAGGCGGTCATCTCGGTTGCCCAAGCCGGATGGTGCGAGGCCACCCACAAAGCCGTGCGTTGCAGGTTTTTGTCCGGGCTTTTCAGGAAAGCCGTGACTTGGCTGGCTTGCAGCGTGGAAGATTCCATTTGATCCAAGGCAACCAGTGCGGCCTCGCGCACCAGCGGCGATGCGTTGGCAAGAGCCGCCGCCACCGGCTGCGGCTGGTTCAGGGTGATGAGTGAATAGATGATGGCGTGCCGCACAAAGCGGTCTTGGCTGTTGGCGGCGGCAGCCAGCAGTGCGCCCACCGCCTGTTTGTCGCCAAGTTGCCCCAAGGCGGTGGCCGCTTGCCGCCGCACGGCCGGGTCGCCTTTGGCGGCCAAGGCTTTGAGTTGGCCCATGGCTTGGGCATCGCGGGCCAGCCCCGCCGACCGGGCGGCCGCCACCCGCACCTGCACGCTGGCATCAGCCAAGCCGAGGCGCACGGAGGCCAAGGCTGGGGCGGTGCCGATTTGGTACAGTGCGAACACGGCTTTTGTGCGGGCATCCACGGAGGGCGACTGGCGCAGCACATTGGCCAAGGCTGGCACGGATGCTTCCTTCTGGTCTATCAGCTGCTGCACGGCCCGGTCGCGGACGGTTGGGCGCGGGTCGGTGAGATGGGTGGCGGCTTTGGCGGGTGTGAGTGAAGCCCATTGAATCAGATTGCCGTAAGGGTCGGCCATTTTGGCGGCGGCCTTGCGGCGCACCCGGTAAATGGCTCCCTGCAAGTCGGGCTTGGACACCTGCGACAGCGGGCAGCCTTGGATGAACCAGCCGCCCGTTTCC
>JANPIL010000146.1:0-5295 GCA_031424975.1 Sphingobacteriales bacterium
ATTCCAGAACATAATTGGTATTTAGCAAGTGGACTTCTCAAAAGGCTGAAAGACACAAATGACGAAGACCAAGTTGCAACTGAAATAATCACAGCCCAACTTATTACTGACGACATAAAGAAAACTCATATTGTCAAAAATGTAAAAGCATTTTACAAGAATGTAATCACAGCAGAAACTCTTGGAATTTCTAAAGTGGTAATTAATAAATCATCTGATGAAACCGCAAACAGGCAAAGAATTGTAGAACTTTTTAGACGACTAAATGATGGAGGTACTAAACTTTCATCATTTGATTTAGTTGCTTCAATTTTAAAAGGGTTTGCTTGGGAAATGGAAGGCTTTTTAAGAGACACATTAGAAAACTATGAGGAAATTGGTCTTACACAAGACAACTTAATTAAGCTCATTTTTATACTTCAAGATAACCATAATAAAGAAATGGCATCCATTGACGGTAAGGATGCAGATTTTGCAATTACAAACCGTGAAAGAATTAAATGCACTTTAAAAAGTCTGAAAGATTTTTTAATTCATTCAAAAATGTACGACTATTACAAAGACGGCAATCGTTCGTTTATTCCATTATTTTTTATTGCATATCATATCTATCACAAAAAAATAGACAACAATTCTATTACAACATACTTTGACAATTATGATGCAGGAAATACAGACTTTCCAAAAATAAAAAATTGGTTATTTCATTCATTAGCGAACGGAGTATTTAGAAGTAAAGGAGCAGGTTGGATACCATACAAAACGGGCATTAGAAAATTATTGGACAAATCAAAAAATCATAAAGGTTTAGATTTTCCAACAGACAAATTATTTCAAGTCTATACAGATCATCCAATCACATTTACAATTACTTACGACGCTAATAATTTAGACCAGCTTGACACATCATTTGTTTACTACTTAATGTATGAACAAGCAAAAACTATTAGAACAAATGACATTGACCACATTATGCCAAAATCAATTTTGGAATCTTTAAGCTATGATTGGACGAAAATAAATAGCATTAAAAACTTTCAACTTATTGACTATGGAACAAACAGGGGAGAAAAAAATGGTAAGCCATTAGCAGTTTGGATAAATAATCCAGCGTTTGTTACAGATAAACCAGCATTTGTAAAACTGCATTTAATTCCAACTGACGAAGCTATTTGGACAGAAGATAAATTTGAAGACTTTATAGAAGAACGAGCAAAACTAATTTTAACCAAGCTGACAAAATACACAGCGTAGAAGAACGGCAGGCAACATTGGGTTTTGTGCAAGTTGGGAAGACGGAAGTACAATGCGCATTTGTAATTCGGTTCGGCTTTTTGTTGTTATCTTCATCAGCAGTTTTTCAATCAGCAGCAGTTCCGGGCAGACGGAATTCTATTTCCCAGCCTGCACAAAGCCGTTGTTCGTTGCTGTAAATATCATCAGCCATTGAACCGGAAAAGTACTTGATGGTTTTGCCAGCCAGTTTCCCGCAAAAATAGTATCTTCCCGATACCCCAAACCCGATTCAAGCGTCCAGAATTGAATTTCGGCAAAACAGTATGTTCCAAAAAGGCAAAACCCTTCCATTAAGAAAGGGTTTTGCCAGACGCTACTCAAATTTTCATCCTTACACTTTCCAGCCGCTGCGGTACGGGCGGCTCACAAACTGGTTGGCCGCGTCGAAGTTGGTGATTTTCATGTTTGTGCCGTCCCAAAGCAGTTTTTTGCGTCCCGGAAACGTGGTTCCCTTGCCATCGGCGGTAGCCACGCGGAGCATGGCACTGTGGATGGCCAAGTTGCCCATGATTACGGTTTCCGTCATTGGCCCGGCGTAATCAAACGACGAGCTGAGCGGTTTCTTGCCAAAGCCCGCCTTGCAGGCTTCGAGCCACTGCGTGTAATGGCCGGTTTGGTCGGCTCCGGGCACGCGGGCAAGGGTTTGGGCTACCTTGGCGGTTCCGGTGCGGAGTGTTTCGGGAAACAGGCGCGGATTCTGGCCGTACACCTCGCACATCATCACGCCCTTGGAGCCCATCATCATCACGCCATTGTCGCCGAGTTCCACGTTGGGCGGCACTTCGTCGGGGCGTTCGGGCAGGATGCCGCCATCGTACCAAGTCATTTTCACGTCGGGTTTACCGGGGCGCGGAAACGTGAGGTGCACCACCGACGAGGCCGGACAGCTATCCGTATAAAATGCCTGCTTGAAGAAACCTTCCCAAGCGGCCGTCACGCTGCACTCCACTTCCGACGGGTAGCCCAAGCCCAAAGCGCGGTACGGCGGATCCATCATGTGGCAGCCCATGTCGCCCAAGGCTCCGGTGCCAAAATCCCACCAGCCGCGCCAATTGAACGGATGGTAGGCCGGATTATAATCGCGGTAAGCGGCCGGGCCGAGCCATAAATCCCAATCCAATTCCTTGGGCACGGGCGGCTTACCGGTGGGCGTGGCAATGCCTTGCGGCCACACGGGCCGGTTAGTCCACACGTGTACCCGCGTCACTTCGCCAATCAGTCCGGCATTGTACCATTCCTGAAACAGCCGCACGCCATCGCCCGAGGCACCTTGGTTGCCCATTTGCGACACCACCTTGTATTTGCGGGCGGCTTCGGTCATTTGGCGTACTTCGGCGAGGTTGTGCGCCAGCGGCTTTTGCACGTACACGTGCTTGCCGCGCTGCATGGCGGCCATGCTCACCACGGCGTGCGCGTGGTCGGGAGTGCTGATGGTGACGGCATCAATGCCTTTCTCACTGTCCAGCATCGTGCGGAAATCCTTGTAACGCTTGGCTTTGGGCCACTTCTCAAAAGCCTGCTTGGCCATGTTGTCGTCCACATCGCACAGGGCCACAATGTTTTCGCTGCCCTTGTTCCACGCGCCCAGCACGTCTGTCCAGCCTTTGCCGCCCACACCCACACCCGCAATGTTGAGTTTGTCGGAAGGGGCAATAAAGCCTTTGCCACCCAGCACATGGCGCGGCACAATGGTGAAACCGGCCAACGCCAGCGAACTTTGCTTGATGAAACTGCGGCGCGAAGCGTGTTCGTTGTTTTTCATGTGGTGTGAAAGGTTTAAGTTTTTCAGTTAAAAATTCAATTTGAAATTGCGCTGGAAACAGGCTTCTCCCGACTGGTAAGCGAGACATTTGAACCAATTGAAAATAGTATCTTTTGAAAATGCCAAACCATTTCCGGGATAATCGGCAATCAATCACTTTCGGTTATTACCTGCTTTGGAAACCGCCGAGATAGCCTGCCGGACAGGCAGGCTATCTCGGAACATGGGCGGCACGAGGTAGGAACCTCGCGCCAGTCGCGAATCCCGCGCCAGTTGAAAGTTCGCGCCACCCGCCAAAGGCAAGCGGCTGGCTTGTTCTTGGCGGCTACACCAGCACCCCAGCCAATGATTTCAGAATCTCGTAGCCGTCCGTGTTGCCCAAGGCGGCTTCGGCGGCGCGTTCGGGGTGCGGCATCAGACCGAACACGTTTTTTTGCGCATTGCAGATGCCCGCAATGTTTTCCAGCGAGCCGTTGGGATTGGCGGCTTCAGTAATGTTCCGGTTTTCGTCGCAATAGCGAAACAGCACTTGGTCGTTGGCATTGAGTTGGCGCAGGGTTTCGGCATCGGCATAATAGCGGCCATCAGCGTGGGCAATCGGGATTTTATAGGCGCAGTCAGCATTGAGTTCGGCGGTGAGCAGCGCGGTGCTGGATTCGGGTTTCAGATGGATATTCTTGCAGATGAATCGCTGCCCGCTGTTGCGCAGCAAGGCTCCCGGCAACAAACCGGCCTCAGTCAGTATCTGGAAGCCGTTGCAGATGCCCAGCACATAACCGCCCGCACCGGCATGGGCAACCACGCGTTCCATGATCGGCGAGAAGCGGGCAATGGCTCCCGAACGCAGGTAGTCACCGTACGAAAAGCCGCCCGGCAACACAAGGCAATCGCATTGCTGCAAGTCGGTGTCCTTGTGCCACAGTTTCACCACCGGGTTGCCCAGCACCTGGCCCAGCACGTGCACCGCATCCTCGTCGCAATTGGAACCGGGAAAAACAACCACGCCAAATTTCATAAGAACGGATTTCTTGATTGTGAAAGACCTCACCCCCAGACCCTCTCCTGCCGGGAGGGGAGCAAAGGCTCCTTTTTTTCACCCCTCTCAGCAGGAGAGGGGCCGGGGGTGAGGTAAAAGTAACAAAGTTTGGCACGCACCCGCATTTTTGCGCCGATAATTTTCATTTCCGGGTTTTCGCCTTTGAAAAGATACTATTTTTGGGAACTCCAACAATTCCAATCTTTTCAAAAACGACCCATGCTCAAATCAATGACCGGCTTTGGCTTGGCCAAGGCAGCCAACGACAACATCAGCGTGACGGTGGAAATACGCACCCTGAACTCCAAAACAATGGATTTGAGCTTGCGGCTTCCCAAAAACTTTTCAGACCGGGAACTGGAAATCAGGAACTTCCTTGTCCAAGCCTTGGAACGCGGCAAACTCAACGTAAGCGTGGACATCCAAAATCTGGGCGAAGCCAAGCCGCGCGTTACGCTCAACAAGCCCATTATAAAAGCCTATTGCGACCAACTGCGCAGCGTGGCCCTTGAAAACAGCCTGCCCGACGGCGACATACTGCGGCTGGCCCTGCAACTGCCCGAAGCCTACACCCACGAAATGGCCCCCGACGAAAATGCCGCCCGAGACAGTGAACTGGTCTGGGAAACCTTTAAGCAGGCCGTGCGCGACTGCGACGAGTTCCGCAGCCGCGAAGGCCAGGAACTGGCGGGCAACCTGCTCGATTACACGCGCCGCATCGTGGAGCGGCTCGCGGCCATTGAGCAGCACGACCCCGCGCGGCTGCAAGCCATCCGCACGCGCATCCGCGAACGGATTGCCGAAATGGTTGCCGACGAGCATTTCGACTCGAACCGGTTTGAGCAGGAATTGATCTACTATATTGAGAAACTGGACATCAGCGAGGAAAAAGTGCGGCTGAAACTGCACTTGGAGCATTTCCTGGAAGTGCTGCAAACCGCCGAATCGCCGGGCAAAAAGCTTAATTTCATCAGCCAGGAAATCGGGCGCGAAATCAATACCATCGGCTCCAAGGCCAACGATGCCACCATCCAGCGGCACGTGATTGACATGAAAGAGGAGCTGGAAAAGATAAAGGAACAATCGCTGAACATCCTTTGAAATAGTATCTTTCGAAAAGCTGAAAGCCCCGTTTCCGCCTCTGGCGGAACTTTTAGCTTTAGCGGGGGCCAAACCCCCGCTTCCGAAAGGGAGCGAAAAA
>JANPIL010000147.1:0-8372 GCA_031424975.1 Sphingobacteriales bacterium
GTTCAAGTCGCGCAGCACCGTGGATGCGCGGCTGGTGTATGACATGGACGGCTGGGAGATAAAACTCGGCGACAAATGCGCGAAGGGCAGCCAGTTGCGGCCGCACATTGTCTGGTTTGGCGAGGCCGTGCCGCTCATGGAGGCCGCCGCCGCCGAAACGGGCTTGGCCGATGTTTTTGTGGTCGTCGGCACGTCGCTGGCGGTGTATCCTGCCGCCGGACTGGTGGATTTTGCCGCCGACGAAATACCCAAATACGTGATTGATGTGCGCCTGCCGCCCGTGGCATCACGTCCCAACCTACACCTGATTGAAGTCAAGGCCAGCGTGGGCGTGGCGCGTTTGCTGGAAGAACTCATGTGAGGAGCGGACGGCGGCATGGTTTGCGTGCCGCCGTCCGTACTTCGCGCAAGGCAGTTTATTTTGCCTTTTCGCCCCTGACTTCCAAGCCATTGTAATAAATCTTGATGCCCGTCACCCGTTTGGTCTCGTCTCTGAGAAACGTGATTTCGGCGGCTGATTCAGGCGAGGAAATGGTGAACTTGTCGGGCGTGGCCGACGCGGTTAACGGCGCGGCCTGGGGCTGGGCATCGGCGCGGCCAAACAATTGTCCGTTTTCAAAGGTGATGAAGGCCTGGCTGAAATCGCTGGAACCCTTGACGTTATACGTGCCCACAAACTCCTGCAAAATGGCGGTGCTGTCCATTTTGACTTCCTTAATCTCAGTTTGTGCCTGCTCCATTTTCTTTTCGGCTTTGGCTTTCTTGGCCTTGCTCTGGGCTTGTGCCGTGCCGAATGCGGCCACGCAGATGGCGGTTGCGATGAGGATTCTTACCGTTTTCATGTTATCCGGGGTTGTTGGTGGAAACTCCGGGAAAGGTAAAGTTTTTTCCGGGGTTTCCGGTTTGCCACCTCCACATTTTGGCGGTAAGCGAGCAGGGTAGGTTTGGGCTTTTGGAAAGATACTATTCTGTTCGAAATGTGATTGGCCGCAACGCCGGTCTGACACACAGTGTCTGACCGGTATCGCACATCGGCTTTCGGGCAGGCAAAGGGGTTTGGGCTTTGGGAAATATACTATTTTGGCGGTGCGGGGTTTACTGGCTGTTGCTGCGGCCAAGGCACAACAAATGGTACGGCGGCTTTTTTCGCCGAATAAACCGTACTTTTGCCTTCCGAGACTCCGCCCGGATTTGGCGGTGCGGATACGCTTTCCTGTCTGCCGACAGGCAGGTGTCCCGGATTCCGTTAATGTGTCGTGCTGAAAAACTGTTGGTAGATGAATATGACTGGTGTATTTGCCGTACTGTGGAATGATTTGCGCAACGATTTGAAAGTTGCCCGCCCCAAGGATTTTTCCCGAACTCCCATCGGCGTGCTTGCCGCCTTTCTCGGCTTGCTGTGCCTGTTTGCCGCCCCGCCCGCCTTTGCCGAAAACCTGCCCACCGTGGCCAAAGACAAGTCGGGCCTGTACGGCTACGTGGATGCGGCGGGCAGTTTTGTGATTCCGGCCCAGTTCGAGCAGGCGTTCCCGTTTGGCAACGGCGCGGCGCGGGTGGTACGCAAGGGCGGCGGCTGGTTGCTGATCAACCCTAAAGGCAAGCAACTGACCAAAAACCCGTATGCCAACATCAGCATTTTTCGCAACGGCTTGGCAGTGACCGCCGTGCGCGCCGCCGGAACGCAATTGCTGCACGGACTCATCAATGAGAAAGGCACGGAAATCATTGTGCCGCAGTATCCGTACTTTACCCCCGAACAGAACCACACGCTGTTCATTGCCGGAGTTGAAAGCAACCCGGGCCGCAATGACCGCACCGGTATCGGTTTCGGGCTGCTGGACCGCGAAGGCAAAACGCTGATTCCGTTGAATTTTGCCGCCATCCGCCAGCAGGATTTCCGGGTGTTTGCCGTCAAGAACCAAGTGGGGGCTTGGGAGGCTTTCGATGCGGCGGGCAAGCCGCTGTTCGGCGGCAAATACGACGACATCAAGGATTTTGACCCGGAGGCGGCCACCGTCAAGGAAAACGGCAAATGGGGCATCGTGAATGCCACCGGCAAGCACATTGTGAAGCCCGCCTACCGCGATATCATTAAAAAAAGCCCGCGCCAATATGATCTGCTGCCCTTTATCCAGTGGAAAGTGGTGGACGACAAGCAGCAGACCGTGCTGACCATGGAATACGAGGATGTGCGCCCCGTGCATCCGACCCTGTACAGCTACCAGATTGAGGGCAGGCTGGGCTTGCTCAACGAGCGGGGAGACCGCCTCACGCGGCCGCTGTACGACGAGATACAGCCGTTTGTGAAAAGCATGGCCGTAGTCCGCGAAAAGGCCGGTTACGGCTTAATCGGCACCAAGGGCAACGTGATGATACCGCTGCAATACGAACGCATGGAGATTGATACGGCCAGCCAATTGGTGAAAGTGAAGACAAAAGGCAAATGGGGCGTACTCAACAAGGCCAACCGCACCATAGTGTCCGCCGAGTACGACAGCATTCGGGTGCAGCGCTACGGTATGTTCACCGTCCTGAAAAACGGCTTCTGGCAGTTGCTCGATGCCACCGGGCAGGTGGTTGGCGGCCAGCAATACACTTGGCTGGGCGATGTGCAGAACCTGTATGCGGTGGCCCGCCGCGACAGTGTGGCCGGACTGGTGAACCTGCGCGGCACGTGGGCCATAGAGCCGGTCTTCGACAGCCTGCGGATTGTGAACGAATACATCGCCCAGTATTATGCGGGCAGCCGGTCGGGCCTGGTATCAATCCTGACCAAGCAGATGCTCGTGGAGGCGGATCGCGTGGAACCGCTGAACGGCTACCTGCGCGTGATTGCCAAGGGCAAGTACGGCATCTGGAACGCCCGTGGCCGGGAAGTGATCCCGATCAGGTACGATTACATTTCCGACTTCACCGCCGATAGCGTGCTCACGGTGTTCCAAGGCAACAAGAAAGGGCTTATCAACTTGCAGGGCAAGGTGATTCTGACACCCGCCGCCCTGTACCAGGAATTACTGGTCATGGCGGATGAGCGGGTGGGGGTGCGGATCAACAACAAGTACGGATTCGTGGACAAGAACGGTAAGTTGCGCATTGCCAACCGCTACGAGGGCATCGGCTCGTTTTCGGAGGGCATGGCGGCGGTCAAAATCATGGGCAAGTGGGGCCTGATCAACCGGTCGGAGCAGATTATGCTGCAACCCAATTACGAGTCGGTGGGCACGTTTGAACACGGAGCCTCGCCGGTGCGCAAAAACGGCAAGTGGGGCCTTGCCGACCGCACGGGACGCGAAATACTCAAGTGCCAGTACGATGGCGTGAACCGGCAGCCGACGGGCCGCTACACGGTGAGCCTGAACGGTAAAAAAGGCTTGGCCACCGCCGAGGGCAGGGAGGTTTTTCCGCCCAAATACGATTGGGTGGCCGACAATGGCAACGGGTTTGTGATGTTGCGGAAAAACGGTAAGCTGGGCCTGTCAGACACCAAGGGCTACGATGTGCTGCCCGTAATCTATGACCGGCTGTATTTCAACGCTTCCAAGAATTTTTACATCACCGGCATCGAATCGCCGGTACAGAAGTTCGCGTTCCAGCCGTGACACGGTTGGAAAAATACCCTTGAAAATAGTATCCCGCCAAAAGCCCAAACCCGCCTTTTTCGGGAATGCGGATTTCCGTGCCGTCAGCGAATGCCTTGGCTGTCATGCCGCCCAAGTCCTCACCGGTTACGGAAAGGATTTTTTCCACCACGGTCACCGTGTCCATTGAAATTGCGGTTGCCGTATCGGTTACCGCCGCCGCCCCGGTTTCGGGTTCGTTGTTGCAACCCCGGAGGAAATAGAAAACCGCGAAAACCAATCCGGCCAGCAACAGCAGCCACAGCCACCAATTGGAATTCTGGTTCTCATCCTGGACATGATTGGCGGCGGCGGGACGGGTGCTGGCTACCGTGCCGCCAAAATCTCCCGCCGTTTGGCCGCCCACGTCCGGCAGGCTCCCCAAGCCCAACATACTGCCCAGTCCGGCGGGCAATGCCGCCGTAATGTTGTCTTTTTGGCTCATCAGCAGGCTTTGCAAACCCGTTGCGCCCAAACCCTGCGAAGATACCTGCCGGCCAACCAGACCCACGACCAACGGGGCGGCCATGCCCAGCAGCGACGAGACCGACGAACCTTTGAGACCGCTGAACGAGGAGATGAAGTTGGAGATGCCACCGGTCTTGTCGCCAAACAGGCTGCCGAGCAATCCGCCGCCCGTTTCGGGCAGGGCAGTTGTTGCGTCGCCCAGCAGGCCGGAAACATTGTCCAAGATACTGCCATCATGCGCCCCGCCGGAAAACATACCCATCAGCTCGTTTGCGCCGTCGGTGGTTGCGGATTTGCCCAGCAAGCCGCCCAAAACGGTTGGCAGAATGCCGCCCACGGCCTTGGACACGCCCGATTCGCTTTCGCCGAGCATGGTGGCCGCCTTCCCGATCAAGTCGGGCGTGACGTGGCCTTTCAGTGTTTCGAGTAAATCCATGATACCGGAATTTAGGTTGGGTTGGTGGAAATGGGGGATGAATCAGTCTGCGCGTTTGTGCTTGACAGGTGTGCGTGAAAGCTAAGTAACTGCCACGTCAAAACCAACAAACCGCTTGGATATGAGCAGGTTGCGGGTTTTGAGGAAGCCATTTGCCTCATTGCGTGCAATCCACAAAAAAGCCCCGCAAACGCTTGGTTTGCGGGGCTTCTGCTTGAATGTGACCGAGGGGACGAGAACAACACCATCTGTGGAGTGTTTGGGCACGTTGTGGCACATTATGGAAATCAAACAAACCCGATTACTCGTGGTAGGGTACGGCCTTGATGAGGCGCATATCGTTGAGTTCCGGAACGTGGAGGATATTCCCCGCCGGAATGACACCCCGGCGAATCCAGTTGCTGACCACATTGGTTGACTTCAGACCGAAACGTTTGGCGTATTCGGCAGGTGTCAGCCAATCGGCCAACGGGAATTTTGTGCCGTTCTGCTCCAAAAAAGACGTGGCACGTTGAATTAAATCATCGTTTTGAGCCATTAGGTCTTCGTAGGTATATGTTTTGGTTTCCATGAAAAAACAAGGTTTTGGTGGGGTTGCCCCTCCCGGTTAGGTTCATTTTTCGAGTTCTCCGAGTATCCTCAACAGGCGGCTTATCGCGTCAAGAACCCCGTTCTTTTCAGTTTCCGTCATTCTGTCGCTGGCATCCCGAAGGAACTGGCGGTTGGCGGCCAACTGCATCCTGATTTCAACTATAAAGGCTTTGCGTTGTTGTTCATCCATAATCTCCAATTTCCGTGTTCGTCTGCCATACAAACATAAGGCTTGTTACATAACGTAACAAGCCTTCGGGCATTTATTTTGGAAAAAACAAGGCACAAAAGAAAGCCGCCGCCCAACGGAAATGGCCGCCCACAACCCCGTCGGCATACCCATTTAATCAAAAACCCCCTCTGGATTGCTCCAAAGGGGGCTGATGTGACCGAGGGGGGATTCGAACCCCCACACCCGAACGGGCACTACCCCCTCAAAGTAGCGTGTCTACCGTTCCACCACTCGGCCATGCGTTGAATACTCTGTGGCACAAATATATTAGATTCCTGATGAATATCCGCAGCAGGCTTTCCGAGTATTTTTTTATGTTTTCTGCCCAACCCTCAAAAAATGGTGCGATTTTTAGGCACGCAACGCCACCGGGCCGCGTTTAACTCACACCAAATCCATGAAAACCATATACACCGCTTTGTCCGTGTTGGCCTTGATGTCTGCCGGTCAAGCATATGCACAAAACATTGTCAGCCAGCCGTTTGTCAAAAAAATCGAAGTGAGTGGCAGTGCCGAAATGGAAGTCACACCCGATGAGATTTACATCAACATTGCCTTGCGCGAATACTTTACCGACAAATCGAACAAAACCAAAGTTGCCATTGAAACCTTGGAAAAACAATTGCAGCAAGCCGTAAATGAAGCGGCAATCCCGAAGGAAAACTTCCAGATTGAAAACATCTACGGTGGAACGCCCCAGTGGTGGTATGACCGCAAGAAAGACAAACCCGCCAATCTGCTCGAAAGCAAGCGCTATGTGTTGAAAGTGAGTGACTTATCTAAAATTGACAATATTCTTGCCAGAGTGGATGGCCAGGGGGTTGAAAACGTGAACATCAACCGTTATACGCATTCAAAAATGAGTGAGTTTCGCAAGGAACTGAAAATCAAGGCGTTGCAGGCTGCCAAAGAAAAAGCTGCGTACCTGCTGCAAAGCATTGGCGAACAAGTGGGCGGCGTGCTGGAAATCCGCGAAATAGACAACCCTGACGGCCCGGTTCCCTACCGTATGTCGAACATGGTTTCCCAAACCCGTCTGGATGCCGCCGATAGCACGGGCGACCCGGACATTGGCTTCAGGAAAATCAAGGTTCGGTACGAAATGCAAGCATCTTTCGCCATCAAGTAAAAAATAGCGGCTACTCGCTTTCGCGTTCCGCAGACGCAAAACCAGAAACACCCCGATTTGAAAACCGGGGTGTTTCTGGTTTTTTCGCTCCTGTTCAAGGCTGGGGGTTTCGCCTTTTTCAAACATACTGTTTTGATTATCCGGCACAGCGGCAAAAATCTTGTTTTGCAAGAGGCCATCGGAAGAAAACCGTCCGAATCATTTATCTGTTGCATTAGTCGTTTATCTTTGCCCGATGAGTTTCCTGTATCCCTCTTTCCTGTTGGGTTTGCTGGCGGTTGCCATTCCCATCGCCATCCATCTGTTCAATTTCCGGCGCACCCGCAAGGTGTATTTCACCAATGTCGCTTTTTTGAAGGAAGTAAAAACCAGCACCAATTCGTTCCGGCGGCTCAAGCAATGGCTTATCCTGGCCATGCGGGTGCTGTTTGTTATATTTTTGGTATTGGCATTCGCACAGCCTTTTTTGAATGGCGGCAAAACGCAAAACCTTGCCAGCCAAGGCAATACCGGAATTTACCTGGATAATTCGCTGAGTATGCAAAACGAGGCTGGCAAGCGGCGGTACTTGGACTTGGCAACCGACGAGGCCGAAGCATTGCTGGACGCACTGCCCAAAACGCCCTCGGTGCAGTTGCTGACCAACGATTTTGAAAGCCGCGACCAATACCTGGCCACCCCCGACAAACTCCGCGACCGATTGACCGAAGTGGGTCTTTCGCCCACCAGCCGCACCTTGGAAAGCGTTTACAAACGCCAGAACAACCTCATCAGCCGCCGTTCGCAGGGTGCGCAAAACCAATTGGTGTGGTTTTCGGATTTCCAAAAAAGCACCGTCGGCGATTTGAACAAGCTCAAACTGGACACCGGCAGCCGCATTTTTCTGGTGCCGATCCGAACCGCTGAAACGGCCAATGTCTATGCCGATTCAGTGTGGCTCGCCACGCCGTTTGTCAAGGAAATGCAAACCAATACGCTGAATGTCAGGCTGGTGAATACGGGCAAGGAAGCGGTGAAAAATCTGCCCGTCAAATTGTTCCTGGATGAGAAACAGGTTTCCTCGGCATCGGTCAGTTTGGAGCCAAACAGCCCGATGGTGGCAAATTTTGACTTTACGGTGAAGGAACGCGGCTTGAAAAAAGGCCGGGTATCGTTCGAGGACTTTCCGGTCACGTTTGACAATGAGTTTTATTTTGTCGTCAATGCCTCGCCGGTCATCAACATAATACACTTGTTCGGCTCGCAGTCGGGCAATTACATCAGGAATCTTTTCAGCAGCGAAACCATTTTCAACGTCCGCAGCCTGAACGCCCAGAACGCCGACCCCACATTGCTAGCTACCGCCGACCTGGTGGTGCTGGACGGCGTGGACCGGCTGGATGGCTCGTTGAACGCTTCCGTTCGCGAGTTCACCAAGCGCGGCGGCAGCCTGGTCATTTTTCCGCCGGAAGCAGAATCCTTCGGCCCGTTGCCCGCGCAATTGGGTGCGCCGGGCGTGCGGAAAATGGCCGCCGCCAAAATAGCCCGCCTGCCGGACGGGCAGGTATCTTCTGAAAATGCCAAACCCGCCGATGCTACGGGCGAAGCGTTGGAGCCGCCCGATACGAGAAACCCGTTTTTCGGGGCCATTTTCGAGAACTCAACGCGCAAAGACCGCATTGCCATGCCCGTGGCGCGGCCCTTGTGGACGTGGGCGGCGCGTGGCTCACCGCTGTTGAGTTTCCGTGACGGCAAACCTTTCCTGAGCCGCTTTGAATCCGGTCGCGGACGCATTTACCTGTGCGCCTCGCCGCTCAATGACAATTACACCAATTTCCAAAAACACGCCCTGTTTGTGCCGGTTCTCTACAAAATAGCGGCACTGAGCAAACCGCAGGAGCGGCTTTCGCATTCATTCCA
>JANPIL010000148.1:0-2237 GCA_031424975.1 Sphingobacteriales bacterium
GTTTGCTCATCTTATTGCCGTCCTTGTCCAGCACGAGGCCGTTGGCGATGACGTTTTTGAACGCCACTGAGTCTTCCAGCATCACGGCCAACGCATGGAGCGTGAAAAACCAGCCGCGCGTCTGGTCCACACCTTCAGCGATGAAATCGGCCGGGAAGTTCTGCTTGAATTTCTCGCCGTTTTCGAGCGGGTAGTGCCACTGCGCGTACGGCATCGCGCCGGAATCGAACCAGACATCGATCAGGTCGGTCTCGCGGCGCATCAGTTGGCCTGATGCACTCACCAGCACAATCTCATCCACATACGGCCGATGCAAGTCCAGCCCCTGGATACCTTCCCGGGTCGCCAAATGATGTTCGTCGAGCGTGTCGTGGTCCATCACACCGGCCGCGACGGCTTTAGCGATTTCGGCCCGCAACTCCGCCACCGAGCCGATGCAGATTTCTTCTTTGCTGTCCTCGGTGCGCCAGATGGGTAACGGCGTTCCCCAGTAGCGCGAGCGGCTAAGGTTCCAGTCCACGAGGTTTTCGAGCCAGTTGCCGAAGCGGCCCGTGCCGGTGCTTTCGGGTTTCCAGTTGATGGTTTTGTTCAGTTCCACGAGCCGGTCTTTCATGGCTGTGGTGCGGATAAACCAGCTATCCAGCGGATAATACAAAATCGGTTTGTCTGTGCGCCAGCAGTGCGGATAGTTGTGTTCGTATTTTTCGACCTTGAACGCCTTATTTTCCTCTTTCAGCTTGATGGAAATCAGCACGTCCGTGGACTTATAATTCGGGTCGGCAAGTGTTTCGGCGGTTTCGTATTCGGCTTTCACGTAGCGTCCGGCAAAGTCCGTGATTTCCTTCACAAAACGGCCCTGCCTGTCCACAATCGGCACTTGCTTGCCATTTTCATCGGTGACCATGATGGCCGGAATGTCGCTTTGCTGCGCCGCCCGGAAATCGTCCGCACCAAATGTCGGCGAAGTATGCACAATGCCCGTGCCATCTTCGGTGGTCACAAAATCGCCGGGAATGACGCGAAAGGCGGGCTGTTCGGGCGTTACGTAAGGCAACAATTGTTCGTATTCGATACCGAGCAAATCGGCTCCTTTAAATTCATTGACAATGCGCCACGGTATCAGTTTGTCGCCGGGCTTGTAGTCTTCCAAGTTAATTTCCTTGGCTTTTTCAGGAAAATACTTGCCCGCCAAATCCTTGGCCAGGATTACGCCCACCGGCATAAACGTGTACTGGTTGTAGGTTTGCACCAGCACATACGTGATATTTTTGCCAACCGTCAACGCCGAATTGGCGGGCAGCGTCCAGGGCGTGGTAGTCCAGGCAAGGAAATAAACCTCATCCCCCAACCCCTTCTCCTGCTGAGAAGGGGAGTTAGTTTCGCGACTGTCAAAGTCCCTCTCAGTAGGAGAGGGATTTAGGGTGAGGTTCAAGAACGCCGATTTTTCGTTCCGTTTCACCTTGAATTGCGCCACCACCGAGGTGTCGCGCACTTCCTTGTAGGTTCCGGGCTGGTTCAGTTCGTGCGAACTCAAGCCCGTGCCGGCGGCGGGCGAATACGGCTGGATGGTGTAGCCCTTGTAAAGCAAACCCTTATCGTAAAGCTGGCGCAGCAGCCACCACAGCGTTTCAATGTACTTGTTCTGGTAGGTCACATACGGGTCGTGCAAATCAACCCAGTAGCCCATTTTCTCGGTCAGGTCGTTCCATTGGCCAGTGAATTTCATCACGGCTTCACGGCACTTCTGGTTATATTCGGCGATGCTGATTTTTACGCCGATGTCTTCCTTTTTAATACCCAACTCCTTTTCCACTTGCAGCTCAATGGGCAGGCCGTGCGTGTCCCAGCCGCCCTTGCGTTTCACTTGGAAGCCTTTCAGCGTCTGGTAGCGGCAAAAAATATCCTTGATGGCACGCGCCATCACGTGGTGGATGCCCGGCGTGCCGTTGGCCGAGGGCGGGCCTTCGTAAAACGTGAAAGCTGGTTTGCCTTCGCGGTTGCTCACCGACTGCTCGAACATCCGGTTCTCTTTCCAAAAATCCAGGATTTCCTGCGTGATTTGCGGGTAGTTGGCATTCTTGTATTCCTTGTATTTCACAATGCTGAATGGTAGAATGAATAATCGAATGCAAAATTAGCGAAAATACCGCAACCGGGGCGGGGCGGGTTTGGGCTTTCCGGGAGATACTGTTTTTTTGCTGGGTAGCACACGCTTCAGCTTGTGTAAAATCCACAGG
>JANPIL010000149.1:0-2718 GCA_031424975.1 Sphingobacteriales bacterium
CTCTATGACCGTGAATTTCAAGTCGTAATCCGTATAGAGAATCTTGCAGTACAGCGTTTCCGAGCCTATCTCGTCCCAGAGCGGATGGATGTAATAGCCGTAAATGTCGTGCTCATACTGGTTGAAATTATATTCGCGGCCGTAGAATGGACTGCGTTCGTCTTCAGCGGCCACGTAATACAAATCCCAATTGTAAAAAGGCTCAATGTCCTGCATGGTTTGCGAAGGGTTTTCAAAATAGTATGTTAAAAAAAGGCCAAACCCCTACCTCACTCCCTTGCGGGGATGGGGTTTCAACCCTTGAAATTCAGGATGGATTCCCGCACGTTGCCGTGTTTTTCCAGCAATGCCGCCGCTTCGGTCTCGCCAATGCCCAGTTCGTCCATCACCATTTGTATGCCACGCTGCACCAGTTTGTGGTTGCTCAGTTGCATATCCACCATTTTGTTGCCCTTCACCTTACCCAACCGAATCATGATGCTCGTGGAAACCATGTTGAGCACCAGTTTTTGCGCCGTGCCCGATTTCATGCGCGTGCTGCCCGTCACAAATTCGGGCCCCACCACAACTTCCACCGGGTGCGTGGCTTGCGCGGCCACTTCACTGCCCGCATTGCAGACAATGCAACCCGTGAGTATGTTGTGCGCCAAGCAGTTGCGCAGGCCACCGATTACGTATGGCGTGCGGCCTGAGGCGGCAATGCCAATTACAGTGTCGGTGTCGTTGATGTGGTGCGCTTGCAAATCGAGCCACGCCTGGTTGAAATCGTCTTCGGCAAACTCGACGGCTTGGCGGATGGCCGTGTCGCCACCGGCAATCAGCCCGACCACCAGGCCGTGCGGCACGCCATACGTGGGCGGGCATTCCGATGCATCCACCACGCCGAGCCGCCCGCTGGTGCCCGCGCCGATGTAGAACAGCCGCCCACCGTTACGCATCCGTTCGGTGGCGGCGGTCACGAGTTGTTCTATTTGCGGAATGGCCTTTTCCACGGCCAGCGGCACGGTTTTGTCTTCTTGGTTGATGCCGGCCAGCAACTCCCGGACGGACAGTTGTTCAAGGTTGTCGTAATGCGACGCAGATTCGGTGGTTGACATAAGCTATTGAAAATCAGGTTTATAGAAAAAATAGCCCCCCAGCCCCCGAAGGGGAGCCTCCCCTAAATCCCCTCCGAAGTCGAAGGCCACGACTTGGCGTGGGAGGGGACTTTTAAACAGGGGTTTGGCGTTTTAAAAAGATACTATTTTTAGCCCCCTCCTTCGGAAGGGGTTGGGGGAGGCTTCCCCGCTACAGGTTTTGGTGGTAGTCCACCAGGCCGTCAATGGGGCTGGCAAGTACGTTTTTGAGGGTTATTTTCTTGTCGGCAGCGGCTTTTTGCAGGATTTCGCGGTAGTGGAACGCAACCGAGCCGGTAAAACTGACCGGATACTGCTGGCAGGCCGCAAACTTGCCCACGTAACGGTCGAAAAACAAGGCGAATCCGTCGTAAATCAACTGTTGCGCATAATCGTGGTGCAAATGGCCGGACAGGAAACGGGAAAACCCGGCAAAATAACTGTTGGGAAATGGTTTTTTGTAGGCGTTTTCCAGCACGGTTGGTAATGCCGGGCTGTAAGTTTCCGTAAATGCCTGGGCCAGTTCAGCGGGCATTTCACCGTGGAAATAATGCTGCACCAGCGACTTGCCCAGCCAGCCGCCTCCCCCTTCATCGCCCAGCCAAAAGCCCAGCGAAGGCCGCGCCTCCGTGATTTCGTGGCCATCGTACAGGCAGGCATTCACGCCCGTGCCCAGGATGCAGGCAATGCCCGGTTCGCGTTTGCACAAGGCGCGGGCGGCGGCCAGCAAATCGTGGCCCACGTGGATTTGCGCCCCCGGAAACAGCCTGCCCACGCCTTGGCGCACGATGCCGCAGTTTTTCTCGGTCGAGCAGCCCGCGCCGTAAAAGTGTATTTCACGGATGGCCGTGGTTTCGAGTTGGGGCAGCAATTCGGTCGTGATTGCGGCGTAAATCTGTTCGGCGGTCTGGAAATACGGGTTGAATCCGGCGGTTTTGAAAGCCCGCACGGAATCACTGCCGGACATGAGCCGCCAGTCGGTTTTGGAAGAGCCGCTATCGGCGATGAGGATCATGTTGCGCAGGTTTTATCTTTTACAAAGGGAATCCAAAGGAGATTGATTTCCAAATCAAATTTGCCCGCCCATTACCGATTGGCCAGCGGCAAATATTCTGGCACGTTTTTTCGTACTCCTGTGCCTGAACATCCATTTAAACTGACCCGAAACAATCAAGACCATGAAAAAAGCATTTGCATTTCTCGCTGTTATAATTCTGTCCGTCAGTTACTTGCAGGCGCAAGTAGAAGTCAAGTACGGCATCCGGGGCGGCCTGAACGTAGCCAACTGGCAGGGCGAATCGGTGCAGAGCCTGGGCAATTTGCTGGCCGTCACCAACGGTTCGGTGTCCACGAGTTCGCGGTTCGGCTTCCACGCGGGCGGCTACGCGGCCATCCGGCTGGGCGAACGTTTTGTGTTGGAACCGGGCTTGCAATATTCATTGAAAGGCGCGGTGCTGAACGGACGGCTGAACGGCAATTCAGCCGTGGTGGATTTTTTGAACGTCAACGCCAATTTCCGCGTGCAGTCGCATTACATTGAGCTGCCGGTGCTGGCCAAAGTGTACATCACCGAAGGCTTTCACGTGTTTGCCGGGCCGCAAGT
>JANPIL010000150.1:0-4154 GCA_031424975.1 Sphingobacteriales bacterium
CAGCCGTTTGGCTTCGTAAATGTCCGTGCCGATGGTTGCCAATTTGGGGTTTTTTCAGGTTGAGACGGCAAAGATAGGGGGTTTTGGCTTTTGGAAGGATACTATTTTCCCGCATATGAAAGCGGAATTGCTGGAGAACGGCGTTTTTCTCTCGGTATCTGATGCGAGAATGGAAATTTTTGAATACATTGAATCCTATTGCAACCCTGTTCGCAAGCATTCAGCTTTTGGCTATAAAAGCCCCGACGGATTTGAGAAAAATCACCATCAAGACCGATTAAACTTGCAAGAGTCGTATACCACCTAATCAGGACGCAGTGGGTGAAACTCGCTCATAGTTTTTAAATCGGCTTCTAAAGCCGTACAAGTAAAATGAGAAATCTGCTTATTCTGCTTTTATTGCAAGTTCACACTTGCGCATTTTCACAGGAGTTCTTGAACCTGGGTTTTGAACATAAAACGAAGGGTCAAGCAGTTCCTCAAAAATGGAGAATTGCAAATGATGGATACGAAGTATCAATTGATTCAGTACAAAAATACCAAGGCTCTCAAAGCTTGAAAATTGAGAGCCTTGTTGATTCAAAAAATAAAGTCGGTGCTTGTGCTAATAGTTTTCCAGTTGATTTTGCAAGAGGTAAATATTTGAAGCTCACTGGAAAAATTAAAACAGTAGCCGTGCAAAAAGGCCAGGCTGAATTATGGCTGAGGGTTGACGATGAAAAAGATGTTTTGAAACCCAACAAAATACATAAAAGGGGAGTAAGTGGGACGCAAAACTGGACAAAAATATCAATTGAAGTTAAAGTTGATACCTACGTAACAGAAATAAATTTCGGTGCAATGGTAAGCGGTGAAGGAACTGCTTGGTTTGATGATTTTGAATTGTTTGTGGGTGAGAAGAAATTTTTTGACTTGGCACCGCGATTATTGGAGCCCACCCCCCAAGAACTTACTTGGTTGAAAAAGTATATATATCCTATAAACACAGTTGATCATGAGGCTCCTGATTACAAAGATTTAGCGGTTTTGAAAAAATTAACAAGCAGAGCTCAAGTAGTAGCATTTGGAGAAGCAACCCATGGTTCGAGTGAAATTTTTAAGCTAAAGCACCGTATGATCAGATTCCTGGTAGAGAATAGTAATTTCAATGTATTCTCAATGGAAGCTAATTTGCCGGAATCTTATATGGTTAACCAGTACGTGGTAAATGGGAGAGGAAATCCAAGAGAATTGATCAAAGGATTGTATTATTGGACATGGAATACCCAGGAAGTTTTGGATATGGTAGAATGGATGAGAATTTCCAACAAAACAAAACAGTTTCAGTTTACTGGATTCGATATACAATTTTATGATGGCGCAATCCATAACCTCCAAGTATCTTTCAAGAAACAGCGTGAAGCATTAGCCACTGTATCATCATTAAAACAAGGACTCGATTATATTGCTTACTGTAAACAAGGCTCACTTGAATCGATTGAATTAATCCAACAAGTTGAAAAAGTAAACAGCCAATTGTCTGCAATAAATAGGTTCATCTCCACTTCTGATTTTGATGACCAAGAAAAAAAATGGCTACTTCAAAATGTACGAATCACTGAACAATACATTGGCAATAATCAAACTTCCCGTGATGCGTATATGGCTGAAAATTTCTTTTGGATCAGGAAACAAAACGCTGGTTCAAAATTTATCATCTGGGCTCATAACGAACATATAAAGAAGAGCGGGTTTAGTATGGGCAAGTATTTAGCGAATGCATTGGGAAAGGAGTATTTAGCTGTTGGTTTTGCCTTCTATAAGGGGAACTATACCGCTGATGGAAACAACGGATTGAACATTTACACGGCTCAAAACGCTGACATAGGTACTTATGAGTATTTTTTCAATGCAATAAAAGTACCCATTTTTATTTTGGATCTGCGGGCTGCAAAGCTTGATAAATCTGAAAACGGAAAATGGCTCCAGCAAAAATTAGGGTTCAGAAATGTAGGATCAACAAAGATGAATCATGAATTCGTTGATACTACAATAACCGAAGATTTTGATTTGCTTGTATTTATTAGAGACTCCACTAATTCAAGGCTCATCGATTAGTGAGATGGTTCCAAAAAACGGGACACGAAACTTGCTTAACCTGGCAAGTATCTGGAAACGAAAAGAAGGATTAAAAAGCGTCTCAAATACGATGCTGACTTCAAGTGGCCAAAAGCAGGACATGGCAAACGTAATTCACCTAACTTGCTTCGGCAGGGGAGGGGGTTCGGGCTTTTCGGAAGATACTGTTTTGTCGTCTCTGACTGGCAAGTGTATTGGTCACTTCGGGTACATTTTGATTTCTTTCATGCCTGCATCGGATGGATATACTACTGTCCAGTTCATCCGTTCCAGATCCTGAAAACTTAGATCGTACCTTTTGGTGACACTTCCAGGAGGGTTTACACAACTGGCGCAATTGCAAATGATACTAAAAATTAGCAAGGATATTGTTGTTTGTGCTCTCATAACATAACTTTTTAAAAGAGTAACCACCATGTAAATGGGAGGGGCGGTTGAAACCAATACCAATTCGGATTGTACCTTATCGGGTAGTATCCAGCATCCCATATCAAGGCCCAGCCAATTTGCTCACCGGCCTGCACCGGAAACCGGAAAAGTGGGTGCCGGGGTTTGGGCTTTCCCGAAGATACTGTTTTTCCCGATGGCCACCAGCCCGAAGATGATGCCCGACACGGTGGCAATCGCTCCCGTGACCGAGCCGTTGAGCCAGATGGCCAGTCCGTAGCCCAGCACCGTGGCAACAATGCCGATCAGGCACGACAGCCAAAGCATGGTTTTGAGCCGGTGCGTGAGCAGGTAGGCCGTAGCCGGAGGAACAACCAGAAACGCCACCACCAGTATCGCGCCCACCGACTCGAAGGCCGCCACCGTAGTCAGCGAAACCACGCCCATTAATAAGTAGTGCCACAGCACCGCCGACCAGCCCAGCGAAACGGCAAAGGCCGGATCGAAGGTGGTCAGGAATAGTTGCTTGTAAAATGTTACGATAAAAATTATTATGATAACCAAAACGCTGCCCACCACCCAAACCGCCTTCGGGCCGAGTAGCAGGCCACCGGGGGAGAGGAGCAGGTCGATGGGCACGTAAGCTATTTCGCCGTACAGCACACAATCCTGGTCCAAGTCCACTTGTCCGGCAAACACGGAAATTAAGATGATGCCCAGCGCGAAGAGCCACGTGAACGTAATGCCGATAGCCGCATCGGTCTGGAGTTTGGCTTTGGTGTGGAGAAACTCGATCAGGAAAGTGGCCAGCAAACCCAGCAGTCCGGCTCCGATGAGCATCGGTACGGACTCGCGGCTGCCGCTGAGCAAAAACGCGATGACAATGCCGGGTAGCACCGCGTGCGAAATGGCATCGCCGATCATGGCCATGCGGCGCAAAATCAGGAAGCAGCCGAGCAGGCTGCAACTGACGGCCACCAACGAACCGGTGAGAATGATCCAGAAACTTGTCATGGCTGAATGGTTTGGTGCTTGTAAAACATACTGTTTTACGGCAGTGGTTTTGCAGATGGCAATTGCTTATAAATATTAATTTACTTTTATAAATCATATTATAAACCCCGCCACTTTTATTTCGGAATTTCCTTTTGGTGCGGGTCGCGCTGCGGGTATTGCAGCAGTTCCTGCAGCCGCGCCTCGATTTCGGGTGTGATGATGTGCTCGATCATTTCGGCATCGTCGTGCACGTGGTCGGGGGCGATGCGTAGGTATTGGGTCAGGTACAATTCCCAGAGCCGGTGCAGCCGTGTGATGCGCTGTCCGCGGGCCTTGCCTTCGCCGGTCAGTTTCCACGCGCCGCCTTCCCGACTAATGTATCCCTCGCGCACCAAATCCCGCAGTTTTCCGGTCAGCCGGGCATCGGGCATGGTTCGGTGGCGCATGAGTTGCCCGGTTGTCTTGGCCCCGAAAAACGCGCCGTCCTGTTCGCCCATCTGGAAGAGGGCTTTCAGGATATTGTCTTCCGCAATTTGGTGCCGGTTCCGGCGTTGGCGGTTCCAGCGGTAAAACATTCCCTTGGGCGGGGCGAAAGTGAACGACACCAAGGCAATCGCGAAAATGACCATCACCATCCACGGGCCGGTGGGCAT
>JANPIL010000151.1:0-11445 GCA_031424975.1 Sphingobacteriales bacterium
GGGGCTCGACGTTGATTTGGAGCCACTGTCGCTGGCAAAATTTCACGACCGGCTCTTGTCAGGCAAGTTTTCAATGGTCCTTATGAGCAAAACCGCTGGCTTTCCTTCTCCTTTCAGTTTTTTGGAAATGGCGTATGGCAAAAATAGTATCTCCAACGGAGGCAAAACCTCCCCGAATTTTTTGCATTACAAGAATCGGCTTTTCGATAGTGCCTACAGTACGGCAATATCGGCAACGCTACCAGCCGTGGCCAGCAAGTCGTTGCTGAAAGCCGAGCAAATTTTGCTTGACGATGCCGCAGTTGTGCCTCTTTGGTATGACGAGGGCTATTACCTGGTCAGGAAAAACGCGAAAAACATTGTCATCAACCCCATGGCCCTGCTCGACTTTTCCAACGTCTATTTCGTTCCGGACACAAAACCGGCAATGGCTGTTCCCCGTTAGCGGGTTTGCGTACCGAAATTTGCAAAAGGCCGCCCGAATGGGGCGGCCTTTTTTTGTCACGTTTGATTTTTACCGCAAAATCAACTAACTTTTCTTTCCGTTCGTTTTCTCTATCATAACCACTGCCATAAAATAGTATCTTTTCAAAAGCTGAAAGTCCCGCATTGAGCGGGAGCGAAACCCGCCTCTCCAACCAGTCCTGAATCAGCCCTTAAAATTCAAAACCGTCATGTCCTCTTTCAATATCCTGCTTCAGAAACTGACCGAATACAAACGCAAGTATTACCGCAACCTGCTGGTTCGCGGGGTGTTGCTGAGTGGTGCGCTGGTGTTTTCGGCCTTCCTGTTTGTGAACACACTGGAATTTTTCGGGCGTTTCAATCCGGCGGTGCGGGCAGTACTGCTGTTTTCGTTTGTCGGGCTGGCGGGTTACGTGCTTTTCCGGTACGTTGCGGATCCAGTTCTCAAGCTCAACAACCTCGGCAAACCGATGAGCAACGAGATGGCTGCCCGCCAAATTGGCCAGTATTTTGCCAACGTTGATGACAAACTGCTGAACACCTTGCAGTTGCACCAACTCAGCACTTCGCAAAATGAACTGCTTTTAGCCAGCATTGAGCAGCGTACCCGGCAACTGACTGTTATTCCGTTTTCGGAAGCGGTAGACTTGCGCGAAAACCGCAAATACCTGAAATACGCCATCCCGCCGTTGTTGGCCATCTTATTGATTGCCATTCGCTTTCCCGACTTTTTTGCTGAAAGTTCCGCCCGGATTGTCAATTTCCAGAAGGAATATGTACCCGAGGCTCCTTTTGCGTTTGAATTGCAGAATCCCAGCCTGACTGTTTTCAAAAACGAGGATTTGACCGTGAAACTGCATCTGGGCGGAAGTTCGCTTCCCGAAACGGTGTATCTGACCGTTGATGGCCGCCGCCAAAAAATGACCGCCGACGATGCCCGCAATTTTTCGTTTACGTTCAATAAGGTACAGAAACCGTTCGGTTTTGCGTTTGAGGCGGCCGGATTCCAATCCAACGGATACGCGGTGAGTTTGCTTTCGCGCCCCAGTCTGGCGGTGTTTTCGGCCTATCTGGACTATCCGGCTTACCTGAACCGGACGGACGAGGCGTTGGGCAATGTCGGCAATTTGCTGGTTCCCGAAGGCACGCAAATCCGCTGGGAATTTCGTTCGCTGGATGCCGACAGTCTGCTGGTCAGGTTTGGCAGCCAACCAATTCCCGTGGTTGCGCAAAAAGTACGCAACGATGTTTTCCAATTTGCCAAAAAGGCTTCAAAGTCCGAGAACTACCAAGTTCGGTTGAAAAACCAATTTGGCTACAACAAAGAGGAGATCAATTACTTTCTGGATGTGATGCCCGACCAGTTTCCGAAAGTAACGCTGGAAAGTTTCAAGGACACCGCGCTGTTCAATTATCTGGTTTTTGGCGGCAGTATTTCCGATGACCATGGTTTTTCCAAACTGGCAATTGTATACAATATCATCCCCACCGATGAGGAAAGCCGTACCCAACGCAGCGGCACTATTGCGCTGGCATTGCAACCCGGCCAAACAATCCAGAATTATTACCATCAGTGGGCATTGGAAAACCTAAAACTCACCCCAGGCGACAAAGTGCAATATTACGTGCAGGTGTGGGACAATGATGGCGTGAATGGCGCGAAATCAAGCAAGTCGGCGGTGTTTACCTTTGCCATCCCGTCGGAAAAGGAATTGGATGAGAACACGGAGCAGCACGCCAAACAGACGGGCAGCAAGATCAGCAGCGCGGTGAGTAAGGCCGAAAAACTGAAACGCGAGCTAAACGCTTTGGTATACCGGTTGAAGGCCAAGAAAAACCTGGATTATCAAGACAAAAAACAAGTGGAGGAAGTGTTGAAAAAACGCTCGGACTTGGAGGATGAGTTGAAAAAACTGCAAAAGGATGTGGAAAGCCTGAACAAACAGCAAAGCCGTTTCTCGCAGTTCAGCCCGCAAATGATGGAGAAAATGGAGCAGTTGCAGAAACTGATGGATAACCTGTTGGATGAGGAAACGAAAAAACTGTACGACGAACTGCAAAAACTGCTGGACACCAACCGCAACAACCCCGACTTGCTTGACAAACTGGGCAAGAAAGAGGAAACGATGGAGAAGGAAATTGAGCGGGCTTTGGAAATGTTCAAGCAGATGCAGTTTGAGCAAAAATTGGAAAAGGAAACCAACGACCTGAAAGAACTTTCGCAGGAGCAGCAGAAACTGGGGGAGAAAACGGAAGAATCGGACAAGAAATCGGATGGGGAACAACAAAAGCTGCAAGACGAGCAACAGAAACTGAATGAGAAGTTTGAGCAGCAAAAACAGGACATGAAAGATTTGGAGCAGATGGACAAGGCATTGGAACAGCCAAATGGCATGGAGGAGAACGAGCAGCAGGAACAGGAAATATCGGACAAGCAGAAGCAAAGCTTGGATCAACTGCAAAAGGAACAGAATAAAAAGGCAGCGCAAAGCCAAAAGGATGCCGCCCAGAAGATGCAGAAAATGGCCGAGCAAATGGAGCAGATGCAGGGCGGCATGGAAATGCAGCAAACCCAGGAAAACCTGGACGACTTGCGCGACATACTGGAAAACCTGATAACCCTGTCTTTCGACCAAGAGCGGCTTATGAAGGATTTCCGCAGCGTGAACCAATCCGACCCGCGATTCCAAAAGCTCGCGCAGGAACAATTGAAACTTAAGGACGACGGCAAAATCATTGAAGACAGCCTGTATTCGCTGGCCAAAAGGGTATTTCAGATAGAGTCGTTTGTGACACGCGAAGTGACTGAAATGAAGCAGCACATGGACGAAAGTTCGCGCGGCATTAAGGAACGCCGTTTGAGTGTAGCAACCGGCGAACAGCAATTGGCCATGACATCCATGAATAATTTGGCATTGATGCTTAACGATGCGTTGAAGCAGATGCAGGAGCAACTCGCCAAAGCCAAGGCGGGCAAGGGAAAAAACCCGAAACCGGGCAAAAAACAGAATCCGGGATTGAGCCAATTGCAACAGCAACTGGGGCAGCAAATCCAGCAACTGAAACAGAGCGGAAAATCAGGTCGCGAACTTTCCGAGCAGTTGGCCAAACTCGCCGCCCAGCAGGAAATGATTCGGCGAGCCTTGCAGCAAATGGAAAAAATGCGCGACGGCAAAGGCGAAAAGCCGGGCGGCATGGAAGACCTGATAAAGAAAATGGAGGAAACGGAGAAGGACTTGGTGAATAAGAACCTGTCGCCGGAATTGCAAAAGCGCAACCAGGATATTGCCACGCGCCTGCTGGAAGCCGAGAAATCGCAACGTGAACGCGACGAAGACCAACAGCGCAAGGCCGAGCAAGCCAAAGATATCGCCCCTTCCGTTCCGCCCGCGTTTGACCAATACATCAACGCAAAAAAGAAGCAGATTGACCTGTTGAAAACCATTCCGCCCGCGCTGTCGCCGTACTACCGCAAGGAAGTGGATGAGTATTTTGACAAGCTGGGCGGAAAAACGACCGGCGAAAAATAGTATGTTTCAAAAAGCCGAAACCCGGCTTGCCCGAACATATTTGGGCAAGCCGGGTTTCGCGTTTCCGGAAGATACTATTTTACCGGCTGCATGGCCGCCGTTTTTTTCAGGTGCTTGTCCAGAAACTTTAGCACACCTTCGTAGGCTTTTATTTCGTTTTCCTTTTTTACGAAGCCGTGGCCTTCATCGTCAAAGACAATGTATTCCACCGGCACGTTGCTTTTTTTCACGGCCGCCACAACCTCATCCGATTCCACTTTCAGCACGCGAGGGTCGTTTTTACCCTGTATTACCAGCAGCGGCTTGGTTATTTTATTGGCATGAAACAGCGGCGATTTGTTGTACAACGCCACGGAATCTTTTTTCGGGTCGCCCATTTCCTTATAAAGTGCATCTTTAAACGAACCCCACCACGGCGGAATGCTGTTCAGCGTGCGCAACCAGTTGGAAACCCCGAAAATGTCCACACCTACTTTGAACTCGTCGGGGGCAAATGCCAGCGCGGCCAAGGTCATGTAGCCACCGTAGCTGCCGCCCATGATTCCGATTTTAGTGGTGTCTATGAATGGCAGGGTGGCCAGGTATTTTTTGGCGGCAATGCAGTCTTTCAAGTCGGCTTCGCCGTGTTTTTTGTCGTCGGCCATAAAAAACGTTTTGCCATAGCCCGAACTTCCCCGGTTATTGACCGCCAGAATCGCGTAGCCATGATTGACCAGATACTGCACCATTGGCGAGTAGTTCAGCCGCGTTTGCCCGCCCGGCCCGCCGTGTATCATCAGCATCACGGGGAGTTTCTCGCCCATAACGGCATTTTTGGGCTTATACAGGATGTTTGGCACTTCCATGCCATCATATGAGGCAAACCGCACAACCTCTCCCTCAACCAAATCCGCAGACGCAATCTCCGGATTCATGGCGTTCAGCAGTTCCTTACTTTGGCCGTTGGCAAAATCATACATATACAAGCTGTTCGGCGATTTGGAACTGCTCACGTAAAAGGCCATTTTCTTTTCCGAATCCGAAATATTAACCCCCGTGATTTCGCCATTGGGGAGCCGGGGAAGCTTCACCAACTGGTTATCAGCGGTGTTCTGGATTTTTATCTCCGTTTTTGCATCGTTGTTAATGCCAATCACGCGGTATTTTCCCGTGCGCGAAAAATACATGTACACAATGTCCCACGATTCTTCGGCCACTTTTTCCATTTTTCCCGTTGCCAATTCGTAGCTTTTCACATACGCAAACTCGCTGCCTTCGTCCGTGGTGAAATACAGTTTTTTGTTATCCGGACTAAACGTCTGCGGATTGTTGGCCACCTCGCCGGTATGCCGCGTAATCAGTTTGGTCTGGCTGGTTTTGGTGTCGTACAGGTAAATGTCGCTGTTGCTGGTGGTGATGCTTTTGGTCAGTGCCAAGTAACGTTTGTCGTCCGAGATGGTTCCGACATCCAAACCCTGTTCGTTTTTATACGCCAGTTTGGAATTGAAACTGGCAATATTCATCTCGTACAAGTCAAAAAATTGTGGGTTGCGTTTGTTGGAAACGTAGAAGAAGCTTTTCCGGTCAAAACTCCAACCTTGAAATTCGGCTTTGGCAACCGTGTCCGGGGTCAGGTTGGTGATTTTTCCATCCGTATCTTTCCGGTATATGTTGGTGATTTCATTTCCGCCGTTATCGCTGGCAAAAAGCAGCCGCTCATCGGCCGGAAAATACGATATGGCATAGGCCGAGTTTGTCTTGGATTCGGTCAGTTGCGTGGGCTTTCCGCTCGCAACGGCAACCTCGTAGGCGTTGAAAATGCCAGATTGGTTGCTGGTAAACATGACTTTAGACTCATCAGGCGAAAATGCGCTACCCGTCAGCCTTGTCGTGTTCATGAATTGCGCAATAGTGTATTGCTTGGGGGCTTTTTGCCCGGTTTCAGTGGCAGCCGGTTTCGGCGGGCCGCATTGCCACATGGTTATGGCAGCCAGCAGTATGCCAGCCAAGCCAAGGTGATGTTTACAGATCATACGGGTAGGTTTTTACGTGACTGTTAGTAATAAACGGTAGCCAATGTATCCAAAGATTGGGTCAGGTTTTAGCGGCAAGCCCTTTTTTTTGACTGTCCTGCCAAACCAGTCCTTGCCCGCGCGTTATCTGCTGTTTTCGGGACGAAATCCTTTTGCACCAACAACTTTTTCGTCTATATTTCCGTATCTGCTTGACGATAACCTATCTGCACCAAAATCATCCTTAGCTTTGCTTGTACATGAAAGACGCAACCCATAGCTTTGACTCAGCACCACTTACGCCCGCGTCAATGGAATCTATTACCATCCAAATACCTTCGTTGGTTGAAAACCTGCGCATCATCGAGAGTTTTATTGACAACGCAAAGGAGGTTTATAACCTCGATGACGATATCTACGGCAACATCCTGATTGCGGTCACCGAGTCGGTAAATAACGCCATCCGGCACGGCAACCACGAAGACCCGACCAAGTGTGTATCGCTTTCCATGCAATTAGCCGAGTCTTCGGTTCGGTTTACGGTTGAGGATCAGGGCGATGGTTTTGATTTTACCCAGCTTCCCGATCCCACCTCGCCTGACCGATTAGAAGAAACCGGCGGTCGGGGCATATTCCTGATGAAGCACCTGTCGGACGAGGTGCATTTTACCGACCATGGCAAATCAGTTGAACTGGTGTTTTACTTCAACTGAGCCACCCGGTTTCGCGTTTAAAAAAGATACTATTTTAAAACCCTCTTTCCCGGAGGGTTTTTTTTATGCTTTTCCTTACCGCGTATATTTCCAAACCCTGTCATGGCATAGTGAATTTGTGTGGTTGCCCCGGCTTTTCTCCGTATTTTTGTGGCTTCATCCATTCAATCATGGCCGCCATAGCTTATTTTTCCGAGCAAATTCCTTTCCGGTTTCCCAACAAACGCCGCGTTTCTGCGTGGATTCGTAGTGCAGTTGCGTCTGAAGGATGTGTCTTGGAACAGTTGAACATTGTTTTTTGCTCGGATGAGTATTTGCTGCAAATGAACCGTGAGTATTTGCTGCATGATTACTTCACTGATATCATCACTTTCAATCAATCGGATTCTTCCCAAGGCATTGAAGGCGACATCTTTATTAGCATCGACCGGATTCGTGAAAATGCCGCGATTTATTCTGTTCCTTTTCTCCATGAATTGCACCGCGTCATCATTCACGGGGTGCTGCACTTGGCGGGATACACCGACGATACCGACGAAAAAAGACGGGAGATGCGGGAAAAAGAAGGCTTTTACTTGGCTTTGCTCGATTTGGCTGTCAACGAAAAATTGTGATTGTTTTAATTCCCACACTCCACGTGGAACATTAAGTATAAATTATGAGCCCAATCAATTATAACACTCCACGTGGAACATTAGACAAAATAACGCGATTTCACATTGTATATAATTGGGCATCTCAGCTACGTGCACAATAATATTAGGGTTTGTCAACTGATGCATAATGAAAAATCATGGCAAAAGAAAAAACAAAAGGCGGTATCCCGAAAAACACAAACACGCCATCTCACATAAAGAAACGGCTTTCGATTTCAATGAGACGGTTCATTAAAGGGGATGCAATACGGTTGGACAACATCCAAACCAATACTGTCATGAAGTACATTGCATTGAGTCGCACGGATTTTAGGGAATACTTGGAATATCAATTTGTAAAAGGAATGGCTTGGGAAAATTACGGAACCCATTGGGTGATTGACCATATTGCGCCGCTACGATTATTCGACTTGTACAATATTGCCGAGTTGGAAGTGTGTTGGCATTTTCTGAATCTGATGCCTATGTGGAAAGCCGACAACAAATCTAAAGGCGATTCGATGGATTTTGCCAAACTGGAATTGTTGCGTCGAATCGAATCCGCAGCGTCCAGTCCTGTTTTACGGATTTTACTGGCTCGTGTAGATGAAGAACAAAGGCGCGTAAATCAATACCAGTATCCCCTTGATTTCCTGCGGTTTTACACCAAGGTGAACTACCATAATGGCAGCGATTAAGCGCAAAGAAACCTTTTGACGAAGGATTTGCTTATCAATACGCCGGGTTTGGATGGTTTAAAACATACTATTTTGGCGTTGAGAACGACCTATCGAATCCGCCTAAACAATCATTTACCCCCCAAAAATATGTTTCCGAAATACGATGTGATTGTAGTGGGAGCCGGTCATGCGGGCTGTGAAGCCGCCGCCGCTGCCGCCAATATGGGTTCCAAGGTGCTGCTGGTCACGATGAATATGCAAACCATTGCCCAAATGTCGTGCAATCCGGCTATGGGTGGCGTGGCAAAAGGACAAATCGTGCGTGAAATTGATGCTTTGGGCGGACAGTCGGGCATTGTCACTGACAAAAGCATGATTCAATTCAGGATGCTGAACCGCTCAAAAGGAGCCGCTATGTGGAGTCCAAGGGCACAAAGCGACCGGATGCGTTTTGCCGAAGAGTGGCGGATGACCTTGGAAAACACGCCGAATGTGGATTTCTGGCAGGACATGGTGAGCGGTTTGGTTATCAAAAACAGCCGCGTATGCGGTGTACGCACTTCCATGGGATTGGAAATCGAGTCGGATGCGGTAGTGCTGACCAACGGCACATTTCTGAACGGACTGATTCACATTGGCGAAAAGAATTTCGGCGGCGGACGTACCGCTGAGCGGGCGGCAACCGGAATCACAGAGCAATTGGTGACGCTGGGTTTTGAAGCCGGACGCATGAAAACCGGAACACCACCGCGTGTGGATGGCCGCAGCCTTGACCACACCGCCATGGAAGAGCAGTTCGGCGATCCGCAACCGGGCAAGTTTTCGTACACCAATACGCCCCCGCTGACCAAGCAACGCAGTTGTTTCATCACCTACACAAACGAGGATGTCCACGACATTCTGCGCACCGGTTTTGATAAATCGCCGATGTTCACGGGGCGCATCAAGGGTTTGGGGCCGCGCTATTGTCCGTCGGTAGAGGATAAAATCAATCGGTTTGCTGACAAAGACCGGCACCAGATTTTTGTGGAACCCGAAGGATGGAACACGGTTGAAGTGTACGTGAATGGCTTTTCTACTTCGCTACCCGAAGATGTGCAGTACAAGGCTCTCTGCAAGATTCCCGGTTTCGGAAACGTCCGTATGTTCAGGCCGGGCTATGCCATTGAATATGACTACTTTCCGCCCACCCAACTTGGGTTGACACTGGAAACCAAATTAGTGAAAAACCTGTTTTTTGCCGGACAAATCAACGGCACTACCGGTTATGAGGAAGCCGCCTGCCAAGGTCTGATGGCGGGCATAAACGCCCACAATGCAGTATATGGAAAGGAGCCATTCGTGCTGAAAAGGTCGGATGCGTATATTGGTGTGTTGATTGATGACTTGGTGAACAAAGGTACCGACGAGCCTTACCGGATGTTTACCTCGCGTGCCGAATACCGCATTTTGCTGCGCCAAGACAATGCCGACATCCGGCTGACGGGCTTGGGCCACGCACTTGGGCTGGCTTCCAGCGACCGCTTGGCACGGATGCAGCACAAGGAAGCGCAAGCTACCCGGCTGCTCAACGATCTGAAAGTGAAAAAACTGGTTCCTGAACACATCAACAGTGCATTGGAAAACCTGGGCACGGCTCCCATCCGCGAAAAAATGTCGCTTTTTAACCTGCTGAAACGACCCGAAATCACCATGGAAACCCTTGCCAGCCTTGACCACGATTTGCGGCTGCATTTGCAAGCGTTTGATGGTGAGATGCTGGAGCAAGCTGAAATAAGCGTGAAGTACGAAAGCTACATTGAAAAGGAGCGGAAAGTTGCGGAGAAACTGGGCGAATTGGAAGACTACCGCATCACCGACAATTTCGATTACGAACGGGTGCAGGCCATTTCAAAGGAAGGTCGTGAAAAATTGAAAAAAATCCGCCCGATGACTATCGGACAGGCCACCCGCATCAGTGGTGTTTCCGCTGCCGATGTTTCAATTTTAATGGTGTACATGGGAAAGTAAATTGTCTGTGCCTCCACTTGGTTGATGACCGGAAGGTTTGCAAGTCGGAGTCTTTGACGGGGAAACAAAATAGTATCTTCCCGAAACGCCAAACCTCCCCCCTGCTCCCGCACACTGTTGTCAGGGTCAGCGTTGCTTTTACACTTTGCGCCCAAACACACAATCCAAACATATTCAATCGCGTTCCATGCCCGAGAATCTTCAGAATTGTCCCGTTTGCGGCTCCTTGTTGCTCCGGCATTTTTTGGTCTGCAAGGATCATACTGTCAGCCAGCAGGAATTCCAGATTGTACGCTGTGAAAATTGCGCCTTCAAGTTCACTAATCCGCGTCCCGGTGAAAAGGAAATCGGGGCGTTTTACCAGTCGCCGGAGTATATTTCACATTCGGATACTAATAAAGGTTTGGTCAACAAAGCCTATCGCTTGGTGCGTACCTTGGCATTAGACCGCAAATTCAAATTGGCCGAATCCTTGCTTTCCAACCCGGACAAGGAAAGGCGGTTGTTGGATATTGGCTGCGGAACGGGACATTTTTTGGAATTGTGCCACCGCAAAGGATGGCAGGCCAAAGGAGTAGAAACGGATGCCAAAACGCGCGCAGCAGCGATTGAAAACAGCAAGTCGGAAGTGCAGGAAGATTTCCTGACCGCCTACACCGCCGAGCAATTCGACATTATCACGATGTGGCACGTACTGGAACACGTGCACCGGCTGGAAGAAACACTCAATAAAATCCACCGCAACTTGGCTGACGGCGGCACATTGCTGGTAGCAGTACCCAACAGCGATGCCTGGGATGCCAAGCAGTATGACGAGCATTGGGCGGCCTACGATGTGCCGCGCCATTTGTATCATTTCAATCCATCGGCAATCAAACACCTTTTTGGCAGGTTTGGCTTTAAAGTTGTAACTGCAAAGCCCATGTTGTTCGATGCATTTTACATTGCCATGCTGAGCACCAAATACCGCGACGGAAAAACAAATTATGCCGAAGCACTCTTGAACGGTCAAAAATCAAATGCCCGGGCCAGAAAAAACAAAGGTGATTACTCAAGCCTGATTTACGTAATCCAAAAAACATGAGCGGGTTTGGGCTTTTTGAAACATACTATTTCGAGAAGCGTAGCCGGACTTTCCAAGTCCGGCGGTTAATCACGTATTTTTCCGCGCATTGGCAACAGGTTTGGACTTTCAGAAACATACTTCCAAAACAAAAAACGAAATGATAACAGCCAAATGTTTCCTTATAATCCTGTTTTCCAAATGAAAAAATTGTTCCGGTTTGATTTGTACGGTCGGGTTTGGGCTTTCTGCGCCATACTATTTTGCGCAACCTTTTTCATGCAATGCGCCAACCAAGGCACGCCTACCGGCGGCGTGAAAGACACGATTGCGCCGATGGTTGTAAAAACAAGTCCCG
>JANPIL010000152.1:0-9099 GCA_031424975.1 Sphingobacteriales bacterium
ATTATAACGCGTTGTTCTCAAATTCTCAGCCATCCAAAACTTGCCGCATATATTCACAACGGCATACGTATTTCCGTCTATGTCAGTAACTGAGGTTGGGTCGGGTGTCGGGTTTTCCTTTTTGCAGGAAACCGTGGCAACCGCTAAAAAAACAATAGCTACTATGTGAAAAATCCGGGTTTTCATAAAAAACTTGGGTTGGGGATGAATAATCATGGGAAATAAATAGTTGGATATGTTTGAATGTGAACGATGTTATAGAGCCGATGTCACGCAGCTATTCAGATAGGTGGCCGGAACAGGTAATTTTATCCGGGATGCAATTCCGGCGGTGCGCCTGTGCCTGACAGAGGTTTGGCTCCCGCTAAAGACGGGGCTCTCAGCTTTCGGAAAGATACTGTTTGCGGCAAAAGCCCGGCAATGCAGAAAGGATGGATCCCGACTACTACTGGCAGAGCGTATTCACCTCTCGCTGCGCCGCATCCACATCGGCTTTGGAGATGGTAGGGCAGTTTCTGGCGGCATCCAGAAAATCCGTGTAAGCTTTTTTGACGGCCTCGCATTTGGCCGGTGTCGGGTCGGCTGCGTAGGCTTGGATGGCTGGCGAAAGGGCTTCGGTTCTTTTCGAGGCGGCCTCACACGTATTGGGTGCGACAGAGTCCTTGCCTTTGCAGCCCGAAACGGCTAAGACGCAAAAACAAACAATGGCAAACGCGGCGGTGAAACGGGTTTTCATGGCGAACGGTTTTTAGGGGGTTGAAGGATACGGCCAATCCGCCAGCGGGCGAATTTTCCCCACAAAATTATCCGCAAAACAACCGCCCGTCAATAGAACGAAAGTTCGGGGAAACCCCTGTTTACCAAACCCCGCCCGGCATCACCAATGCCGGGCGGGTTGTGCGCCGCCCGATAGCGGCAGTTTCCACCGGCCACTACGTTTGTGTAACGGATGCGGCGGTTCCAAATTCAGCGGCCGCCGTAGAGTTTGTTCAACGCCTCGGTGCGGTTCTGAACGTGCAGCTTTTCGTAGATGTTGTGGATGTGCTGCCGCACGGTGTTGATACTGATCGAGGCCTTATCGGCTATCTCCTTGTACAGCAAGCCTTTGGCAAGGCAGTCCACAATCTCCCTTTCGCGGGCGGTCAACGTTTGCCCGGCGGGCGTGGGCTGGAACGTGGCCACCAATTTGCGGGCAATGCTGGCACTCATCGGCGAGCCGCCTTCGTGCAGTTCGCGCAGGCTCTCGGCAATCTTGGGCAGCGGTGTTTTTTTGAGCAGGTAGCCGCTGGCGCCAGCCGCCAAGGCCTCAAACACCTGTTCGTTGTCTTCATAAATCGTGAACATCATGAACTGGGTGTGTGGCAGGTGGGGCTTTACCTTGCGCACGCACTCAATGCCACTGATGCCGGGCAGGTTTATGTCCATGATCACGACATCGGGTTTTTGCACGGGCAGTCCGATGGTGGCTTCCTCGGCGCTGCCATACGTCGAAACACACACAAAACCCTCCGTCTGGTTCAGCAAAAACTGCACGCCTTCCCTAATTTCAGCGGTATCTTCCACAATACTGACGCGAATTGTTTCCATGCGGCGAAATTAAGCGGTTGACACACCAATGGCAATACAACGAAAGTTACAGACGTTGAGCCAGTTGCCACCCTGCCAAAAATAGTATGTCCGGAAAAGACCAAACCCGGTCATTTGTCAAGCGGCAAAACCCGGACGCGTTTTTGCGGGAACACTTCTTGCAAATTGCCCGCAAAATGAACACTTTTGCTTGTAAGCCGCTTAATATACCGTATGACCACAGACGCAATGAACCCGAACGAAATCAAGGCCTTGGTTTCGCTGCTTGATGATGATGACAAGGAGGTGCAGTTGCACGTCGAACAGAAGATAATCTCACTCGGCGGGCCGGTGATTCCGTTTCTGGAAGCCGAATGGGAAACGAATTTCAACCCGCTGGTGCAGCGCAAAATCGAAGACCTGATCCACACGCTGCAACTCGACACGCTAAAAGACAAGCTCAGGCGTTGGAAAGACGGCGGCGCGCAAGACTTGCTGGAAGGAATGTGGCTGGTGGCCACCTACCAATATCCCGACTTGATGCTGGAACGGCTGCAAAAGGATCTGGAGCAGATTTATTACGAGGCCTGGCTCGATTTCAAGCCCACCCTGCACCCGCACGACCAAGTGAAGTTGCTCAACAGCGTGCTTTTCGGCAAGATGAAGTTTGCCGCCAACACCAAAAATTTCCACTCTCCGGCCAATTGCATGGTCAACATCGTGGTTGATTCCAAGCGCGGCAACCCCATTTCGTTGTGCGTGATTTATATGCTGGTGGCAACCAAACTGAAAATGCCGGTTTTCGGCGTGAACCTGCCCAACCTGTTCATCCTCACTTACAAGTCAGCCGAAACGCAGTTCTACATCAATGTATTCAACAAGGGCATCGTATTTTCAAGGTCGGATATTGACAGCTACATCAAACAACTGAACCTGCCGCCCACCGACATTTTTTACGATCCGTGTACGCACCTGGATATTGTGAAACGCGTGTTCCGCAACCTGATTCTGGCATTTGAAAAAACCGGCGACACCGACAAAGTGGAGGAAGTGAAACAACTGCTCGGCGTGGTATCCGGAGAAAAGGAATAACCGGCCCATAGTCCACGGACGACGGTTCACAGCCCGCAAAATAGTATCTTTCAAAGATGCCAAACCTGCTTTTCAGGAAAGTCAAAGTAAAAACGCCTGAGCCGGTTTTGGCTAAAGGCCTGTTTGCCCGGAGCGGCTTTTGTTCGTATATTTGTTTTATTCCAGCAACAGCACGATATCCCTTGACGTATGGCAACTGAAACGAAAGCCAAGGAGAACTCCGCTCCCAAAACGAAGAAAACCGCCCCGGACAAGTTAAAAGTCATCTCACCCGCTCAGGCGCTGAAGGCAGGCGGACTGGCCGCGTACCTGAAGAAGACAAAATACAAGGTTCCCCAAACCCTGTCGCTGGGCGAGGAGTTCAGCCCTGAGGAGAAACTCGACATACTCAATTATAACTATTGATGCTGTTATACGATACTAACATCGTCATTTACATCACAGCCGACAGTTCCCGTGCCCAGCGCGTCCGCAGCTTTGTCAACCCCGGGAACGAACCAGAATGTGTCTCGATTGTAAGTGTGGGCGAAGTACAGGCATTTGCTATGCAGCGCAAATGGCAGGCGGCGCGGATACAACGTCTGACGCAGGTTTTAAAGGACTTAGTGGTGCTGGGCATTGACGAGGGTATTGTTTCCCGGTATGTGGACGCGGATAGTTATAGCCGCAACCGGCATCCTTCACGCACCAAGCCCGGTTCGCCTGTTCAAATGGGAAAGAACGACCTTTGGATAGCTGCCACTGCCGGTTTTTTCAGCCTGCCGTTGCTAACCACCGATGGGGATTTCCGTCATTTGGACAGCAGCCACCTCACCCTACGGCACATTACCAAAAAAACACTTGTGGCTTTGATATGACGCTCCGTTATCAGTTGCAGTATCCGAATTCGCTTCTGCCAACTGTATTGGGCTAATCCACGCTCTATCATTTTAGCTTTTTCCTGCGGGCTGTCGTCTGTGGACTATGGACTGACTTGAACCGATCACTCCTTCTGAATCAAGCAACCGACGGGGCGTTTTTCGGCGTAGGAAAGATTTTTGCGGTTGATGACCGACGCAACCGCATCGCGCAGGAAATGGACGGTCACCTCTTGGGGCACTTGCGGGTTGTCGTCAATCGCGCCACGGTAGATGAGCGTAAAATTGCCGCCACCCGTGTTTTGCAGCACAAAAACCTCCGGGTTTTTGGTGGCTTTCAGCATGGCGGCCACTTTCTGCGACTTGTCGGCAAGGTAAGGCACGCGGTAGTTTTTCTCCTTGGCGCGGCGTGCCATTTCCTCCACCGAGTCGTCGATATGGTCAAGCGAGGTGTTGGAGTTGATCAGCAAAAACTGCACGCCTTGGCTCCGGTGCTGGTCGGCCATGGTCAGTATCCGGTCTTCGTATAATTTGGCAAACGGACAGTAATTGCTCATAAACACAAGCACCACGGCCTTTTCGCCCTTGAAATCGCTGAGCGAAACCGGACTGTTATTGGCAGCGTTGGTGAGCGAGAAATTCTCAATCCTGACGGTTCCCTGCGAAAAGCCCGCCGTTGCCGCCAGCCAGCCGAGCAGCGCGGCAGCCAATGATTTTGCCGTAGTTACCGAAAACCTATTCAATTGCAGTCGTATCAAATGTGGTCGTGTGTTCACTTTCGTAGCTGTATGCCATGATGAAATTATGCACTTTCCGGTAGAAAACCGCAAAACCCGCCCAGTGGCTGTGCGTCCGTATCTCTCCAAATAATGTACCATAGTCGCGCATTTCAAAGTTATGCAGCCGGATATGTTCACGGAACGACAGTTGGCGGCAGCCGTACAGCTTGTAGAGGGCTTCTTTGGCGCACCAATAAACGCAGATTTTTTCCGGGTCGCCGCCCGCATCGCGGCACTCGTTTGGCGAGAGGATGCGCGGCGCAATACGGATGAGTTTTTCCTTCACCGGCTCAATGTCAATGCCCACCGCCCGGCTTTGGTGCAGTATTGCCGCCGCATAGCCTTCCGTATGGCTCACCGAAACGTGGAATCCGCTGCCCGGAAGGCAGGGTTTGCCCGCCGCGTTTTTACTGATGCCCACGTATTGCCCGCCCCGGCTTTGCACCAAATGCCGCACCAGCACCCGCGAAGCCAGCGTTTGCCGCAGCCGCCCTTGGTGCGAAAAGTCCGAAAAATAAGCTGCGTCGGGTTCGTTCGCATTCCACAGCCCATACAGTTGCGGCAAGGTTTCGGTGGTTTCCCACAAGCCCCACACGCAGGCTCCGTTTACCGTTTCTGTTCTGACCAAGGGCATGGTTTGGGGGCGCAGGATGTGCGCCGCGAAAATAGTATGTTTGAAAAATGCCAAACCCCCCGGTCCGGAATTGCGGGTATGCGGCACGCCCACAAAATAGTATCTTTGAAAAAGCTGAAAGTCCCGCATCCGGCGGGAGCCAAACCCCGCACCTCTTGCAAGAACCTTTCGCCGCCGGAAGTGCTTTACTTTAGAATGAGATTAGCTGATTGCCCACCTGTCCCTTGCTTCCCGTGAATCTGGCAAAAAAAATGGAAGTAACCAAACTCCACACGTTTACCGGCCACCGCGACTGCGTATATGCCCTTGAAAACGACGGATTGCCCCATCGTTTTTTTTCGGCGGCGGGCGATGGCATGGTGGTCCGGTGGAATCTGGAGCAGCCCGACCAAGGCGAACTCATTGCCCGCGTGCCAGCCTCGGTTTACGCGCTGTGCCATGTGCCCGAAGACGGACAATTATGGATCGGGCAGAACTTCGACGGGCTGCACGTGATTGACTTGGATACGAAAAAGGAAACGAAATCAATCAAAATCACCGCGTCGGCCATTTTCGACATCAAAACCTGGCTGTCAACGGTTGGCGTGGCCACTGGCGACGGGGCGGTTGTGTTCTTGGACAAGGAGACATTTTCGGTGCGCAAAACCATCCGGCTCTCCGACAAAAGTGCGCGTTGCCTGGCGGTGAATCCGGTTGGCGGCGAGGTGGCGGTAGGCTACAGCGACCACACCATCCGGGTGTTCGACTGGCAAACCCTGCAACCCAAATACACCATTGCCGCGCACGAAAACTCGGTTTTCGCGCTGCATTACTCGCCCGATTTCCGGTGGCTGCTCAGTGGTGCCCGCGATGCTCGCCTCAATGTCTGGGATGCCGCCGCTGGCTACGCGCCGCACACATCGGTGGTGGCGCATATGTTTGCCATCAATCATATCGTGTACCGTGCTGACGGACAGCAGTTCGCAACTTGCAGCATGGACAAGTCAATCAAAGTATGGGATGCCGCCACGTTCCGGCTGCTCAAGGTGATTGACAAGGCGCGCCACGCCGGACACGCCACTTCCATTAACAAACTGCTCTGGACGGGTTACCAAAACCAGCTTGTTTCGGCCAGCGATGACCGGAGTTTGTCGGTCTGGTCGCTGGAAAACCCTTAGCCGGACAATGTTACGTGGCGTGCAATAGGGTTTTTTTTGGGAAAAACGTAGCTTTACGGGCAAAATAGTATCTTTTTTTGCACACAAACCACCCAATCTGAAGTCAAAGCCATGAAAATCACACCGATAGAGATACGCCAGAAAACGTTTGAACGGGTTTTGCGCGGCTATGACAAGGAGGAGGTGAACGCGTTTTTACAATCGCTTTCGCAGGAATGGGAGCGGGTGCTGGAGGAAAACCGCGAATACCGGTTTAAACTGGAAGTGACGCAAAAGGAAGTGCAGAAACTGCGCGAAGTGGAAACATCGTTGTACCGGACGCTGAAAACCGCCGAGGACACCAGCACGCAACTGATTGACCAGGCCGGACGGTCGGCGGAGTTGCAGTTGCGCGAATCGCGGAGCCAAGCGGAAGCCATGCTGAACGAGGCGCGTACCAAAGCCGTCCAACTGACGCAGGAAGCGGAAAAATATTCGCGTCGGACACTGGAAGACACGCTGGCCGAGGTGAAAGGCAAGGAAAATGATTTGCGGCAACTGGAAATGCTGAAGGAAAACCTGATTCAGGAAATCCGCAACATCGCCAACGACACCGTGGACCGGATTAACCGCGTGGCCGAAAGGAACAACCGAAACCTGCTGGACGATAAAATCCGCGAAGTGAGGAACCTCCTGGATCAGAAACCCGCACCCGTGGAAACCGCGCCGCCAGTCGTTGTTTCCCAAGAGCCGCCCGCAACCACGCCCTACGAGAACAAACCTTCCGCCGTGTATCCGACTGCTGAAACAGACGGGAACCAGATAACTGACGCGGTTTACGAAAAAGCGGAAGCCGCTACCAGCGAAAAAAACCCGGAAACCGGAAAATCGGAAGAGATGACCATCCAGCCGGAAATCCAAGCGGAACCGATTCCGGCACCGGCACCGATGGAAAGTTTTGTGGTACGCAAAAAACCCGCCGAACAGTTTAAGGATACGTCTGCATCGGCCGCGTCCTTTTTTGAGGAAATTTGATTTTCATTTTCCTGACAACCAACAACCTATCACCGAAACCGTGGGAATCGTCGCTTTAGAAGGAATGGAGTTTTTTGCCTACCACGGTTTTTACGAGGAGGAACGCAAGGTGGGCAGCCGGTTTATTGTGGACGTGGCCGTGACCGTTGATTTGTCGCAGCCCGCCCAAAGCGACAAACTGAGCCAGACTGTAAACTACGAAGTGCTTTACAAAATCGTGAAAGACGAAATGGAAGTGTCTTCGTACCTGCTGGAACACATGGCGGGCCGGGTACTTGAGAAAATCCACGCCAAATACCCCGACATCCAGTCGGCAACCGTAACCATTGCCAAGCAAAATCCGCCCGTAGGCGGGGTTTGCCGCCAGTCGCGCATCACCCTAACCAAGTAAGGCTCGCCAAGCAAATCGCGGCAGCCATGCAGTACCGCCAGCACTTTCCATCTCGTCGCAGACTGCCCATTCGATCCGTATCCTATGCTGTGCAACAGCAGTCAGGTTATCGATCTCGTTCGTAAGCGTGATTGTCCTGAACCAGTTGGGCGAACGCAGAAAACAATGCGAGGAGTTTAAAATAGTATCTTTTCAAAACAACAAACCTGTCCGGGACTTGGCGGCAAGGCCATGGGTTTTTCACTCGCCAAACAACAACTTGAATAATAGAAAAAGGAAACAGAAAAGGCAAAAAGGCCCCCATATACGTGCCTTAAGCAATGTGGAACCATTGAGTGGGGCCTCTCCTTTTTTGGGCTTGTCAAAATAGCCTGTGTGGGTGAACCAAATTCCTAACAGCAGGAATCCAATCATGGCAATCAGCAGTTCTTTATTCATTTTTTAAGTTTTTTGTCCGGAAAAGCCATTTCAATTCCTCCATGTTTTCTTTTCCATTCCGTCTGTGCTTGGCTTTGTTGCTGTCCAGTCGTCTGGCGAAATAGCATCTTTTTCAACCGCCAAACCCGCGCTGTTAGGTTTGGCCTTTCTAAAAGATACTATTTTGCGGCGTTGTTTTTGCGCCTCCGCCACTTGCGCAGCAGCCAGATGCCAACTCCCAACAGCAGCCACACGGGCCAGAGCGTGACCGCGCCAATCAGGATGTCGAGCAGAATGCCCCAGCCATTGCCAAAACTTGCTGCAAGTTTACCCCAGAAACCGGTTTCCGGGGCGTTGGCATAGGCCACTTCCTCGTACATTTCCAGCCGTATCGTGCTGTAGCCCACTTGGTTGCGCAGGTATTTTAAACGCCCTTCGCGGCTTTCTATTTCCTCGCGGATTTGCTGCAAGGCGCGTTCCAGTTCCAGGATGTCCTTCATGGTTTTGGCTTGTTTCAGCAAATCCAGGTAGCGGGCTTCGAGTTGCCGTTTGGTTTTGAGCCGCGATTCGATGTCCACAAATTCCTCAGTCACATCTTCGGCGGTGACGTTGTTGCGGGCCACAAAAACCGACTGCGCCAGCAATTGACTGAGAACTACCTCAAACTGCGCCGCCGGAATGCGGATGGCAAAATCCACTTGGTGCGCGTAGTTGCTGCGCGTTTCGTTGGCTGATGCCATGTAGCCTTTGTAGGCGGCCACGGTTTTTTTCACCGCTGCGGCACTCACCTCCAGTTTCTCCACTTGGAAGCGGACATCCGCATTCCTGATGATTTGCGGTTGCGTGACGGTTGCTTCCGGCTCGGTGGCTGACTGCTTTGCCTCCATAAATTCGCCCGATGCCGCAGATGACCCAGCCTCCTCGGCTTGAGGCGCATCCGCAGCACTTTCTGATTTCATGGTGTTTTTGCTGTCGCAGGACGGGTTTGCCGCCGTGAGCAGCAGTAGCAAAAGGATGTTTTTCATGGCTTATGGGATTTTAATATTAATACGCCCACCGCAAAAGGTAACCCGTGCGGTTTTGCCGAAAAAAAATATGTTCAAATCCGTGTTCACCTTTCGCAGCAAGGCGCACTAATGAGTAGATAGTGCGTTGATCCGTTGGAAAATAGTATCTCCCTCAACGCCCAAAC
>JANPIL010000153.1:0-5298 GCA_031424975.1 Sphingobacteriales bacterium
TGAAAGATACTGTTTTTAGTTTTGGCAATCCGGCCAAGCGAATCATTTTTGGCCGACAACTGACACCACATGACAAACATACACTCCATGCCACACATCCCCAAACGCAACTTGGTCATTGGCTCCGTGCTGCGTCCAGTAGACGACCACCGGATGTACGAAAAGCTGGGCGTACACATTGCTGCGCTGGATGTCTGCCATGTTCATATTGTTGGTTTTTGTTCGTTAAATGATGTTCGCCACGCAACTATCACGTTCCATCCGGTGTTCGACTTCCAGCGGCTTTCCTTTGGCCGCTTCCTCGCCCCCCTCCGGTTCCTGAAAAAGCTGTTTCAACTGAAACCTGAAATGGTTATAGTTAACTCTCCTGATTTACTGATAGTTACGATTTGCTACAAAATATTATTCGGCAAAAAAATGTTCTACGATGTTCTGGAGAACCACGCCGCCAATATCCTGTTCGCGAACACGTACCCTTTGTTCGTGCGCCGTCCACTTGCTTCTTTTGTTCGCGCCGTCGAATTTGTGACACGCCCTTTTGTGGACGGTTACTGGCTTGCTGAGCGGGTGTATGCGTACGAGCTTCCCTTCGTCAAACATAAATACACCATCATTGAAAACCGTTTTGTGCCGCTTACCGATGTGGTGGTCAGTCCACGGCGCGGCAGGCATCGGCTGCTTTACTCCGGCACCATCAGCGAGTCGTACGGGGTGTTTGATGCCATTGCTTTAGTGAAGCGGCTTCATGCCACCGACAGCCGCTTCCATCTGACCATTATCGGTTACGCTGCCCAGCCTTCCGTACAGCGGCGCATCGCCAGCGAATGCAAGGATATTGGGTTTATTGATTTGATTGGCATCAATGCTTTGGTTCCTCATTCCCAGATACTTGACAAAATCCAGTGCTGCGATATCGGTCTGCTCCCCTACCGCGTCAATCAGGCCGTCCGCCACCGCATACCTACTAAAGTATACGAGTATGCCGTTTTCTCGCTCCCGATGCAGATATCCCATAACACTTATTGGAGCGAATCACTTGGCGCTTATGCGCATTTAATCCAGTATGTGGACTTTAATACAGCCAACATAGAGGATATATCCACTGAAATACCTAATAATAACAATATTAGTTTAGACCACTCATATTATACTTATATATTTAGTAAACTAAGAAAATGTTTTTACTAATTTTTTTAGTATTTTTGTTCCTTTATTTTACTAATAATATTAGATTATTTTTATAGTATGAACATTATATTTATATTTGCCTAAAATACGTACCGTTATGTTGAGCCTGTCAGAAGAAAACTACTTGAAAATCATCCATAAATTGGAGAGTGAGCGGCAAGTGAAAGCCACAACCTCGGCCATCAGCGAACTGACACAAACGAAAGCGAGTTCGGTGAGTGATATGCTAAGGAAGCTGGCAGACAAGGAAATGATTCATTACGTAAAGTACCAAGACATAACCTTGACTGAAGCAGGGAAAAGTTACGCTCTCCAGATTGTGCGGAAACATCGGTTGTGGGAGGTGTTTCTAGTCGAAAAACTGAACTACCGCTGGGATGAAGTACACGATATAGCTGAACAGTTAGAACACATCCAGTCGGAGACACTAATTGAACGGCTGGACAAGTTTTTAGGACATCCAGCCACCGACCCGCACGGCGACCCGATACCGGATGCGGAGGGCAATATGCATCCGACCCGAAAACGTGTTTTTTTTAGCGAGATAAAAGTGGGAGCCAAAGGCATTGTGCAAGGCGTAGCCGATACCTCGCCGGTTTTCCTGCGATACCTGACTAAGATAGGGCTTGGCATCGGCAGTGAGTTTGAAATCACCGACCGTATTGAGTACGACCAATCGGTGGAATTGGCGGTACGGGGACGGATAATTGCGATGTCAAGAGAAGCCGCCCAGAACATTTACACGCTGGAATGAACCCGGGAAAATAGTATCTTTCAAAAAGCTGAAAGCCCCGTTTCCGCCTCTGGCGGAACTTTTAGCTTTAGCGGGGGCCAAACCCGCACATCCGTACCAACCAAAGAAATAACCAGACAGAATGTCCCGCCACCACCACGTTCTCTCCATCCTGTTATTGCTGTTGCTGGCGTTTGGCGGCTGCCGCCCCGAACCCGCCAAACGCAACGGGCGGTTTACGGTAGTAGCCACCACGGGCATAATCGCCGATGCCGTGCGCAACATTGCCAAAGACTCGGCCGATGTGTCGGCATTGATGCTGGCCGGTGTGGATCCGCACCTCTATAAGGCAACCGTGCGCGATATTGAGGCCATTACCGGAGCCGATGTGGTGTTTTACGGTGGCCTGCACCTGGAGGGGAAGATGCAGGACGTACTCCGCAAGGCCGGGCGTTTCAAGACCATCGTGGCCGTTACCGACGGCATACCGCGCCAGAAACTCATCCGGCTGACGGAAACCGGCGACAACTACGACCCGCACATCTGGTTTGACGTGCAACTGTGGCAACAGTGCGTGCGGCAAATGAGCCGAACCTTGCAGGAAAACGATGCGCCAAACGCGGCTTACTACCGGCAGAACGCCGAAACCTACCTCCGCAAACTTGATTCGCTGGATGCCAAAGCCAAAAACAGTATCTCCCGGATTCCCAAAACCCGGCGTGTGCTGATCACCGCGCACGATGCGTTTGAGTACTTCGGACGGGCGTACAACATGGAAGTCAAGGGCTTGCAGGGGATTTCCACCCTATCAGAATACGGACTGAAAGACGTGACGTTGATGGTGGACATGATTGTGCGGCGCGACATCTGGGCGATTTTCGTGGAAACATCCGTGCCCCGCAAAGCCATTGAAGCCGTGACCGAAGGCTGCCGGGCACGCGGCCATCCCATCGTGATTGGCGGTAACCTGTATTCCGATGCCCTCGGCGGGCCGGGCTCCGGAGCCGACACCTACGAAGGCATGGTTTTGGCAAATCTCCGGACAATCACGGAAAGCCTGAAATAACCGGCGTGGCAGGCGGGTTTCGCCTTTTTGCCAGATACTATTCTGAAAAGACACCATTCCAACGGATCCGTATGGACAACGACAAAAAAGACGACCATGTAAACGGCAGCGCACCCGTCGTTGAAATCCACGACCTCACTGTCAGTTATGACCGCCGCCCCGTACTTTGGGGCATCGACCTGAAGCTGCCCGCTGGCGCGGTGGTGGGCATCATCGGCCCGAACGGGGCGGGAAAATCCACGCTGCTCAAAGCCATGATGGGCTTGGCCCCGGCCAGCAGCGGCCACATCAGCATTTTTGGCGAACCCTTAGAAAAAGTGCGCGACAGGATAAGCTACGTGCCGCAACGCGAATCGGTAGACTGGGATTTTCCAGCCTCCGCCCTGGATGTGGTGCTGATGGGGCGTTACGGAAAAGTGGGGTTGCTGCGCCGCATCCGCCAGTCCGACCGCGAAGTGGCCATGGAATGCCTGCGCAAAGTGAACCTGGAATCATTCGCCCGCCGGCAGATTTCGCAACTGTCGGGCGGACAGCAGCAACGGGTTTTTCTGGCCCGCGCCCTGGCCCAAGACGCGCAGCTTTATTGCATGGACGAGCCGTTTGCCGGCGTGGACCAAGCCACGGAAACGTCAATCGTGGAGATTATGCGGGGTTTGGCACGGCAGGGCAAGACGGTAGTGGTAGTACATCACGATTTGCAGTCGGTCACCTCCTATTTCGACTGGCTGGTGATGCTCAACGTACGGCTGGTGGCCAGCGGCCCCACGCCCACCGTATTTAATGATGCGCTGTTGCAGGAAACGTACGGGGGCAAACTCACGCTGCTCTCCAATGTGGCCGAACTGGTAAAGCAAGGTGGCTATCCGGCGCGGGAGAAATAATAAAAAAGAAGAAATAACAAAAGAAACGGGCAAACCCGGAAAAGCCCGAACCCACGAATGGGTTTGGGCTTTTCAGAAGATACTATTTCACGGATATGGAAATAGAAGTTAACTTATATAAACTTACAATTATAAATACAGTAATGTAAATTACAATAACCATACCCCATGGATGATTTCTCCTTTGCCGACCCCAACATCCGGTACGTCACGCTGGGCTGCATCCTGCTCACGTGCAGCGCGTCGGTGGTGGGTTGTTTCACGCTGCTGCGCAAAAAAGCCCTGATCGGCGATGCGCTGGCACACGCCGTACTGCCGGGCGTGTGCTTGGCCTTTATGTTGAGCGGCGAGAAAAACCCGGTTTACCTGTTGGTCGGCGCATTCCTGACGGGCTGGCTGTCCATCTTTGTCATGAACCTGATTACCAGCCGCACCAAAATCAAGGAAGACACGGCTATCGGACTGGTGCTTTCGGTCTTTTTCGGGGCGGGAATCCTCATGCTCACCGCCATCCAGCAGCAGGGCAATGCCGCCCAGTCGGGCCTCGACCGGTTCCTGTTTGGCAAGGCAGCCTCACTTGTGCAGGCCGATGTGGTCACGTTCGGCATTGTCAGCGTGATTTTGCTGGTCACTATCTTCCTGTTCTACAAGGAATTTAAACTGCTGTGTTTCGACGCGGCTTTTGCCCGCAGCATCGGCCTGCCCATCCGCCTGCTGGAATGGATATTGACCAGCCTGACCGTACTGGCCGTGGTGACGGGCATCCAAGCAGTGGGCGTGGTGCTGATGGCAGCCATCCTGATTACGCCCGCCGCCGCCGCCCGCTACTGGACCGACCGGCTGGCTATCATGCTCATGCTCACGGCATTGTTTGGCGGGGTGGCGGCGTTTGTGGGCGTGTACATTTCGTTCCTCTCGCCCGCCATGCCCACCGGCCCGTGGATGGTGATGGTCATTTTCGCGATTGCCCTCGTATCCTTCACCTTTGCCCCGCCCAAGGGGATGTTTTACCGATGGAACCGCCAGCGCCGGAACCGGCACCAGATTGCGGAAGACAATATCCTGAAAGCCCTCTTCCAGATGGGCGAACAGGACGGCGCGTTTTTCGGGGCCAAGACAACCGGCCAACTCATGCGTCACCGGACCATGCCCGATGCCCGGCTAACCGGGAAACTGCGGGGCCTGGTACGCGAAGGATACATATGCAAGGAAGGCGGCGCGTGGAAACTGACCGGCGAAGGCAAGGCCCGCGGACAGCGCATCACGCGGCTGCACCGGCTCTGGGAACTGTACCTGACCCAGTACCTGCGCATCGCTCCCGACCACGTACACGACGATGCCGAAATGATCGAGCACATCATCACGCCCGAAATCGAGGCGCGATTGCAGGAACTGCTGCAATACCCGCAGCGCGACCCGCACCAAAAGGA
>JANPIL010000154.1:0-2651 GCA_031424975.1 Sphingobacteriales bacterium
TACGCTGGGCGTGCTGCGGCTGCCGCAAGTGGATATGTACCTGATGGGTTCGGCGCACCCCGCCGATCAAGTGTACCTGAACGGGCAGCAGCTCAAGGCGCACTACGTCACGCCGCTCACGAGTGGCAGTGTGGTGCGGGCAGCCACCGAAACCATCTATTACAGTGACATTATCGGACATTTTTTGCGCACCGAACAGAAGCAGCGCATCGTGTTTGAGGTCAAAAACATCGAATATTTCTTTCCGAATGGACGGCAGGGCCTGCATCCGGTGAATATTGCCGAGGAGTCGGGGGCGCTGGTGGCGATTATGGGGGCCAGCGGCTCGGGCAAGTCCACGCTGCTCAATGTGCTCAACGGCAACCTGCGGCCCCAGCGCGGACGGGTGCTGATCAACGGCATTGACATTCACCGGCAGGGCGACCGGATACAAGGCGTAATCGGCTACGTGCCGCAGCAGAATTTTCTAATCGAGGAACTTACCGTTTACCAAAACCTGTTTTTCACCGCCAAACTCTGCTTTGCGCACCTGTCCGAATTCGACATCAACCGGTTGGTGGTGCAGACGCTGCGGAGCCTGGGCCTGTATGAGGCCAAGGATTTGCGCGTGGGTTCGGCCCTGGACAAGACCATCAGCGGCGGCCAGCGCAAACGCCTCAATATTGGCTTGGAACTGCTGCGCCAGCCGTCGGTGATGTTCGTGGACGAGCCGACTTCCGGCCTGTCTTCGCGCGATTCGGAGAATATCATGGATCTGCTGCGCGAACTGACCATGCTGGGCAAACTGATTTTTGTGGTCATCCACCAGCCTTCGGTCGAGATTTTCAAGATGTTCGACAAGTTGCTGGTCATGGACACGGGCGGCTACCAAGTGTATTACGGCAACCCGACGGAGGGCGTGTTGTACTTTAAGAATCTGGTGCACCAAGTGGACAAGCAGGAAGTGGGTTCGGAGCAGATTTTCAATATCCTCGAAGCCAAGGTGGTGGACGAATACGGCAGCCTGACCAACGACCGCAGAGTGGCACCGCTGCGCTGGTACCACTATTTTAAGGAAAGCAACAGCATCCCGGCCTTGGAGCCGAACCGCGAGGAGCCGCCGCATTCGCTCAACATCCCGAACCGCTGGCGGCAGTGGCGCATCTATACCGTCCGCGATTTGCTGTCCAAGTGGAGCAACCGGCAGTACATGGTCATCAACCTGCTGCAAGCCCCGCTGCTGGCCTTTATCTTGGCCTACATTGTGCGCTACCATCCCGTGGACGAGCTGACCAACAAGGGTGATTACGTGTTTGCCGAGAATGTCAATATCCCGGCGTTCATTTTCATGAGCATCATCATTTCGCTGTTCATGGGGCTTACCATCAGTGCCGAAGAGATTATAAAGGATGCCAAGACGCGCAAACGCGAGGCTTTCCTGCACCTGAGCCGCAACAGCTACCTGCTGTCCAAGGTGATTGTGCTGTTCTGCTTTTCGGCGGTTCAAACCATCATCTACGTGCTGGTGGCCAACCAGATTGTGGCGTTGCAAGGCTTGAACATGACCTACATGCTGGTGCTGTTCAGCGGGGCGTGCTTTGCCAACATGCTGGGCCTCAACGTGTCGGCCACCTTCGATTCGGTCATTACCATTTACATCCTGATTCCGATTCTGCTCATTCCGCAACTGGTGCTGGGCGGCATTGTCATCAAGTTTGACGAGATAAACCCGGCCATCTACAAGCAGGGCGAAGTGCCCGTGGCGGGCGATTTGATGGCGGCGCGCTGGGGTTTTGAGGCGTTGGCCGTGGAGCAGTTCATGCACAACCGCTACGAACGGCAGTTTTACGGGTACGACAAGGAAATCGCCATGGCAGACTACAAGAAAACGTATTACCTGCCCACACTTTCATCGAAACTGGAATATTGCAGCAATCTCGAAGCCGACGGCGACCGGCTCTACGACGACAAATACCTGGATTACCTGAAAGTGCTGCAACACGAAGTGAAACGCCAGACCCGCGAGCATCCGGCCATTGCCTTTCAAGGAATTGAAAAGCTGACTCCCGCCGCCTTTGACCGCCCGGTGGAAATGCAACTCAAGAACTTTCTGGAACGCAATCGCCAGCATTACATCAAACGCTACAACCGCGCCTACGATGCCCGCGACAGCCTGATGCGGCTGCTTGTGAGAGACGAGGCCGCGCGGCAGCATTTCCTTGAACAGAAACAACAGCACCACAACGAGGCCATTGCCCGGCTGGCCACCAACACCGCCGTCGAGAACCGGATTATAGAATACAACCAAGAGCTGCTGCAAAAAATATATCCCGTGTACCAGACTCCGGCCATCACGGGCAGTTTCTGGGATTTCCGCACGCACTTCTACGCGCCAAGCAAGGCGTTTCTGGGCTGGCAGATGCCCACGCTTTGGTTCAATGTGGCCATAATCTGGCTCATGACGGTGGTGCTGTACTTTATGCTGTATTACAGGGTTTTCCGCCGCGTGGTGGAGGGCAAGGTGTTTGCCGCGCTGTTCGGCGTATGGAAGAGGGTGCGCCCCACCGGTTTCAAATGATTGACTTGGAAAAGCCTCACCCCCGGCCCCTCTCCGAAGGAGAGGGGAGCAGGGACTCCTTTTTTCACCCCTCTCAGCAGGAGAGGGGCCGGGG
>JANPIL010000155.1:0-7574 GCA_031424975.1 Sphingobacteriales bacterium
GTGGAAGTGGCACAAACGCCAACGGAGACTTCTGAATTCAGCCTGAAAATCATGTACATCATCCCTCGAATTGTGTAACACGACCGGACGGGGAAGACGCTACTTTTGTAGCGGTAAAAACACAAACACTATGCGAACCGCTGCCCACCACGACCACTGCCGGGCATACACGAAAGCCTGCCGCCGCTGCGCGGAAGCGTATCCGCCTGGCCTTTGCGGTGAAGCGGACGGGAAGGCTTGAATACACCCGGGCCTTTTTTAAATTCAACCGTTTCAAATGTAACCATGTCCTCAAAGCCTTCCTTCGGCAACCATGTAAATCCCCATCGTATGGCTGACCATGATTTGTTGCACACGTTGATTATCGGGGCCGGCCAAGCGGGCCTTTCGGCATGTTACCACCTCAAGCAAGCCGGCGTACCCTTCCTGATCCTGGAAAGCAACCAAGCCATCGGCAACAACTGGCGGCAACGGTACGATTCACTGGTCCTGTTCACCCCCGCCCGGTACAGTTCCCTTCCGGGATACCCGTTTCCGGCCCCGGATGGCTACTACCCCACCAAGGAAGACGTGGCCCGGTATCTGTCGGCCTATGCCTCCCGGTATGAATTGCCCGTTGCGCTGGGACAGGCCGTCACGCACCTGCGGCAGCGGGAAGGGGTCTTCCATGTGACCACCACTGCCGGGCAGTACCGGGCCCGGCGGGTGGTGGTGGCCACGGGTCCGTTCACCAAACCGCTGGTTCCTTCTTATCCCGGCCAACAGCAAAGCCCGATCCTGCAACTGCACAGCAGTGAGTACAAATCGCCTGACCAGTTGCCCGAAGGGCCTGTGCTGGTGGTGGGCGGGGGGAATTCGGGAGCCCAGATTGCGGTGGAGCTTTCCGGCAGGTTCCCGGTGAGCGTTTCGGTTCGCAAGCCCCTCCGGTTCAAATCCCTGGAGGTATTGGGCCGGAGCATCTTTTTCTGGGGGACGGCGCTGGGCATCCTGCATGCCCGCTCCGACTCCTTCGTTGCCCGGCGGTTGCGGGCCCAGGGAGACCCGGTCTACGGAAGGGAACTGGAACGGCTCCTGAAAGCGAAACGCGTGCCGCTGCTGCCCGAAATCAAATCCTTCTCGGGTCACCGGATCGCGTTTGCCGACGGGCAGGCCTTTCCATTCCAAACCCTGATCTGGGCCACCGGTTTTGCCGAAGACTTCAGTTGGATCGGAATCCCGGAGCTGTTCGACCAAAAGGGGCGCATCCGCCACCAGGAAGGTGTCTCGCCCGTGGCCGGTCTTTATTTCCTGGGTTTGCCCTGGCAACGGGCCCGAAGTTCGGCATTGCTCATGGGAGCCGGGCGGGATGCCCTTTTTATTGCCAAACATTTATTGAACTCGTCCGGGCACGCTGAAGACCGGTTCGAGGGTCAGCCCGCAAACCACCTGTAGGTCCGGGGGCGATTGGTTCACCTCCACCTGAACATTATCGTATGAACCGTTATAATGAAATGAAAAAAGGTGCTTGTGCGGAAAGAAGCCTACGACTTGCTTTCCAAGTTCAAATCCGGTGGCCAAGAAGAACACGCGCATTGAGAAATACATCTTATACGGGGCTTACGCGAATTTAAAATATGGAAGCAACCTTGTTGGCCGTTTTTTTTCTGAGTTACCTGGCTTTTTCGCTGAGTGCCATTTGCGGCGGCGGGGCGGGGCTGATGCTTATCCCTGTCTTGGGACAAATGCTGCCGGTAAGCCAAGTTCCGGCTGCCTTGTCCATTGGCACCTTCACCAGTTCCGCCTCAAGAATCATCGTTTTTTATGCGAAGATACGCTGGGATATCGTGCGGTGGTTCGTTCCGGCGGCACTACCTGCGGTCTGGCTGGGGGCGTGGCTGCTCAGGTTCGTCAATCCGTTGTATTTGGAGATAGCGATGGGGCTATTCTTAGTTAGTAACCTGCCTTTTGTATTCAGAAAACCAAAAAACCAGGCTGTTGACCAAAAAACAACCCGGCTTGCCTTGGTATTGATTGGCTTTTCGGCAGGCTTTGTATCCGGGCTCACCGGAGCGGTGGGGCTGCTTTTCAACCAGTTTTACCTGCGTTATGGCATGAGTAAAGAGGAGATTGTGGCAACCCGGGCAGCCAACGAGATCGTTCTGCACCTGATAAAGATCGTACTCTACACCTGGTTCGGGCTTATTTCCATGAAGGTTGTCGCTTTGGGCGTGGTGGTGGCTGCGGCAGCGTTGCTCTCCACCTACACCATGAAATGGGTGCTTCCCCGCGTGAGTGAAGGGCTGTTCCGGAAAATCGGTTACTCGGCAATGGTTTTTTCCGGCGTGGCGATGCTTACCCAGTCGGGCAGCACCCTGCTGGGCAAAAACAACGGCTATGTGTCGCTGGCTCCGGTTACTGAAGGCATGGAAGCCAAGTTGCAGTGGCAGAATGCAGGTTTTGCCTTTGAGTTCACCTACGATGAGGGGTTTGAGTACGAGCAGGTAACGCCGCTTGCCGAACTTCCCCCCTACAAACAGCAACTGGTTTTATCCCGCAAAGGCACTGCTGACCGGATCGTGGTGGAGACCGTTTACGCACCGGGCGAAACGTCCTATGAAGCCTACTATTTCAAAGACAGGCGGCTAATCGGCAAAATTGATTTTCAATAGATGCTCCTGATCGGTGGAGAACGGAAGGTTTTCGGGTTTTGAAAGATACTGTTTTAACAAAAGCGATTGGTGGAGTCAAAACCCCCAAAGATAAACGATGCTTTCCCATATTATTAGAGGTTTATTGCCCAGCCTGCTGCACGCCCTGATTCTCAGCCCTTGTTTGCGCCGGTGGTGTCCGAAGGCTGGCAGCGTCAGGAATCCGTGAAGGTGGCTTTTTGATTGAATTGAGCATTTTACTTATTTGGTACGCTTGTCAGTAGCTGATAAATCCATATCATCAAATTTACCTGTGACCATGAAGTTTACTTTTTCATTACCGATTCTGCTTCTGTCCATATTCACCTTCGGGCAAACACGGAAAAATGAAGCCGCTTCCGACAGTGTGAAGACAAGGACACTCGACAGTGTGACGGTCAGGGGCTACCGGCTCGTTCCGGTCATCTCGCCGCTGCCCGATGTGCACCAAACATTCATCATGGCTGGCAAAAGAAGCGAGGTGATCAATGTGCAGGACCTGCCGGTCAACATCGCCGAAAAAACCGGGCGGCAGATTTTCGCCCGCATCCCCGGTGCTTTTGTCTACGACATGGACGGGGCGGGCAACCAAGTGAACCTGGCCACCCGGGGGCTGGATCCGCACCGCAGTTGGGAGTTCAACATCCGGCAAAACGGAGTGATGATCAATTCGGATATTTATGGCTATCCGGCCAGCCATTACAGCCCGCCGATGGAAGCGGTTAAACAAGTGGAACTGGTCAGGGGTACGGCTTCGTTGCAATACGGAGCCGAGTTTGGCGGAATGGTCAACTACGTGACCAAATCGGCGGACACCAGCCGACAGGTGGGTTATGAAAACCTAACGTCGGCGGGTTCTTACGGGCTTTTAAGCTCTTTTCACGCACTTGGAGGCAAAGTCGGCAGGTTCACGTATTATACCTACTACCAGAAGAGGGTTTCGGACGGCTACCGCGACAACGCCCAATCCAAGTCGGAAGCCCAGTTTGCCAGCCTTACCTACCAGTTTTCCCGGAAGCTCAGCCTGCGGGCTGAAGTGGGCCGGAGCACCTACCTATACCAGAGTCCCGGTCCGCTGACCGACAGCATGTTTTACGCCAATCCCCGGCAGGCAACCCGTTCCCGCAATTATTTCAGTCCGGACATGCTTTTACCCTCACTTACCTTAAACTGGAAAGCCGGGCGGAGGACGGTCCTTGACTGGGTAGTTTCGGGGGTATTCGGCAGCCGCAACAGCGTGGAGTTTGAGGGGTTTGCCAACCGCGCTGATTTGATTGACCCCCTCACCCTCACCCACAAGCCCCGAACCGTGAACATTGACCGGTTCAACAGCAAGACATCCGAGTTGCGGATTCTGCATCACTACCGGGTGGGTAATGTGAAAAGTGTTCTGGCCGCCGGGGTGCGGTACTTTGATAATGACCTGCACCGCAGGCAACAGGGTCGGGGCAGCAGCGGCTCCGACTTTGATGTAAGCATCACGGGCAACTGGGGGCGAGACCTGCGCTACCGGAGCCGGAGCCTGGCCTTTTCGGTTGAGAACATGTTTTACCTGACACCTGCCTTCACCGTTTCACCCGGACTACGGTATGAACACGGCAAGACCGACATGAGTGGCTACATCAGCTACCTTGACCCGGCTGACGTGCCCAACCGGATCAACCACCGCATCCTGGCTCTGGGCATCAACGCCCAGTATACCTTCAGGCACGCCCGCCTGTACGGGGGTATCTCGCAAGCACACCGCCCGGTTTTATTCAAGGACATCATTCCCTCTTCAACCTTGGAAAGGGCCAACAAAGACCTCCGGAATGCGTTCGGCTACAACGCGGAATTGGGTTTGAAAGGGCAGATGAGGCATTGGCTCACCTATGAGCTCACCTTGTTTCAGGTTCAATACAACAACCGCTTGGGCAATGTGGTGCTGACCGAAAACAGTACCTCCTACATCTATAAAACCAACGTAGGTAGCAGCCGCACCAACGGCGTGGAAGCATACGTTGAAATCACCCCCATTCATTCGGACAGGGTGGTCGTTTCCTTTTTCACCGCCACCTCCCATATGCGGGCCATTTACCGGAATGCCAGCATAGCGGCCGGTCCGGATAACCGGAGCATCAATGGCAACAGTGTCGAGAGTGTTCCCCGCTGGATCAGCCGCAACGGACTGACTCTCACCTACAAAACCCTGACTGCTGTTTGGCAGTACAGCTACGTGGGAGAATCGTTCGCCGACCCGGCCAATACGGTTATGCCTTCGGCAAACGGAGCGGTAGGATCGGTGGGGTCGTACGGACTGTGGGATTTTAATGTGGCCTGCCGTCTGGCGGGGCGGTTCACGCTCCGGGCGGGTATCAACAACCTGGCCAACCGGCAGTATTTTACCAAACGCCCCTTGTTTTATCCCGGACCGGGCGTTTGGAGTTCAGACGGCAGGAGCCTGGTGGCATCGGTCGGAATGCGTTTGTGACGATTGAATTTTTAAAATCACTGTAATAAATCAGCCTTATGCAATCAGCGCAGCATACACTGACCAACCACGGACACGACCACGCGGAAGATGAACACACCCACGATGAAGCCGGAGACGAAACCCGGTCGCCCTGGCGGGAGTACCTGCCTGCCATCGTCAGTTTCGTACTGCTGGTGACAGGCATTGGCCTGCAATATTACGGGGAGGGCTTTTTTGAAAGCCAATGGGTGCGTCTGGTTTGGTTCGGCGTGGCCTACCTCATCATTGGCTGGAAGGTGGTGTGGGCGGCACTGAAAGGTTTTGCCCGGCTGGACTTTTTTAACGAGTTCAGTTTGATGGGCATTGCCACCATCGGGGCGTTTGCCTTGGGCGAATACGCCGAAGGGGTGGCGGTGATGCTCTTTTACGGAGTAGGCGAACTCTTCCAGACCGCCGCCGTCAACCGGGCCAGACGCAGCATCAAAGCCCTGTTGGAGATTCAGGCCACCGAAGTCACCGTCATCCGCAACGGGCAGACCTCGGTGCTCGACCCCAAGGAAGTTGTCGTCGGCGACACCATTGAAGTCAAGCCGGGCGAGAAAGTGGCCCTGGACGGCACACTCGGCAAAGGACCGGCCTCGTTCAACACCGCCGCCCTTACCGGCGAGTCGGTGCCCCAGACCAAGCAGACCGGCGAGGTGGTGCTGGCCGGCATGGTCAACCTTGAAAGCCTGATCCAGGTAACCGTGACGGCCAATTACAAGGACACCAAGCTGGCCAAAATCCTGGCCATGGTGCAGGATGCGGTGGGCCGCAAGGCCAAGACCCAGCAGTTCATCACCAAGTTCGCCCGCATTTACACCCCCATTGTCGTGCTGCTGGCCGTGCTGCTGGTGCTGATGCCTTACTTCGTGGTCGACGGCTACGTGTTTCGCGACTGGCTCTACCGGGCCCTGGTGTTCCTGGTGATTTCCTGCCCTTGCGCCTTGGTAATCAGCATCCCCCTGGGCTACTTCGGCGGCATTGGCGCTGCCTCCAAAGCGGGCATCCTCTTTAAGGGCTCCAACTTCCTGGACGTGATGCGCGAGCTGGACACGGTGGTGATGGACAAGACCGGTACGCTCACCCAAGGCGTGTTTGCCGTGCAGCAGGTGCAGCCCGCCGCGGGCCTCGATGCCCCGCAGCTTTTGCGGCTGGTGGGTGCTTTGGAAACCAAATCCACGCATCCCATTGCCAAGGCCGTGGTGCTGCACGCGGGCGCGGCGGCTACGGGGGTACCGGTGGAAAACGTGGAGGAAATCAGCGGCCACGGCATGCGGGGCAAAGTGGACGGCCACGACGTGCTGGCCGGCAACACCAAGCTTCTGGCCAAGTTCAATGTGGCCTACCCCGCCGAAGTCGACCAAATCCCGGACAGCATCGTGGTGGCCGCCGTGGACGGCAGATACGCCGGCTACCTGACCGTGGCAGACGCTCCCAAGGAAGATGCCGCCCGCACCGTGCGGGAGCTGCGCGCCGATGGCATCACCAAAATCGTGATGCTGTCCGGCGACAAGGACAGCATCGTGCAGCGCGTGGCCAAGGAGCTGGGCATTGACGAGGCCCACGGCGGGCTGCTGCCCGAAGACAAGGCCCGCTACGTGCAGGGGTACAAGGACGCGGGCCGCAAGCTGGCCTTCGTGGGCGATGGAGTGAACGATGCGCCCGTGGTGGCCCTGGCCGATGTGGGCATTGCCATGGGCGGCTTGGGCTCCGACGCGACCATTGAAACGGCCGACGTAGTCATCCAGAACGACCATCCGAGCAAGATTGCCACCGCCCGGCGCATCGCCCGCGCCACGCACCGCGTGGTATGGCAGAACATCTGGCTGGCCTTTGCCGTGAAGGGCATCGTGCTGGTGCTGGGGGCCGGGGGCCTTGCCACCATGTGGGAGGCCGTATTTGCCGACGTGGGCGTGGCCCTGCTGGCCATTCTTAACGCGGTACGGATTCAGGGCATGAAGTTCTGGAAAGGCGAACAGCACCCAGTCAAACCCTGCTCCGACCGGCCGATCCGTATGGAAACGCGGCATGTAACGCAGATAGCAACTGTCATCGTTACGGAGATACACGGTTCCCGGGTGGCGCGACCGGGGTTCAGTCGAGCGGGCGAAGCCGCCCTTCGTGCAACTCCAGAACCCTGTCGAGCCGCCGCGCGAGACCGCGATCGTGAGTGACCACGACAAGACTGGTCCGGTGTTCGCGATTCAGTTCGAGCATCAGTTCGAAGACCGTCATCGCGGTCTTTTCGTCGAGATTTCCCGTGGGTTCGTCGCCGAGCACGCAGGCTGGGCGATTGACCAGCACTCGCGCGACGGCCGCGCGTTGGCGCTCGCCGCCGGACAGTTCGCCCGGCTTGTGTTCGAGCCGAGGCCCCAATCCGACCGACTCCAGCAGCGTCCGGGCGCGAGTCGTGG
>JANPIL010000156.1:0-26334 GCA_031424975.1 Sphingobacteriales bacterium
TGGCCATCGCTACCGTGGGCCTGACATATTATATGCTCAACGACCCCAAATCGGCGATTAATGCCCGGATAGCCAAATCGGAGCAGCAGGCCAAGAAAGGCGAATCGCGGTTCCAGATGGCGGGTTTGGCCCTGAGCATCCTTGACAACCATCCGAACCTGATCCTGACCGGTTTCGGCTACGACAACTTCCGCAACGGTATCAAGGCGTACACGGGCATTGAACTCGAGCTGCCCTCGCACAACTCGTACCTGGAGCTGCTCACCACTACCGGTGCCCTCTCGTTCCTGTTTTTCTTCTTCTGTTTTTTCCTCAACGCCGTTGTGCAGTACGTTTGGTACGACATCAAGAAATTCGTCTATTTGCCCACGTTGCTCCTCATCCCGTTTTTCGAGTCCAACCTCAATTCGGGCCAGTTCCTTTTTTTTCCGTGGATGACGTTCATGTTTTTCTACATCCATTACCGTTCACCGCAGATTCCATTTCCCGGTCAGGATCAGGAATCATTGGCAAACGGTCAAAAAATGACAATCCGCCCTCAATTGCCAGTGATGAAATAGTATCTTTTCAAAAGGCGAAAGCCCCCGGCACCGAAGGAGAGCAAAAATGCACTGTCGTGGGGAAATTTGTTTTTCCCTGCGGACTGTTGACCGTCGTCTGTTGACTAAAATAGTACGCCACGGCGCATAAATATCTTTTAAAAAGCCCAAACCCCATGAAGCAAATCATCCAGTCGTTTAAAACCGGCGAGACCATTTTGGAGGAAGTGCCGCGTCCGGTAGTCAGGCGCGGCCACGTACTCATCCAAACGCACCGCTCGCTGGTATCGTTGGGAACCGAGCGGATGCTGGTAGAGTTTGGCCGCTCCAACCTGCTCCAGAAAGCCCGCCAGCAACCCGACAAAGTGAAGCAGGTGCTGGACAAGGTGAAAACCAACGGGCTGATGCCCACCGTGGAAGCGGTTTTCAACCGCCTCGGCGAGCCGCTGCCGCTGGGCTACTGCAACGCGGGCCTGGTGCTGGAAGTGGGCGAAGGCGTAACCGATTTCAGGCCCGGCGACCGGGTGGCTTCCAACGGGCCGCACGCCGAAATCGTGTGCGTGCCGCGCAACCTGGTGGCGCACATTCCTGAAAATGTATCGTACGAGGAAGGTGCCTTCACGGTCATCGGCTCCATCGGCTTGCAGGGAATCCGGCTGGCAAACCCCACGCTTGGCGAAACGGTTGTGGTGTCTGGCTTGGGCCTTATCGGACTGATTACCTGTGAGTTGCTGATTGCCAATGGCTGCAACGTGATTGGTTTTGACTTTGATGATAACAAAGTAAAGCTGGCACAGGAAAAAGGCGTGCAGGCGTTCAATCTTGCCGGGAGAGCCGATGCGGTCAAAACAGTAATGGCTTTGACTGGCGGTGTTGGCGCGGATGCGGTGATTATTACGGCCTCCACCAAGGGCAGCGAACTGATTGCGCAGGCCGCACAAATGAGCCGCAAACGCGGCCGCATCGTGCTGGTCGGGGTGATAGGGCTGGACATCAGCCGGGCCGATTTCTACGAAAAGGAACTCACTTTTCAGGTTTCCTGCTCGTATGGGCCCGGCCGTTACGACGACGAGTATGAGAAACGCGGCACCGATTATCCATTGCCTTTTGTGCGGTGGACGGAAAACCGCAACTTCCAGACCGTATTGCAAGCCATTTCCAAAGGACAATTGGACGTGAAACGGCTCATCACCGAAGAAATAGAACTGGCTGATTACCAGCGCGTTTACGGCAACATCGGCGAGAGCCGCTCCATCGCTTCCGTACTCCGCTATCCCGGAAATCCTGACCTGTCCACGTCCGTACAGTTGCAAGCCGTGAAAAACCCGCCCATCGCGGGCGGCGGGGCTGCTTTGGCCATTGTCGGGGCGGGCAATTTCACCAAGATGACGCTGCTGCCCGCTTTGGGCAAACTCGACGCCGATATCCGGCACATCGTCAGCGCGTCGGGCGTGAGCGGCACGCACGCGGCGCGGAAACACAAAATCGCGCACAGCACCACCCGCTACGAGGATGTGCTTGCCGACCCGGAAGTGCGGGCCGTAATCATCACCACGCAGCATAACCTGCACGCCGCCCAAACCGTGCAGGCATTGCAAGCGGGCAAGCACGTGTTTGTGGAAAAACCACTGGTGCTTACCGAAGACGAACTGCAAAATAGTATCCTTGCAAAAGCCCAAACCTCCCTGTCGGTCATGGTGGGTTTCAACCGCCGGTTCGCGCCGTTAGTGCAGAAAGCCAAGAGTCTGCTGGGCAATATTTCGGAGCCGGTCAATGTGGTTATCACCGTCAATGCCGGCTTCATTCCAGCCAACCACTGGACGCAAAACCCGGCCATCGGCGGCGGACGCATTATCGGTGAGGCGTGCCATTTCATTGACTTGGTGCAGTTTCTGGCCCGCAGCCCGATTACGCAGGTAACGGCCTCGGCCATGGGAACACATCCGGCCCAAAATGCTGACAATGTGGCCATTACGCTCAAATGCCACAACGGCTCGCTGGGTACGGTCAATTATTTTGCCAACGGCCACAAGGGTTATTCCAAGGAACGCATTGAAATCTATTCGCAGGGACGGGTACTGGTGCTCGATAATTTCCGCAGGCTGGAAGGATACGGTTTCAAGGGCTTTTCGTCGGTGTCAGGCAGGCAGGACAAGGGCCACCAAGCCCAATTTGAATACTATTTGCAGTTTCTGAAAGCGGGTGGCCAGCCGCCCATCGGCTTTGAGGAAATCGTTAACTCCACGCAAGCCACCTTTGCGGCGGTTGCGTCATTGGCAAGCGGTGAAAGGATTGATCTGGCCGGATTCGGGGCGCTGGCTGTTCCCATCCGTCCCGGAAACGGTTGACGGCTACTGGAAATCATGAAATCGTTTTGTGAAGAAGCCTTTTTTATCCTAACTTTGCAGCCCGTTCGGGTAAAAGCGAAAATAGTATGTTTTGAAACAGCCAAACCCGGCGCACAAACAACCGCATCCCAATACAATGGCGAAGAAAACCACAGAGACTGAATTCATTGCCAGCCAGCCGGTGGAGCCGGAAACGGACACCCCGAACCTGAACTTGTTGCAGGCCGAAGATTTTCTGATGAAAAACCGCAACCTGCTGCTGGGCGGCTTGGCGGCGGTGGTCTTGCTGGTGGGGGGCTTCTTTTTTTACCGGTATTACACCGGAAACCAAGAGGCGGAGGCGCAGAAATACATGTTCCGCGCCGTTTACTACTTTGAAGCTGATTCGCTCAAAAAAGCTCTGGATGGCGATGGCGTGAACGACGGCCTGCTCCAGATTGCCGAAGACTATGGCAGCACCAAAGCCGGAAATCTGGCGCATTTCTATGCGGGCACCGCATTGCTCAAACAAGGGAAATACGATGATGCCATCAGCCAACTGAAGGATTTTGATGCCAACGATTTATTGCTGCAGGCCCGTGCCCATAGCTTGACCGGAGATGCTTACATGGAAAAAAAGCAGCCCGCCGAAGCCATTGACTATTACGAGAAAGCCGCCAGCCATGAGCCGAACAAGTATTTCACGCCCACGTACCTGCTCAAACTGGCACTTGCCTATGAGAGCAACAAGCAGAACGACAAGGCCGCCGATGCCTATGATAAAATCATCACCCAATACGAAGACGCGGCTGAAGCGATTACGGCCAAGAAATACAAATCAAAACTGGAGGGTTTGGCAGGTCAGTGATTGAACGAGACCGACAACCTGCCAAGCCCAAAAAGGATAAAGCCCGCCGCTTTATCCTTTTTTTATGAAAAGCCCCCCAGCCCCCGAAGGAGAAAAGCCCCACCCCGGCCCTCCCCGAAGGAGAGGGAGCAAAAAAAACAGTTGAAAATAGTATGTTTTAAAAACACAAAACCTGCCTGAGTTAAAGTCCCCTCCTTCGGAGGGGGTTGGGGGAGGCTTTCTTTCTTTTACTTTCATGGCAACTGCACTCAAAAACCTCAGCGATTATTCGCTGGACAACACTACCGGAACCGAAGGGCGAACCTTCGCCATTATTGTGGCCGAATGGAACCCGGAGGTGACCGAAAAATTGTATGAAGGCGCGTACCGGACATTATTGAAGGAAGGGGTAAAGCCCGAAAACATAGTCCGGCGCAATGTGCCGGGCAGTTTTGAGCTTAGCTTGGCCGCCCAGTGGATGGCCGCCCGCCATGATATTGATGCCGTGATTTGCCTCGGCTGCGTAATTCAAGGCGAAACGCGGCATTTTGATTTCATCTGCCACGCCGTGGCCCACGGCCTGACGGATGTGGCCCTGAAACACAACAAGCCGGTGATTTTTGGGGTGCTGACACCCGAAAACCAGCAGCAAGCCTTGGATCGGGCGGGCGGCAAACACGGCAATAAAGGCGACGAAGCGGCCATTACGGCCATGAAAATGTTACGATTTTAAAAAACAAGACAGCCTCCCCAACCCCCTCCGAAAGAAGAGGCTTTTAAACCGGGCGGGTTTGGGCGTTTTGAAAGATATTTATGCGCCGTGGCGTACTATTTTCAAGGTTCTCCTGCTCCCGGAGAACAGCCCCTTCTGATACGCATTTCTTTGCTCCCCTTTGGGGCTGGGGGCTTTTTTTAACTCCTCCTTCGGGGGTCGGGGGGCTTTTTTTGTATCATGCAAGTTTGGAAATTCGGTGGCACTTCCGTGGGCAAGCCCGAACGGATGCACACCATCAAAAATCTGGTTGTCAAGGACGGCAAGCCCAAAATCGTGGTACTGTCGGCGTTGTCGGGTACTACCAACGCGCTGCTTTCCATTGCCGAATCGCTGTACCAGAATGATGTTGGGGAAGCGGTGCGGAAGATTGATGCGCTGGAGGCGCACTACCAAGGCTTCATCGCGGAATTGTACCAAACCGACCTTGCCCACCTGAAAGGTGCATTCATTGTCGGGAACGAGTTTTCGTTCATCCGTTCACTGCTCAATGAAAAGCCTTTCACCTTGAAGCATGAAAAGGAAATCGTTGCCGAAGGCGAGCTTCTTTCCACCCAATTGTTTGCGGCTTACTTGGAGCAGGAAGGCGTGAAATCGGTGCTTTTGCCCGCCTTGGAATTCATGAAAATTGATGCCGACGACGAGCCGATGCTGCCCTCCATTGAGGAGAAACTGAACGAAATGCTGCGCCCCCACACTGATAAGGAAATCATTGTGACGCAAGGCTACATCTGCCGCAACCCAAGCGGCGAAGTGGACAACCTCAAGCGCGGCGGCAGTGATTATACGGCTTCACTCATCGGTGCGGCCATTAATGCAAGCGAGATCCAAATATGGACGGACATTGACGGGATGCACAACAACGACCCGCGCATTGTGCGGCAGACGTTTCCGGTGCGCGAGATTTCGTTTGACGAGGCTGCCGAGCTGGCCTATTTCGGGGCTAAAATCCTGCATCCGTTCACCATCCGTCCGGCCCGGCTGCGCAACATTCCCGTGCGGCTGCTCAACACCCTGCAACCCGACGCGGCCGGCACATTGATCAGCAACCAGACCGTGCAGAAAGACATCAAGGCCATTGCCGCCAAAGATGGCATTACGGGAATCCAGATACGTTCGTCGCGGATGCTTTTGGCTTACGGCTTTATGCGGCAGGTATTTGAAATCTTTGAAAAATACAAGACTCCGGTAGATATGATTGCCACCTCGGAAGTGGCCGTTTCGCTGACGATAGACAACACAACGCACTTGGCCGAAATCCAGACGGAACTGGAAAAAATCAGCACGGTGTACACCGACAGCGAACAGACGATTGTGTGCATTGTCGGCGATTTTACGTTCAACAAGAACGGCATCGTGACCAAAGTGCTCGATGCGCTGGCCAATATCCCGCTGCGGATGGTGGCATACGGCGGCAGCGAACACAACATTTCGGTGCTAATTCCGACCGAATACAAGGCCCGTGCCTTGAATGTGCTGAACGAACGCCTGTTTTTTTATGAGGAAGCCATGAAAACGATTTTCACCGCACCGTAAAAAACAGGTCGGGTTTGACCTTTTTGAAAGATACTATTTTCCACGTCTATGCTGCAAATCAACTTCATCCGCGACAACGCCGAACTTGTCATCAAAAACCTGCACCGGAAACATTTCCGCCAAGCCGAGGAAGTCGTTAACGGCATACTCAGCCTTGACCAACGCCGCCGCCTGACGCAAGTGGAACTGGATAAAACGCTGGAAAGGTCCAACACAATCGCCAAGGAAATCGGGGCATTGATGAAATCGGGCCGAAAAGACGAGGCCGAACACGCCAAAACCGAAGCGACTGCCATACGTGAACACGCCAAAAACTTGGAGGAAAGCTTGCGCAAAACCGAGCAAGAGTTGCAGAATTTGCTGCTGACGCTACCCAACCTGCCCCACAGCAGCGTACCCGACGGCAAAACCGCCGATGACAATGAGGTTGCCTACGCGCACGGTGCGCTGCCAACGCTGCCCGCCGATGCGCTGCCGCACTGGGAACTGATAAAAAAATACGACATCATTGACTTTGAATTGGGCAATAAAATTACGGGGGCGGGCTTTCCGGTTTACAAGGGCAAAGGAGCCAGGTTGCAGCGCGCCCTGATTAATTTTTTCCTGGACGAAGCTTTGGCGGCGGGTTACCAGGAAATCCAGCCGCCGATTTTGGTCAACCGCGATTCGGGTTTCGGCACCGGCCAACTGCCCGACAAGGAAGGCCAGATGTATTTTGCCAACGAAGACGAACTGTACCTGATTCCGACGGCCGAAGTGCCAGTCACCAACCTTTACCGCGATACCATTCAGGAAACCAGCCGGTTGCCGATAAAAAATGTGGCCTACACGCCCTGTTTTCGGCGCGAGGCCGGTGCTTGGGGTGCCCATGTGCGCGGCCTGAACCGCCTGCACCAATTTGACAAAGTGGAGATTGTGCGCGTGGAACTGCCCGAAAACTCGTATGCGGCTTTGTCCGAAATGAGCGAGTACGTGCAAGGCTTGCTGCAAAAACTGGCGCTTCCCTACCGCGTGCTGCGCCTGTGCGGTGGCGACATGGGTTTTGCCTCGGCCCTGACCTACGACATGGAAGTGTATTCGGGGGCGCAGCAACGCTGGCTGGAAGTGAGTTCGGTGAGCAATTTTGAGACGTTCCAAGCCAACCGCCTCAAACTCCGCTACCGCGACGAAAACAAGAAAACACAACTGCTCCACACGCTCAACGGCAGCGCGCTGGCTTTGCCGCGCATCGTGGCCGCCCTGCTCGAAAACAACCAGACACCCGAAGGCATCTGCATTCCGGAGGTGCTGCACCGGTACACGGGGTTTGGGATTATTGACTGATTTTAGGTAAATTTGAGAAATGAGTTACGAAGAACTTTTCTCCCTAATCCAAAGGCTGCGGGAGGAAAAATCGAATTTGGAAGAAGAGGTAAGCCTCATCATTGCGGTTGCCCATCGCGCCAAAAAAGAAGACCATCCTTTACTGAATCAACGGCTGACTGAACTCTATCAGAAACTTGCCAAAATAAGCCAAAGTCTGGATGATTTGGAATGGCTTCACCTTTAAACAACCAGATTTTATGGCGAACTCTGAAAAAAAAGCGGTCAGGCTACTAATCGATTGCCTGAAACCTGAAGAAGCAAGCCGCATCGCTTTCCAAATGGTGGAGGATGCCAGTGAGCGGTTGCGAAAACTTGAAACAGAAGTGGAATTTGCCCGCCAAGAAGCACAAAAATATTTGGAACAGAGGAAGAAAATCGCCTGAAATAGTATCTCTCAAAGCATCCAAACCTGCCTTGTTTCAAAGCCTTTTCCACTAGCGAAAAGGCTTTTTTTCGTGCCAATGTTTTCACAATTCGTGAAAACCCAGTAATTTCCACGCGTTCTCAGTTCCACCGAAAACCAAACTTCCATGAAACGTCTTATCCCCTTGTTCCTGTTGCTGCTGGCCTTGGGCACGCAGGCCCAGCAGCGCAAAACAGTATCTCCCAAAAAGGTCAAACCCGCCATGCCCGCCCCTTCGATGAACAAAATCACATATCCCGAAACCAAGAAAACCGGCCAGACCGACAACTACCACGGCACCACCGTGGCCGACCCTTACCGCTGGCTCGAAAACGACACCACCGCCGAGGTGAAAGCCTGGGTGACGGCGCAAAACAAGACCACGTTCGGCTATCTGGACAAGATTCCGTACCGCAAGGATTTCCAGAAAGCCATTGAGAAAGTGTACAACTACCCCAAATACTCGGCTCCGTTCCGCAAGGGCGAATGGTTTTATTTCTACAAGAACAACGGGTTGCAAAACCAATCGGTGCTGTACCGGCAGAAGGGCCTGGACGGCGCACCCGAAACCGTGATTGACCCCAACCAACTCACCGCCGACGGCACTACGCGGCTCACCACTTTTTCGCTTTCCAAGGATGGCAGATATGCCGCTTACGGGCTTTCCAAGGGCGGATCGGACTGGCAGGAATATTATGTGATGGATATGGCGACCAAGCAAGCCCTGCCCGAAAAACTGGAATGGGTGAAGATTTCGGGAGCCGCTTGGCAGGGAAACGCCTTTTATTACAGCCGCTACCCCAAGCCAGAAGGCAGCGAACTGGCCGCCAAAAACGAGAACCACCAAGTATGGCTGCACCAAGTGGGCACGCCGCAAAGCCAGGACAAGCTGGTGTTTGAGGACAAGGCAAACCCGCAGCGTTTCCACACGGTGCAAACCACTGAGGATGAGAAATTCGCCCTGCTCTACGTCAGCGACCGGGGCAAGGGCTTGGATGGCAACGCCGTGTATTACATGGACGATTTCAAAGGCCGCTTTGAACCGATGATCAAGGACATCACCAATGCCCAGTACAGCGTGATTGACAACGACGGCAAGGAACTGCTGGTGCTGACCAACGACGAAGCCCCCAATTACAAAATCATGCGGTTCAACACTGACGGAAGCACGTGGAAACCCATTGTACCCGAAACCGACCAAGTGCTGGATGGCGCGAGCATGGCGGGTGGCAAACTGTTTCTGTCGTACCTGAAAGACGTGGCCACGCACACTTACGTTTACAACTTGAATGGAGTCCGGGAAAACGAGATTGACTTTCCCGGCTTGGGTACGGCGGGTGGCTTCAGCGGCGAAAAGGAAGACACGTTTGTGTTCTACACGTTTACTTCGTTCACGTATCCGCCCACCATCTACCGCTACGACATTGCCACCCGGAAAAGCGGGGTTTTCCGCAAGCCGGAGATACTATTCTCGCCGGACAACTACGAGACCAAACAAGTGTTTTACAGCAGCAAGGACGGTACCAAAGTGCCGATGTTCATCAGCTATAAAAAGGGCATGAAACCTGATGGCAGCAATGTGACGCTGCTCTACGGCTACGGCGGCTTCAATGTGAACCTGAATCCGGCGTTCAGTCCGTTCCTGATTCCGTTCCTGGATCAGGGCGGTGTATATGCGCAGGCCAACCTGCGCGGCGGCGGTGAATACGGCGAGAAATGGCATGAGCAAGGCATGAAACTCAAAAAGCAAAACGTGTTTGATGATTTTATCGCCGCCGCCGAATATCTGATTTCCGAGAAATACACGTCCAGCCAAAAACTCGCCATCCGGGGCGGTTCCAATGGCGGCCTGTTGGTGGGCGCGGTCATAAACCAGCGGCCCGATTTGTTCAAGGTCGCCATTGCGCAGGTGGGCGTAATGGATATGCTGCGCTTCCATAAGTTCACCATCGGCTGGAATTGGATTGCCGACTACGGCTCGTCGGACAATGCCACGGAGTTTGCCGCGCTTTACAAATACTCGCCGCTGCACAACCTCAAGGAAACCAGCTATCCGGCCACGCTCATCACCACCGCCGACCACGACGACCGGGTGGTGCCCGCGCATTCGTTTAAATACGCCGCCGCCTTGCAGGAAAAGCAGCGCGGCGAAGCTCCGGTGCTCATCCGCATTGATGTCAATTCGGGTCACGGGGCATCCAACACGAAGAAAAACATTGAGACCACGGCCGACATTTATTCCTTCATTTTCCAAAACACGGGTGTGACACCCACGTTTGGGACCAACGCCGCAAACGGCAACAAAACGGACAGTCGCTGACACCTCATTTTTCTGCTTTAAAAAAGGCGTAGCGGCACAGGTTTGTGCCGCCACGCCTTTTTGTTTTCAGCGTCTTTTGGGAACGGTCGGAAAAGTTTGCTCCGGGATTGCCCATTTGCACGGCTGGCAATGTGTTTACTTTTCAAAGAAATCCGCACAAAAAGTATGTTCGGGTTTCCGACTCCCACAAAAGCCAGATGGCGCACGCCAAAATAGTATCTTTTAAAAACTCTAAACCCCCACCCATCCATCCATGAAACAACTTTTATTGGCAAGTCTTTTTTCGGCATTCCTTGTCCAAACGGCAGCCGCCCAGAACGAGTCCAGCGCGTTTACCGCCACCGGACGCGGTGGTGCCGCCAACGCCTTCGTGCGCGACTACCAGTCCATTGGCATCAACCCCGCCAACTTGGGCATGAAACACGAACGCAAGGTTGCCTTTGGGTTTGGCGAGTTGGGCGCGGGCATCGGCTCACAGTCGCTGACCCGTTCGCAATTGGGCAAATTCATAACCGCCATTGAAGATCCCATCACAGCCACCGAGCGGACGGACATTGCCAGTGCCTTTTCCCAAAAAAACGCCATGAACCTAAACGCCGACCTCACCACATTCGGCATCGGTGTGCATTTGGGCAAGGCCGGTGGATTTGCCTTTAGCAACCGCCAGCGCGTGGTGGCCAATATCGGGCTGAACCGGAATTTTGCCGAAGTGCTTTTTCTGGGGCGCAACGCCTCTATTTACAAAGACCCCACGTATCAGGACAAAGTACTGAACAACGAACCGCTGCTGTCCAAGGTGTTTGACGGCTCCAATTTGCAAATAGCCTGGCTCAACGAATGGAACGTGGCCTACGGCAAGCAAGTGCTGGACGGCGACGAATTGAAGCTATCGGTGGGTGCGGGCTACCGGTATGTGCAGGGCATTGGTGCGCTGGATGTCAGCGTTGCGGATGGCGTTTTCACGGGTTACAGTGCGCTGTCGGGCGTTTTCAACGTGGACTACGGCGACCGGCCAACCAAGGATCCCAACTTTAATTACGTGCCTGAAAAAGGCAGTTTCCCGTTTCTCAAGGCGGCGGGCACCGGCCACGGTTTTGATGTGGGCATATCCGCCGAAATCAAGGAAAAACTGCGGTTGAGCCTGTCCGTTACTGATTTGGGGAACATGAAATGGAAAAATAACCTGCTCCAAGCCGAAGACCAGCCCTTGCAGGCCATCAGTTCGGAGGGCATTGAAACCTACAATATCTTCGGCGAAGCGGCGGATATTGTCGGCAGCGACGGGTTGCTCACTTACAAGTCGGGTGGCGAAAGAACGGTGAGCCTGCCCACGCGGCTGCGGTTTGGCGCGGGCTACATGGCAAGCGACAAACTGGAAATCGGGGCCGATTTCTCGCTGCCGTTCAACAAGGTTGCCGCCAACCTGCCCGCGCCGTTTGTGGGTTTGGGCGTTGGCTACAAACCCGCCAAGGCCGTGCATCTCAACACCGGCATCACTGCCGGAGCTGGTTACGGCTTGAATATCCCGCTGGGCGTGGTGTTTGATTTGGGCGTGTACGAATTCGGGTTCGGCACCCGTAGCGTCAATGGCTGGTTTTCGGAAAAAAATCCCTATTCGTCCGTGGCCTTCGGAATGCTGCGCTTCAAGATTGGCAAAATGGGGAAGGAATAATTGCGGACTGCCGATGGGATAATGCATATGGAACAATGCAAAAACGCCAAACCCTGCACGGGGTTTGGCGTTTTGTAGAGATACTATTTTGTCTGAATTAGCCTGCCTGCCGTACAGGCAGGGATTTGTTGGTTTTCAGGATAAAGACCGGAACGCCGGTCATACACTGTGTGTCAGACCGGAACCGGCATCGGCTTGCGGGAAAACCGGCGGGTTTGGCAATTCCAAAATATACTATTTTCCAGAAGCTCGAAAATGCAGCGCAATCACGATACGGTAAGTTTGTCGCGGTCTTGCCGGTCGGTTTTTTCCGAATCTTTTTCTTCCGAATCTTTTTCTTCTTCGGCGCGTCGGTATTGGCTGTGCAGGCGCACGGGCTTGCCGCTTTTCTTGGCCATGCGCAGGTTCAGCACTTCCACGCCCAAGGCAAACGCCATGGAAAAATACACGTAGCCTTTGGGCACGTGCGCCCCGAAGCCTTCGGCCACCAGCAGCGCACCAATCATGACCAGAAACGACAGGGCCAGCATCTTGATGGTGGGGCGGCGGTTCACAAAATCGCTGATTTTGCCCGAAAACACGAGCATGACCACCAGCGCAATCACCACAGCCACAATCATGATGATGACCTGATCCACGAGGCCCACAGCCGTCAGGATGGAATCGAACGAGAACACGATGTCGATGAGTACAATCTGGATGATGGCCGAACGCATGGTCATGCGGCGTTTGCTCTCAGACACCGTTTCCTCCTCGCCTTCCAGTTTGCCGTGGATTTCGGTGGTGCTTTTGTAGAGCAGAAACAGGCCGCCCGCCAGCAAAATCAAATCGCGGCCGCTGAAACCATGGTCGAGCAGTTCGAAAAGCGGCTTTTTCAGGCTCACCAGCCACGAAATGCCGAACAGCAGCGCAATGCGCACAAACAGCGCGAGAATAATGCCCACCGAGCGGGCCCGTTTCTGCTGCTCAGGCGGCAGCCGGTCGGCAAGGATGGAGATGAAAATGATGTTGTCAATGCCCAGGATAATCTCCAGCGCGGTCAGCGTCAGCAGGCTTACGAGTCCGGCGGTGGTAAACAGAACTTCAAAATCCATTGCGAAAGGGAAAAACGGTTGTCATGGTAACGGTTTGACGGCAACTTAGGTTTGCAAGAAGTATACGGTTTGCAAAAAGTATGCAAAGCTATGCTTTCGTGGTTTGACGGGCAAATTTAGTTTCGGCAGCCTGTTTCCGTTGGCTGCGAGAGGCAGGTTTAGCCTTTTTGAAAGCTGAAAGCCCCGTCTTTAGCGGGGATACTATTTTGGAAAACCCCCAATGCCTAAAAGTCAAAGTACTCTCCTTCAACCGGCTGGGCGTTTTTGGGGCGGTTGCTGCGCGGTGCTTCGCGCAGGGCTTGGCGGGTGTTTTGTTTTTGGGCCTGCATATCCACCCTGATCTTGTCGCGCACGGCTTGGGTGTCGTACCCGATCTTGTAGTTTTCGGAAGTGCCGCGTAGGGTCAGGAACAGGTTGGGCTGGCTGCCGGAAACCGGAGTGCCGGCATGGACGGCCTTGCGCTGGAAAAAAGTTTTGACCGGAATCCGCAGGTGGTAGTCCATGGCATGGTCGAAAGTATGCGTGCCCTGCACCGAGATGTTGGCGATGTTGGAGGTTATTTCCATGAGCGGCAGGTACACCGTCTGCTTTTCAATGTGGATGTTGTGCTGCATCCGCCCGAATGTCAGGTTTGCCAGTTCGCTCTGCTTGATGAATCGCGAGAGTTTGAGCATCGGCTCGAAACCAAGCAGTTGGCCGTCGCGCACATCTGCCGAAACCTCGGCCACAAGCCGCTGGTTGTCCGAGTCCAAGTGTTCATTGAAAACCAGATACGTCTGCACGCGGGCATCAAGCTTGCCGCGCAAGTGTTGCGAACGGATGAAATCCTGCCCGAAATCCTCGAACATATAAAACACGCTGTCAATCGAAATACCCTTGAATTCGGCATTGGCGCTTACCTGCATCAAATCGGGCTGCCGCGCATCCACACCGAGGTTCAGGTACACAACCCCGTTGGCGGCTTGCAGGCTGATGTCGCGGCTGCGGGCAATGCCCTGGCGCACGGCAAGGTCGCCGCGCACATTGCGCGCCCGGAACCGCCGGAAACGCATTTCCCTGATCCGGCACGTCAGGTCCAGATCCAGGCGAGGTGAGAGGCGGAAACGGTACCGTTCGTTTTTGGCGGATGGCGCGGCCGGGTTTTCAGCCAGCAGTTCGTCGAGGTTTAGCCTATGGGTTTCCAGATCGGCTACCACGCGCAGGTTCTGGTCGTTGAGCAGCAAGTAAGACAGCGCGTTTTCAAACTGCCCGTCCAGCCGGAAATCGGTGCTTCCGGCAAAGCCCGAAAACTGCCGCACCAGCACATTTGCCTTGTCAAACGTAAAATCGCCATTGAGCTGGCTCAGGCGCAGCGGGCGGTTGGCGAGTGAAAACGACACGTTTTGCAGCCGCACACTGCCCGCCGTACGTACAAAACGCCGCATGGACTGGTTGCGCAGATCGTCGAGGTTGCCCTCGAATTTTACGTGGGCGGTGAGCAGGCCCGCGCCATTGCGCACGGCCGTCGGCGCAAAAGCCGTTACCGCCGCCATATCCAGCGTGCCGTCCAGATCAAAGGCCAGACGCGGGTTGTCGAAGTTTTGGATGGACAGGTTGCCCGAAAACGGCCTGCCGCCGATGCTGCCGGCCACTTTTCGCAGTTGCAGCGATGAGGTGGCACCGCACTGCCGCTTGCCGTTGGTGTATGTGCCGGTGAGGCTGGCGTTTTCGATGCGTTTTTTCAGGCGGGTTTCGTAAAACGATGCGTTTGAGCAGCCGAATTGCGCTTCCACTTGGGGCACCAAGTCGCCTTGCATGTATCCGGTCACGGAGGTCTTGAAATACACCCTGCCTTTGCTTTCGTACGAGGCATACGCTTTGGAAACCGATTCGGGCAGCAGCGACACCAGCGTCTGCACATCCGTGTTTTTGCCTTCAATCTGCAAGTCCACGAATGCGTAAGGCTTGGTGGCCTGAAAACCCATGACTTGGAATTCGGATTGGTTGACAAACACCTGCGATGGCTGGATCATCAGTTTGCGGCTCTCATTGTCGTACTGCATTTCGCCTTTGATGCGCAGCCGCTTGCCCGTAAAATAAGAATTTTGCCCCACCCGGAAGTAATGGCTGCGCAAATCGCCCTGCAACAGAATCAGGTAGTCATCGTTTTTCCCAAACAGGCGGGCATCCGCTTGCTCGGCCAGCACGCTGTGTTCCTGCCCGGCCTTGGTGTCGGTGTAGCGCACCTGCACCTGCCTGAACCTGATGCGGCGCAAATCGAACTGCACGGCGGAGGGGGTTTGGCCTTTAGCGGGGATACTATTTTTGACAATGTCGTAGTTTTCCAAGCCTTGCTCATTGAGGAATAAATGCACATCGGCATTTTCCAAAAATACCTGATCCACGGAAAAGGTTTCGTTCCACAAATCCCATAAATCAAAGGTCAGGTACATTTTTTCGGCGCGGGCCAGTGGCACCGGGCGTTCGGGCAAGGAACCCTGAACGGTCACTTTTTGAAGCTGGATGGACAGTTTGGGGAATTTTTTCCACATAGATACCTCTATTTTCCCAATGTCCACGCGTGTTTTCAGGCTTGTGTTCACCTCGGCAATCAACCGGGCAATAATCTCGTCTTGAAAATAATGCACCGCAACGATGAGCATCAGCGCCACGCCCATTATGCCCATGCCCGAATACAGCATCGTTTTCTTAAACCAAGACAGGTAGCGGTTCAATGAAATGGAAGGTTTCGTACTGTTCGGACACCACGACCGTGAAGCCACGATTACCGGCCAAAGATGGCTGCCCGGCGGAGGTTTGCAAATAAAACGGGAAGAATGTAAAGGTAAAGGAAGTGCCTGAAAACAAAAAATGCGAAGACACCAGGATACAATCCCGGTATCTTCGCAACGCAAACACGAAATGGCGGATGTAAATCAGGCTCGATTGCCTTTCGCCACCATCGAGTAAATGCCCAATACGACCAGTGCGCCGACCGTGGCAACGATGAGGCTACGGAAATTGAATCCGTTCACATCGCCGAAACCAAGGGCGTTGCCGATAAAGCCGCCCACGACAGCACCGACAATACCGAGAACGATGGTGATAATCCAACCGCTCGACTGGTTGCCGGGCATGATAAACTTCGCCAGAGCACCCGCAATGAGGCCCAGGATAATCCATGACAAAATACCCATGATGTTTGTGTGTTTAAGTGATTGAAAAAATCTTCCGGCTAATGCGCGGCGTAGAAACCATTTAAATTACCATGCCAACGCGGGCCATGTGCGCATTCGGAGTTCACTTCTTTTGGCTTTCCACCCGCCGGTCGTTTGCCCGCTTTGTGGACGAGGCGAAAAACCAAACAATAATATGTTCCGAAAGCCCGAAACCTGCCCCGCAGCAAGTTGTGCAGTAGCATTGTCAAGAAGCAACGATTGAATGCCAACCAATTGAGGGGCGGCGCAAAAAGAAAAAGCCCCTCAAACCATGCAGTCTGAGGGGCTTTTGCGGGATTAACGTGTGGGGACTGAGGGACTCGAACCCCCGACCCTCTCGGTGTAAACGAGATGCTCTAACCAACTGAGCTAAGTCCCCGCGTATAATTTGGGAGTGCAAAGGTAAACGGTTTTTGATTTCTGTCAAGTACAAATCAATAAAAAAAATAACAAAATGATTTTTATTTTATGGGTGAGGTCTGGCAATCAGCGCGTTAAGCACAAAGTCGGCTAACGGCGCAGGCAAAAAATATTGTGGCGGGTTTTACGATTCCAATTAAAATACGCTATATTTGCAGTTCTTGATTTTTCAAGGGTTTTCGTTCGATTCATCAAAAATACCATCAGTAATGGCAAAGAAAGGCAATCGCGTGCAGGTGATTCTGGAATGCACCGAGCAGAAGAACTCCGGCGTGCCGGGAATGTCGCGCTACATCACCACCAAAAACCGCAAGAACACCACGGAACGCATAGAGTTGAAAAAATTCAACCCGTTCATGAAGAAAGTGACCGTGCACAAGGAAATCAAATAGTCAAGCGGCTGTCGGCCAAGGCATTCGGCCCGGCAAGCATCTCGTATGGCAATCCAGTAATCCACCCCGACAACATTTTACAGACATGGCAAAGAAAGTAGTTGCAACCCTGAAAAAAGCCGATGGCAAAGGCTACGCCAAAATCATCCGCGCCGTAAAATCGCCCAGAACCGGTGCCTATACCTTCAAGGAGGAAATGGTTTCTACCGACGAAGTGCAGGAAGCGTTGAAACGCTAATAATCGCAGGCCCCGCATTTCAGGCCGAAAGCATTTTTTAAAAGACAGAAGTCCCTCGCCGGGACTTTTTTTGTTACCTCACCCAATCGTTTTACCTGACTTTGGAACCGTTGGAAACCCAGCGGATTCCGGAAGCCGAACCCCCAATTCAGACATGGGTCTTTTCGATTTTTTCAAGAAAAAGGATATTCAGGAAGCCACCGAGGCATTGGATAAGGGTTTGGAAAAGACCAAGGAGAGTTTTTTCTCCAAACTCGGAAAAGCCGTTGCCGGAAAGTCTAAGGTGGACGAGGACGTACTGGATGAGCTGGAGGAAATCCTGCTCACGTCGGATGTGGGCGTGGAGACGACCTTGAAAATAATCCGTCGGGTAGAAAGCCGCGTGGCCGAAGACAAGTATCTCAACACCAATGAACTGGACCGGATTCTGCGCGACGAGATTGGCAAGCTCCTGTCAGAAAACCACTCGCATGACGTGCGCGATTTTGACGTGCCCGACCATGTGAAGCCATACGTGATCATGGTAGTGGGCGTAAACGGCGTGGGCAAAACCACGACGATTGGCAAATTGGCGGCGCAGTTTCACAATGCCGGCAAAAAGGTGGTGCTGGGCGCAGCCGATACGTTTCGGGCGGCCGCCGTGGATCAGCTCAAACTGTGGGGGCAGCGCGTGGGCGTGCCGGTGATAGAACACGGCATGAACACCGACCCGGCGGCGGTGGCCTACGATGCGGTAAAGCAAGGCATCGACCGGCAGGCCGACATAATAATCATAGATACGGCGGGGCGGCTCCACACAAAAGTGAACCTGATGAATGAGCTGACCAAAATAAAGCGGGTGATGCAGAAAATGCTGCCCGAAGCTCCGCACGAGGTATTGTTGGTGCTTGACGGCAGCACCGGGCAGAATGCCTTCATCCAGGCCCGTGAGTTCACCAAGGCCACGGAAGTGACTGCGCTGGCCATTACCAAACTGGATGGCACGGCCAAGGGCGGCGTGGTCATCGGCATTTCAGACCAGTTCAAGATTCCGGTCAAGTACATCGGCGTGGGCGAGAAAATCAACGACCTTCAATTGTTTGACAAAGTGGCCTTTGTAGATTCGCTGTTCAAGAAATAGTATCTTCCAAAAACCCGAAACCCGCCCGTTTCCGGCAGCCGCCACCCGGTTTGGCAACGCCTGACTTGCGATTTTTGGGTGTTTGGTTTCCGTAAAAACCGTTTTTAATGTGCCATTGGCCAGACAAATACCCGCATCCGGCAGGTTTGGGCTTTTCAATGGATACTATTTTTTTGCACCGGATGTGCTTTTTTTGCCGTTCACCAGACGGCCAGTACCGGACTTGCCCGTCTTTGCCTTCCGCACCTTTCCGCTTTGCAATCCAAATCATAAGATTTTCTGGTATGGCCGCCGACCTTTGCCACCACCATCCTGAAAATCCCGCAGCCATGAAAACGGACATCCAAACCGAGGAGGACATCAAGACACTGGTGGATGGCTTTTACGCCAAAGTGCGCCAGGATGCCGTTATCGGCCATATTTTCAACGAAGTGGCAAACGTGGACTGGCCGCACCACCTGCCCACCATGTATGCCTTCTGGGCCACCGTGCTGCTGGCCAAGGAAGGCTACAAGGGCAATGCCATCCTGAAACACCTGCAACTGCACGCCAAGATACCGCTGCAAAAAGCCCATTTCGACCGTTGGCTGGCACTTTTTGCCCTGACGGTGGATGAGAATTTTGCCGGCCCCACCGCCGACAATGCCAAGATCAGGGCAATGTCCATTGCCACGGTGCTGCAAATCAAGATTGCCCAAGCCGCCTGACAAAGCGGGGGTTTGGCCTTTTTTCGGGATACTATTTTTCCGCACCTTTGCGGGCTTACTTCGCCCACTGCCATCCACCCGATTTGCCCATGCCCCAGCGTACCGAAGCGGTTTTGGAAAGCCTGCGCAAGCGGCAGTTTGCCCCCGTCTATTTCTTGCAGGGCGATGAGCCGTATTACATTGACCTGATCAGCGATTTCATCGAAAACAATGCCATTGCCGAACACGAACGCGGTTTCAACCAAGTGGTGTGCTACGGCAAGGATGTGAGTGTGGGCACGGTGATCACGCAGGCGCGCCGCTTCCCGATGATGGCCGAACGCCAAGTGGTGATTGTGAAGGAGGCGCAGGAAATTGCGGATTTGCCGCGCGACGACGGCCAGAAACTGCTCGAAAGCTATGTGCTGAACCCCTTGCCCTCCACCATCCTGGTGTTTGCGCACAAGCACAAGACGCTGGACGGACGCAAGCCGCTGGCCAAGACGCTCGACAAAAAGGCCGTGCTGGTGGAGGCCAAGAAAATGTATGACAACAAACTGCCCGACTGGATACTAAACTATGTAAAAACCAAACAATACCGGATCCAGCCGCCCGCCGCCCAACTGCTGGCCGACTATATCGGCAACGACCTGAGCCGCCTGAGCAACGAGATTGACAAACTGACGCTCAACATTGCCGGCCAGTCGGAAATCAATGCCGACCACATCCAAAAGTTCGTCGGCATCAGCAAGGAGTACAACGTGTTTGAGTTGCAGGCCGCCCTGACCAAGCGCAATGTGCTGAAAGCCAACCAGATAATCCACTACTTTAACTCCAACCCGAAGAGCAACCCGGCCATCATGGTCGTGGTTACGCTGTTCGGGTTTTTCACCAAGGTGCTGCTGGCGCATTCAGTCGCCGACAAAAGCGATTCGGGCATGGCGGCGGCTTTGGGCATCAACCCGTATTTTGCCAAGGATTACACCGCTGCCGCCCGCAACTATGACTTTGCCAAGACCGTCCGCATCATCCATTACTTGCGCGAGGCCGATTTGCAGTGCAAGGGCGTGGAATCGGGCAGTGTGTCGGAAGATGGTATTCTGCGCGAATTGGTCTATAAGATTCTGCACTGACAAAGCGGAGTTTTTTTAGAGTCTATAAATAATGCAAAAAAAAATCCCTTAAAAAAACGTCATGAACTACTCGGAAACGCTTGACTACCTGTACAGCCGCCTGCCCGTGTTCCACCGCATCGGCAAGGCCGCCTACAAGGCCGACCTGACCAATACCGTGGCCTTGTGCGAACACCTGGGCAATCCGCAGCACCAGTTCAAATCCATCCACGTGGCCGGAACCAACGGCAAGGGTAGCACCGCGTACCTGCTGGCGGCGGTACTGCAGTCGGCGGGCTACAAAACGGGACTTTACACGTCGCCACACCTGAAATCCTTTACCGAGCGGATCAGGATCAACGGCACTGAAATGCCCCAAGAGGCCGTGGTGCGGTTTGTGGAAAATAATATCCCCCAGATTGAGCAAACCTCCCCGTCGTTTTTTGAGCTGACGGTGGCCATGGCATTCGATTATTTTGCCCGCGAAAAGGTGGACATTGCCGTGATTGAGGTGGGGCTGGGAGGGAGGCTTGACTCCACGAACGTGATCATGCCCGAATTGTCGGTCATCACCAATATCAGTTGGGACCACACCGATATTCTGGGCGATTCGCTGGTGAAAATCGCTACTGAAAAGGCGGGCATCATTAAGCCCGGCGTGCCGGTGGTGGTGAGCGAACGGCAGCCGGAAGTGGAAAGGATTTTCACGGAAAAAGCCAAAATGGAAAATGCGGAGCTGTACTTTGCCAGCGATGATATTTTCACGCATGATCTGGGCATTGTATCGTCGGGCCTGCGGCGGGCAGAAGTGATGGACACGAGCAACGGCGGTTTGGACATTTACCAGATAGATGTGGCCTTGCTGGGCGAATACCAACTCAAGAATGTGACGGGCGTGTGGAAAGCCGTGGGAATACTGCGGAAGGCGGGCTGGAAAATTACGGCCGCCCACGTGCTGGCCGGAACCAAAAAAGTGGTGAGGCTGACCGGGCTGAAAGGCCGCTGGCAGATATTGTCGCAAAAGCCGCTCACCCTCTGCGACACGGGCCATAACGAAGCCGGCATCGGGTTGGTGGTGGCGCAGTTGATGGGGCTCGAAGCCAAGCAATTGCACATAATCATCGGCATGGCTAACGACAAAGACTTGGCCAAAATATTGCCGCTGCTGCCCAAAAAAGCCATGTATTATTTCTGCCAAGCCGATATTCCGCGGGCCCTGCCCGCCGGTGAACTGGCCAGCCAAGCCGCCGCTTTTGGCCTGCACGGCGTGGTTGTGCCGGATGTGAACCAAGCCTTGGCCGAAGCCCGCAAAAACGCGGATCCAGCCGATGTGGTTTTCGTCGGAGGCAGCACGTTTGTGGTGGCCGAACTAAACGAGTTGTGAGAAGTTTTTCCGTCGTGCGTCTGCCGTTTTCGGCTCACCGTCCGGCAAAAGGCGGGGTTTCGTGTTTCCGGAAGATACTATTTTGCCGGGCAATCGGGCAGCTACAAAGGTCGCCCCTGCGTTTTTTTCCGTTGACTGTTGACCGTCGTCCGTGGACTAATTCACTCATTCTATCATTCAAAATTCCAAATTGCAAGAATGCGTAAAAAACTGATTCGGTATGTTGAAAACCAAGGCCGGAATAGTATCTTGGAAAAAGGCAAAACCCACTACGATACCATCAAGGGTAACTGGAACGGGGCGTATTTCGGCAATCCGAATCCGGTTACGGTCGAGTTGGCTTGTGGCCGGGGCGAATACACGACCGGGCTGGCCGCCGCCCACCCCGACCGCAATTTTGTGGGCGTGGACGTGAAGGGCGACCGGCTGTGGCGCGGCAGCATGGCCGCCGAAACCGAAGGGCTTGCCAACACCGCGTTTCTGAGGGCGCAGATACATTTGCTGGAAAACTTCTTCGCCCCGCAGGAGGTTTCCGAAATCTGGATTGTGTTTCCCGACCCGCGCCCCCGCCAAAGCGATGCCAAACGCCGCCTGACCCACACCCGCTACCTGAATATGTACCGCAACCTGCTGGCTCCCGGCGGAACCGTGCATTTGAAAACCGACAGCCGGATGCTTTTTGACTTCACTTTGGAAATGCTGCAAACCATGCCCGTAAAGGACTTGATGCACACCCAAAACCTCTACGCATCCGATTTGCTGCCGCTTCACCGCGGAATCCGGACGCATTACGAACGCATTTTCACGGGCAAGGGCTTTGACATCAATTATTTGCAATTCAAATTTGATGGTTGAGGCGCGTTTCCGCCCGCATTTTCATTTCAAAAAAACCACGCGCACATTTTTCCATGAAAAAAATCCTGTTTGTCTGCCTTCTCCTTGCATTCCAAGCAACTTTTGCCCAAAAACTGGCGCAATTCTCAACCGCCACTGATGTGGAGCAGGCGGGTTTTTCGGCCAAGCGGCTGGCTCGGATTGATGCGCACCTGCAACAACTCATTGACCGGGGCATTGCGCCCAATGCGGTCACGTTCATTGCCCGCAAAGGAAAAATCGTGCACCACAAGGCGTTCGGCTACCGCAACCTGGAGCAGAAAACGCCGCTCCAAAAGGACGACATTTTCCGCATTGCCTCCCAAACCAAAGCCCTAACCAGCGTGGCCGTGATGATGCTCTACGAGGAAGGCCGGTTTTTGCTCGAAGAGCCGGTGTCCAAGTACATCCCCGCTTTTAAAAACCCGCGTGTGTTGGAAAGCCTGGATACGGCGGGCAAGACCGTCAAAAGCCGCCCGGCAAAATCCGAAATCACCATCCGGCAGTTGCTCACGCACACGGCGGGCATCCCGTACGAACACCAGATGGACGCGTTGATGGGCCTTAAAATCCCGTACATCCACTCCGCCGATGCCGACGTGCTGGCCGATGTGGTCAGCCAAATTGCCAAGCGGCCGCTGCTCCACGATCCGGGCCAAGCCTATACCTACGGGCTGAATACCGACGTGCTCGGCTACTTGGTGGAGGTGGTTTCGGGCGTGAAACTGGATGTGTTTTTCAGGCAGCGCATCCTTGACCCGCTGGGCATGAAAGACACGTATTTCTACCTGCCCGACAGCAAGGCCAACAGGTTGGTGGAGCTGTATGCCAAACCCACCGTACAAACCCCGCTGGCGGTGAGCCAAAGCGCATCCATGCGAAACTACCCGGTGAGCAAGGCCAAAAGCTATTTTTCGGGCGGGGCGGGCTTGGTCAGCACCATTGGCGACTACGCCAAATTCTGCCAGATGATTCTGAATTATGGCGAATTCAACAACATACGGTTGCTGGGCCGCAAGACCGTGGAGATGATGACGCGCAACCAGATTGGCGGCCTTGAAGTATGGGAGCGGCAAGACAAGTTCGGCCTTGGCTTCCAAGTTTTTACCGACCGCAGCCTTTACGGCGACCAAGCCACCGTCGGGGCGGTTACGTGGGGTGGCGCGTACTGCTCAGAATACACGATTGACGCGAAAGAAGAGCTTATCTGCCTGGTGTTCACCAACGTGCTGCCATACGCGCAAAGCGACGAGGTGACGCGCAAATTCCGCGTGCTGGTGTATCAGGCGTTGAAATAGGGACGAAAGCCCCCCAGCCCCCGAAGGGGGAGCCAAAAAGCCCCCTCCCTCGGAGGGGGTTGGGGGAGGCTCCTTCGCGAACTTATTTTGCGTGGTCTCCGTTTGCCTCCGTACCGGAGATTGTATTCCCTTCCGCATTACGAAGAACCGGCGCGCTTTTGGCAGAAAATTCCCCAAAAATTCCCCAATCCGAATAACATCCCGTACTTCTTTTTTTTCACCTGCACCGGCCCGGCGCGAAAACCATCCCGGCCCGTTTTACAAAAACCATACGAATGACATTTGACCAACTGGATCTTATTGATCCCATCAGAAAAGCCTTGGTGACGGAAGGCTACACCACACCGACACCCATCCAGGCGCAAGCCATCCCGCTGATTCTGCAACAAAAAGACCTGTTGGGCTGCGCCCAAACGGGCACTGGCAAAACGGCCGCCTTCGCCATCCCGATCCTGCAACTGCTGTATAACAACCGCGACCAGGAAAAAGGGCAGAAACGCATCAAAGCCCTGATTGTGACACCCACCCGCGAACTGGCCATCCAGATTGATGAGAGTTTCGGAGCCTACGGCCGCAACACCCACCTGACCCACACCGTTGTGTTCGGCGGCGTGTCGCAACGTGCCCAAACCGATGCCCTGCGGCGCGGGGTGGACATACTCGTGGCCACGCCCGGCCGCCTGCTCGATTTGATGAACCAGCGTTTCGTGAGCCTGCAACACGTGAGCCTGTTTGTGCTTGACGAAGCCGACCGGATGCTGGACATGGGTTTTATCCACGATGTGAAAAAGCTGATTGCCGCACTACCCGCCAAACGCCAAACGCTGTTTTTCTCGGCCACCATGCCGCCCGACATCGTGAAACTGGCCGACACCATCCTGAGCAATCCGGTGAAGGTGGAGGTCACGCCGGTTTCATCCACCGCCGATACCATCAACCAATCGGTTTATTTGACAGACAAGGGCCGCAAAAACGATTTGCTGGTACACGTGCTGCAAGGCAAAGCCATCGTGACCGCGCTGGTATTCACGCGCACCAAGCACGGGGCCGACAAGGTGGTGAAACTGCTCGTGAAAGAAGGCATAAAGGCCGAGGCCATCCACGGCAATAAGTCGCAGAATGCGCGGCAGCGGGCCTTGGAAAATTTCAAGAACCAAAGCATCCGCGTGCTGGTGGCCACTGACATTGCCGCCCGTGGCATTGACGTGGACGACCTGGCCCACGTGATCAACTTCGAGATTCCCAACATTTCCGAAACCTACGTGCACCGTATCGGCCGCACGGGCCGCGCGGGAGCCAAAGGGTCGGCCTTGTCGTTTTGCGATGCCGAGGAACTTCCGTTCCTGAAAGACATCCAGAAACTGATTGGCAAGCCGATTCCGGTGATTGAAGGACACCCGTATCCCATGACCGAAATGACCGTGGCCAAGGCTCCGGCCAAGCCGCAAGGCCAGTCACGCACGCCGGGCCGTTCGCCAAACCGGCCTTCTTCGGGACGGCCTTCGGGTGGCGGCTCTTCCAACGACCGCAGCCGTCGGCCTTCGGGCAGCAGCTTCCCGAAAAAGAAGATGTACTAAGCCTGTCCGAAAACCGGATAACGTAGGTCAGACACTGTGTGTCAGACCGGAATCGCGCGTCGGCCTCCAAGACAATCGGCGGGTTCGGGCTTTTAGAAAGATACTATTTCGGATTGCCGGTTTCAGGCCGGCGGGGCTTCCAAGACCCCGCCGGCCTTTTTCATGTCCGGGGGTTTGGGCTTTCAAAAACATACTATTTTTGCATTGACTGGTTTTGCATCTTTGATGTTACAAAAAACGCCGCGATTGTATTAATCTTGGAGAATATTGTGCATAAATTTGGGCAGCCGACGTTATGCCTACCACGAATTTCCCGTCCGACCCCATGAAAATTTTCCTTCCCCGCCATTCCGTTCCGGTTTTCCTCTTTTTCCAGATACTGTTTCTCCCGGCCTTTGCCCAGCCTTCCCCGCCGCCGGTTTCGCCCAAGGCCAAGCTTTTCTACGACCAATCGCAGCAGTACATCTTGGAACGCAAGTTTGACCAGGCCGTTTCATTGTTGGAAAAAGCCATTGAACGCGAGCCCAACTTTGCCGAGGCGCACTTCCGGCTGGCCAATGTCTATGAACTGAAAGCCTACGTGGAACGCGGCAAGGACTACTCGGCCCTAAGCATCGGGCATTATGAGAAAAGCGTGGAACTGAAGCCGAAAAACCCATCTTTCATCGGTGCGTACAGTGTGTTGGGCGGCCATTACCTGGACGCAGGCAACTACGCCAAGGCCAAGGATGCGTACGAGAAATTTCTGTCCATGCGGCCAACCAAGCAGGCGCAGGTATTGATGGCCCAGCGGCAGATTGCCAACTGCGATTTTGCGGTGGAAGCCATGAAAAACCCGCTGCCCTACCAAGCCAACCCCATGAGCGGCACGGTGAACAAGTTCATGCTGCAGTATTTCCCGGTGCTCACCGCCGACCAGCAGACCATCATTTTCACCGCCCGCACCTCTGCCGATCCCAAAAGCGACGAGAATATCTACACCGCCTCACGCAAGGGCAATGACTGGACCGAACCCGCGCCACTTTCGCCACGCATCAACACCGCCGAAAACGAAGGCGCAAGCAGCATCTCGGCCGATGGGCGGGTGCTGGTGTTCACGTGTTGCGACGGGCGGCAGACCTTCGGCGGCTGCGACCTGTACGTGAGCTACAAGTTTGGCGGC
>JANPIL010000157.1:0-4419 GCA_031424975.1 Sphingobacteriales bacterium
TGCGGATGGAACAGAGAAAATGCTGGTGGAAGAAGGCCGCAACGGCTATTTTTTCAAGAATGACAACGAGGATGACTTGTACCAGAAAATAGACCAAATTCTCTCCGATCCCGGAAAAACCCTGCAAATGGGATTGAACTCGGAACAGATTATCCGGGAGAAGATAAACGTCCACACGGTCATTAACGGCTATGTTGCCGCATTCAATTACGTGACAGGCAACCGGTTCAACCTAACGCCGCCCGTCAGTACGGCGACGGACTCATGGCCGTCCAGCCGCCATCCACCACCAAACTCTGCCCGGTGATGTGCCCCGCCCCCGGCGACACGAAAAACAGCGCGGCGCGGGCAATGTCCTGCACGGTGGCCGGCTTGCCCAGCGGCGTAAGGCGCGACCACGTTTCGGTGTAGCTTTCGTCGGCGAGGGTGCGTTCGGTCAGCGTCGCGCCGGGAGCCACGCAATTGATGGTTATCCGGTGCGGCGACAAATCCACGACCAGGTTTTTGGCCAGCATTTCCAGGCCCGCTTTGGTCATGCCGTAGGCCGCCAAATTCTTGTGCGACTGGTGGCCCGTCACCGACGACATGAGCAGCACACGGCCGCCACCGCCCTGCGCAACCATCTGCCGGGCGGCAGCTTGCGTCAGGAAAAACGTGCCGAACAGGTTCACCTCCAGCAGTTGCCGCAGCGATTCGGGCTGGTAGTCCAGAAAATCGCCGTAAGTGGTGATGCCCGCATTAGCAACGACAATGGTCAGTTTACCGAACGAGGCAACCGCTTGGCCCACAAGGTTTTGGATTGTTTCCAACTGGCTCGAATCGCCGGGGCAGGCTTCGCAAATGCCACCCGCCGCCCGGATGCTGGCGGCGGCTTGGCGGCAAAGTTCCGCGTCAATGTCGTTCAGGATCACGCTTGCGCCTTGCGCCGCCAGTTGCCGGGCGATTTCAAAGCCGATGCCGGTTCCGGCTCCGGTCACAATGGCCGCTTGGCCGTCAAATTCTTGCATCGCGTAAGGTGTCGCTGTGGAAAATAGTATGTTTTAAAAAGGCCAAACCCCGCTATGGCTATAAACCATGTTTATGAATTACGGACAGATGCGGGTTGCCAAGAATGCTTTTTCGTATATTTGTTTAGACTAATTGAAATTCATATGCCAGTCCAAGAAGAAAAAACGTCTGCCGCTGTCCGGGAAGCGCAAGCCCGCTTGGGGAAAATTTTTTCCGCCATCAGCACACCCGAGGAACTTGACGAAATCACCGGCGTGGTCACCAATTACCTTTCCGCAAGGATTGACCGGGAAACCGATGCCATTGTCGCCAGCAAAGGACTTGAACCGGACGATTTCCGCAAACTGGCGCAAACGCACATTCGGCGCAAAACCAAATGAGGGTTGTTTTCGACACTAACTGTCTGGTTGCCAGCATTCCCCGCAAATCCCCCTACCGGCCCGTATACGAGAGCATCCGGCAAGGAAATATTTCCTTGGCCGTCACCACCGAAATACTTGAGGAATATGAAGAAATTCTGTCCTCGTTCTACAGTGATACGGTAGGGCAAAACGTACTGGCGCAACTGCTCCTTCTGCCAAAAACCGAACTGGTGACCGTATTCTACAACTGGCTACTGATTGGCCAAGACCCTGATGACAACAAGTTTGCGGATTGCGCAATAGCTGCCAATGTGGATTACTTGGTCACCAACGACCGGCATTATGATGTGCTGAAGAAAACCGATTTCCCCAAAGTGTCCGTCATTAAACTGGACAGGTTCATGGCTATGCTGCGTTGAGGTAAAATATTCTCCATACGGGCGTGCCTGGACCTCCCCACTGTCGCCCGTCTGCGACGCGTGACGACTGCCCGCCTGCCGGTTCGTCCGCCGTGGCGGGACGGACAGGGTTCCGAGTCTGCGACTCGCTTGGCCGAAAGCCAGAAGGCACGCCACCAAAATAGTACCCTTCAAAAAGCCCGAACCTGCCGGTTCATCCGAAGGCCGATTTCCCCTACCGGTCTGACACACAGTGTCTGACCTGCGTTCCGGCCTTCCCGAAACAGTATCTTTTTAAAAGCCCAAACCCGCTCCTTTGGTTGCGATTAAGGCAAGTTTCCCCATCGCTGGCAGCCCTGAAAGGGCGTTATCCGCCAACGCAGGGTGAAGCCCTGCGGAACAGCCCTGCCGGACAGCCCCTGCGGAACACGTCAATGCGAGTCACGCGTGACCTTGCTGCCCGACTTTCCTTTCAGAAAGTCCATATCCGCACCCAAATGCGCCTGCTCCACGTGCCGGATGTAGAGTTGCGTGTAGCCCCGGCTGGCGTTTTCGGTGTAGGCCGCGCGCCAAAGCTGGCGGCGTTCGGCCAGTTCGCTGTCGGGCACTTCCAGCGTCAGTGAGCGGTTGGGCACATCCAGCGCAATCCAGTCGCCGTTTTGCACCAGGGCCAGCGTGCCGCCATCCGAAGCCTCGGGCGATACGTGCAGCACCACCGTGCCGTAGCCCGTGCCGCTCATGCGTCCGTCCGAGATACGCACCATGTCGTGAATGCCTTTTTCCAGCAGTTTTTTGGGCAGCGTCATGTTGGCCACTTCGGCCATGCCGGGATAGCCTTTCGGCCCCACGTTTTTCAGCACCATCACCGAGTTTTCATCAATTTCCAAATCCGGGTCGTCCACGCGGGCGTGGTAATCCTCAATGGTTTCAAACACCACGGCGCGGCCCCGGTGCGTCATCAGGGCGGGCGTGGCCGCCGATGGCTTGATCACGGCCCCATTCACGGCCAGGTTGCCGCGCACCACCGCCATGCCCGACAGCGGCTTGAAAGGCTCGGCGAGCGGTGCAATCAGGTTGCGGTCGTAGCACAGCGCATTCTGGCAGTTTTCCCAGAGGGTTTGCCCGTTGGCCGTCAGCGCGTCCTTTCGGATCAGCGGCTCCAGTTCCCGGATCACGGCTGGCAGTCCGCCCGCGTAAAACAAATCCTCCATGAAATGCTCGCCCGATGGCTGCACGTTGGCAATGAGCGGCACATTATCGGACAGCACATCAAAATCGTCCAGTTTCAAATCCACGCCGATGCGGCCGGCAATGGCCAGCAAATGGATTACAAAATTGGTGGATCCGCCGATGGCCGCATTGACGATGATGGCATTTTCAAACGCCTGCCGCGTCAGTATTTTCGACAGCACCAAATCTTCCTTCACCATTTCCACAATCCGCCTGCCCGAGAGTTGCGCCAGCACCTTGCGCCGCGAATCGGCGGCGGGAATGGCGGCGTTCTGCGGCATCGAAAGCCCCAACGCCTCCACCATCGAGGCCATCGTGGAGGCGGTTCCCATCACGGCGCAATGGCCCTGCGAACGTGCCATGCAGGCTTCGGCCTCCGTAAAATCGGCTTCCGAGAGTTCGCCCATCTTGAATTCCTCGGCCATGCGCCACAAATCGGAGGTGCCGATGTTGCCGCCGCGCCAACGCCCTTTGAGCATCGGCCCGCCCGACACCACCAGCGTAGGGATGTCCACGCTGCACGCGCCCATGACCAGCGACGGCGTGGTTTTGTCGCAGCCGCACAGCAGTATCACGCCGTCCAGCGGATTGGCGCGGATGGATTCCTCCACGTCCATGCTCGCCAGGTTGCGGTACAGCATGGCCGTGGGCTTGATCAGTGTTTCGCCCAGCGACATTACCGGAAATTCGAGCGGGAAGCCGCCCGCCTCCAACACGCCTTTCTTGACGGATTCGGCCAATTCGCGGAAATGGCCGTTGCACGGTGTCAGTTCCGACCATGTATTGCAAATGCCGATGACCGGCTTGCCCGTGAATTCGTAGTGCGGAATGCCTTGGTTTTTCATCCAGGCGCGGTAAATGAAACCGTCCTTGCCGGTCTTGCCGAACCATTCCTGTGAGCGTAGTTTTTTCATGTCATGAGGCGGGTTTGGCCTTTTTAAAAGATACTATTCTGAATTTCCGGTTTTCTCCGGGTAAAATGGTTCCGATAATTAAAAATGTCTTTTGCCGCTGGCACGAGGTTCCCACCTCGTGCCAGCCATTTTCCGAGATTCGTATCTCGGCGTGTTCAATCCAGTTGAGCCTCCGGCAGATAAGAATCTGCCCGCATGGGCGGCACGAGGTGGGAACCTCGCGCCAGTGGACACGAAACCCGTCTGCAACCGCATCTTTTCCGGCGCGACAATTAGGCAGTTTTGCGCTACTTTTACAAAAAAATAGTATATTTTGGAAAGGCCAAACCCGGCTCCTCCAAAAGCTGTTGATCCCGCCCGAACAAACCATACAGTCATGCAACACAATCCATCGCCGCGCCGCCAAGCGCAACTCCAAGCCTTTGACCGGCTGCTGACCATCATGGACGAACTGCGCGAACGCTGCCCTTGGGATCGCAAACAGACCATGGACAGCCTGCGCCACCT
>JANPIL010000158.1:0-3646 GCA_031424975.1 Sphingobacteriales bacterium
GTGCTGGCCGATTTTGACCCCGTCATTCCCGAATCGTACCAGGACTGCCAGTTCCTGATGCTCGGCAACCTAACGCCTTCAGTACAGAAAACGGTGATTGAACGCCTGCGTCGCCGTCCGAAACTGGTGATGATGGACACCATGAATTTCTGGATGGATGTGGCCCTGGCCGAACTGACGGAAGTACTGAAAATGGTGGACGTGCTCTCCATCAACGATGAAGAGGCGCGCCAGTTGTCCAAGGAATATTCCATCCGCAAGGCCGCCAAGAAGATTCTGGGCATGGGGCCTAAGTTCCTGATTATCAAGAAAGGCGAGCACGGCGCATACCTGTTCAACAAAGACCAAGTGTTTTTTGCCCCGGCTTTGCCGCTGGAAGAGGTTTTCGACCCGACCGGCGCGGGCGACACCTTTGCGGGCGGCTTCATCGGCCACCTTGCCAGCACCAACGACATTTCGTTTGAAAACATGAAGCGCGGCATTATTTACGGCTCGGCACTGGCTTCGTTCTGCGTGGAGAAATTCGGTTTGGAACGCATCGTGGAACTGACCAAGCCCGAACTGGAAAACCGCGTGCAGGATTTTGTGGACTTGGTGCAGTTCGAGATTCCGATGGGATGATCGGATGGCACTTTCGGATGAATGATGGTATGAGACAGGATTGATTGCCGGATGGTTTGTTTCCCTACAGTTCAAACCACAGGCCGTGCTCTGCCGTTGAACACACCACTTTTGATTGGCAAAAGACTTGAGAAAACAAATGGGAGTGGTCAATTAATTCATGCTGACCCCTGCCGGTCTGTGTGCCACAGATTTGGCTTTGGTTGGCGAATAGCCTAAGCCGTTTCTATTCGATAAAACGGGCGTGTGTTTATGTTGCCCGCTGCCTACCAAAACGGCTTTGGTTTCATTTTTAAACAGTGTTTTTTACGACAGCAGGTTTCCGACATTAAAAAAATAAGCTATAGAGACGAAAAAACACAGACGAAGAAATAGATGAAAATCAGCTTGTATAACAGGCCAATTGCCAAGCTGAGCCAATACCAAAACGTTAATTGTGAAATGTGGTTGCGCAACGTGGTCACATACGAATAAACCCAATGTGATTGCATGGCCACCAGACAGCACACATGGAAAATGGCGCAGGTCTTTGCAAAAAAGCCCAAATCAAGGCCGCCATCAGGATAATGCAACAGGTACTTGCGGCTGGCTGCCAGAAACACAAAGGCCATCGGATGGGCAGCCAGCGGCAAAATGTAATAGAACAGAATGGGGAATTTGCCCATCTGTTTGATGTGCTCCCGAAACCGAACCGCATTAATCAACAGCATGACAAGGAAAAACCCGCCCAGCAGCCACAACACACCGTTCACGACCCGCAAGCGATGGATTTGCAAAGCAGACAAAACCATTGGAGCCTCGCTATTCATTAACGCGGAAGCGGGCCAACCGAAAATCAGGCAGTAAAGCCCGAATAGTATCCCCGCCACCAGCAAAACCTCCAGCAAAACAAACAGGATTATCAGTGCATTGAACGCAGGCGACTTATTGCCCGATCCGTTCGGGTTGAACATTCCGCTGCTCGTGCCCGTCACGGTCTCGGTGAGCAGTACGGGGAAGAGGATAATAATTATAAGGGAGGGAGACCCCAAAACCAGTACCATAACAACCACAAATGCAATCGTGATTGCCACGCAAATTCCAAAAATCGCCAGCGCCGTCATGCGTATGTTAGAATTTCAGTGTATCCGGTGTCGTTTTTACTGCGGTTGCAAACATGGGCCGACAAATCATTTTTCCCGAATGTGCGGTTGAAAATAAGTGCTTGCTTAAAAATAACTTATATTAAAAGCACACCGGGTTCTGTGGCACACAGACCGCTTTTCGGCGCACCAAGGTTCTGTGTGCCACAGAACCCGGTAATTGAATACTATAAACTAATTTCACGCCAGTACTTAGTATCTCTTAAAAAGCAAAAAACCCGAAATCTTCGCGGCACTTATTTCCCCTGAAATTCAAAATCAATCCAGCCAGTTTCGCAGCATTTGCTTGCCATGTTCGGTCAGGATGCTTTCCGGGTGAAACTGCACGCCGCGCACATCATGCGTTTTGTGGCTCAGGGCCATCACGCGGCCTTCGGCATCCACGGCGGTGATTTCCAGCGCGTCGGGCATGGAACCGGGCACAACAGTCCACGAATGGTAACGGCCGGTTTTCAATCCGGTCGGAACGTTCCTAAAAAGCCTTTCGCCAGTGTCTTTGATGAAAGTTTCGGTGGCAATACCGTGCAGCACATCGGCCATGTTTTCCAACGTCGCACCAAATGCCTCACCGATGGCTTGGTGGCCCAAACACACGCCCAGAATGCTCTTGGTGGGTGCATACATGGCAATGAGTTCGGGCATGATGCCCGCCTCGGAGGGTACGCCCGGCCCCGGCGACAACAATATCTTATCAAACCGTGCCACTTCGGCCAGCGTGATTTTGTCGTTGCGGTACACTTCCGGCTCGTGCCCCATTTCGCGCAGGTAATGTACCAAGTTGTACACAAAGCTGTCGTAATTGTCCAAAACGAGTATTTTCATAAGATAAATGTCTGAACGGCTAAATGATTAAATGGCCGGGGTTTGGCCTTTTCGAAAGATACTATTTTCCGCACCGCGTCAATCATGGCCGTAGTCCAGGTTCACGCCGGCCAACTGAACCGCCCGGCGCAGGGCCGCAATCTTGTTGTTCACTTCCTGCAACTCGCTCTCCACCTGCGACTTGAACACCACGCCCGCCCCGGCTTGGTAATACAGCGTATTGTCTTTACTCAGAAACGAACGGATCATGATGGCGTGGTTGAAATCGCCGTTGAAATCCATGAAACCGATGCAGCCACCGTAAAAACTGCGGTTGGTGGTTTCGTAGCGGTCAATGAGTTGCATGGCCTTGTGTTTGGGTGCGCCGGAAAGCGTGCCCGCCGGAAAGGTGTCGGCCACGAGTTGCAACGGATTCGTGCCCTTTTCCATCTGCCCCGTTACTTTGGAAACCAAGTGGATCACGTGCGAATAATACTGAATTTCCTTGAAGGTTTCCACTGTCACATCATGGCTGTGGCGGCTCAGGTCGTTGCGGGCCAAGTCCACAAGCATCACGTGTTCGGCATTTTCCTTGGGGTCGTCGTGGAGTTTTTGGGCCAGTTCGGCATCGGCTTGGTCGTTGCCGGTGCGCCGGAACGTGCCCGCAATCGGGTAAATCGTGGCCTTGTCGCCCTTGATGGCAATCTGGGTTTCGGGCGAGGAGCCGAAAATCTTGTAACTGCCAAAATCGAAATAGAACAGGTACGGTGACGGGTTGACGGAACGCAAGGCCCGGTACACGTTGAACTCATCGCCTTGGAACTGCTGCTCGAACCGGCGCGAAAGCACAATCTGGAACACATCGCCGATCTGGCAGTGGTACCGCCCGCGTTCCAGAATTTTCAGAAATTCCTCATCCGTCAGGTTCGATTTCTCGGCACCTTTCAGTTTAAACTGGTACGTCGGGAAGCTCAGGTTCTGAATCAGCGAAACCAATTCGTCCAGAGAAGTGGGCTCCCCCCCACCCCCAACCAAAGAAGGGGGGGTTTAGGCTGCCCGGTAGGGGGGGGGGGGGGGCGCCG
>JANPIL010000159.1:0-7920 GCA_031424975.1 Sphingobacteriales bacterium
GATCAGGCGGTCTTTGGCAACGTTGAGTCCGGTGGTTTCAATGTCGAAGAATGCGAGCGGTTTTTTAAGTTTGAGCGGGTGCATGAGGGTGTTTGCCGTTTTCAGTTTACCGTTGAAAAGTGTTGTCCGGGATTTGCAATCTGTTGGAAACACACAAACCAATTGGCAATTGGCTTTACAAGAATAGTATGTTTTAAAAAGGCCAAACCCGCCGGTTCGCCCGCCTGCCTGTCGGCAGACAGGAAAGCCGATGCGTGATGCCGGTCTGACACACAGTGTCTGACCTGCGGTGCGTTTCATCTTGAAAATCTCCGAATCACACAAATCCTGATGCAAAAAAACCACAGCAAATCTACAGAATCCTCCGGCTCAACTCGTTCATATCCAAGCCGTTGTAGTTGCCCGAACTCATCATCAGCAGGTTGGCATTGGGCCACGATTGAGAAACCAAGAAGGCCGTCAGCGATTCATTGTCCGTGAACACTTGCAAATCGGGGCGGTTGAAGGCTTCTTTTACGTCCGTTTCGGTAATGGGGTCAAGGCGTTTGTGCGCAATCGTGTGCGGGTTGAAGTAGGCAACCGCCACATCGGCATCGCGGAAAGTGTCCTTGTATTCGTGCAGGAAATCCTTGTTCAGACTGCTGAACGTGTGCAACTCCATGCAGGCCACCAGTTTACGGTGCGGAAACTGCGCTTTGGCCGCGTGCGTGGTCGCTTCCAGTTTGGAAGGTGCGTGGGCAAAATCGCGGAAGAAAATGGTTTGGTCGTTCTGCCCCACCATTTCCATGCGCCGGGCTGCACCCTTGAAAGAGGCGATGGCCCGGTAAAACTCGGCATCTTCCACCGCCAGCCGCTCCAGCACGGTTTTCGCGCCGTTGAGGTTTCGCATATTGTGTTCGCCAAAAACGCGCACGGCGATTTCCTGACCGCTGGCCGTGAGCAAAAACGTCTGGCCGTCCGTAATTTTGTGCGGATGCACATCGTACTCCAAACGCGACACATCTTCGCGTTCCTTGCGGCCAATCACCGTGACCAAGTCGTCGTTGTTGTCAAACACCAGCGAACCAGCTTTGGGTGTGGCTTCGGCAAAAAGCTCGAATTGTTTCACGTATTCATCAAAATCGGGATACACGTTGATATGATCCCAGGCAATGCCGCTGATCAAGCCGATGTGGTGCCGGTAATACAAAAATTTGGGTTTGCGGTGGATGGGCGAGGCAAAATACTCGTCGCCTTCAATAATGATGATTGGCGCGTCGGTGAGTTGCACCATCGTATCAAAACCCTCCAACTGCGCCCCAACCAAATAGTCAAACTTGCGGTTATGGTATTTGAGCACGTGCAGGATCATGGACGTGATGGTGGTTTTGCCGTGGCTGCCCACAATCACAATGCGCTGCTTGTCAATTGATTGGTCGTAAATGAATTCGGGATATGATTGTACTTTCAATCCCAGTTCCTGTGCTTTCAGCAATTCGGGGTTGTCGGCGCGGGCGTGCATCCCAAGAATCACCACATCGAGCCCGGCGTGGATTTTGTCCGCAAACCAACCTTCGCGTTCGGGCAGCAGGCCGTGCTGTTGCAACCGGCTCCTCGACGGATCCATGATTTCATCATCCGAACCGGTAACAGTACAACCCTTTTTGTGCAGCGCAATAGCCAGGTTATGCATGGCCGCGCCACCAATGGAAATGAAATGAACGCTCAAAACTTGTTTTTCCATGCGTACTTAAATCAATAAGCCACAAAATTAGACATCCGCGCCACAATTCCCACATTTGTGCCGCATTCGTGCGCAAACAGCCGCCCACAATACACTTACCGAAAATATTTTGCCGTTCCGTCATAAAATTCCGTAATTTGTCGATGGCCGCCCCGATTTGATTGCCAAAAGGGGTTTGGGCTTTTGAAAACATACTATTTTCGTCACCCAACTTTCACCCATGTACAGCCGCAGTTCCAACCTCGACGGCGTGAATTACGAGATTCGCGGACCTATTTACGAACAAGCCGTAGCCTTGGAAAAGGCCGGGCACGCCATTCTCAAATTCCACATCGGCAATCCCGCGCCGTTTGGTTTCCACACCCCGGCCCACATCCAGCAGGCCCTGATAGACAACCTGACAAATGCGCAGGGCTACGCGGCATCGCACGGCATTGCCGAAGCCCGCGAGGCGGTAGCACGGCACTATGCGCAGCGAGGTTTCAACGGAGTGACCGACGAGACGGTTTTTATCGGCAACGGCGTGAGCGATTTGATTATGCTCAGTTTGCAGGCATTGTTGGAAAAGGACGACGAGATTCTGCTGCCCATGCCCGACTATCCGCTCTGGACATCGGCGGTGCGGCTGTGCGGCGGCCAACCCGTGCATTACGTGTGCGATGAGCAATCCGAGTGGTTTCCTGATATTGAAGACATCCGCCGCAAAATCACGCCGCGCACCCGTGGTTTGGTCATCATCAACCCCAACAACCCGACGGGGGCGGTGTACAGCCGCGAATTTTTGGAGGAACTGCTGCAAGTGGCCCGCGAAAACGACCTGATTGTTTTTTCGGATGAGATTTATGACCGTATTCTCTACGACGAAGCCAAACACACCTCCATTGCCAGCCTCGCCGACGATGTGCTGTGCCTGACCATGAGCGGCCTGACCAAGAATTATTTCGCCGCCGGTTTCCGGGCGGGCTGGCTGGTGTTGAGTGGCAAAACCAAGCAGGCACGCGACTACATGGAAGGGCTGATGCTGCTGGCCACCATGCGCGTGTGCAGCAGCGTGCCGGCACAATATTGCATCGGGCCAGCGTTGGAAGGCTACCAGCACATTGACGATTTGGTGAAGCCCGGCGGCAGGCTGCGGCAACAGCGCGATGCAGCGGTGCGTGCCCTCAACGCGATTCCGGGATTGAGTTGTGTTACGCCGAAAGGGGCTTTTTATGTGTTCGCCAAGATTGACACCAACATTTGCCCGATTGAAAGCGACAAGCAGTTTGTGATGGACGTGCTGCGTCAGGAAAAAGTACTGTTGGTGCAGGGTAGCGGCTTCAACCATGCCACTTCCGATCATTTCCGGGTTGTGTTCCTGCCCACCGTTGAGCAACTTGCCGAAGGTATCGGACGCATTGGGCGGGTGATGGAACGGATGGCACTGACGGAGAACGCCTGAGTTGAAACGACAAACCAAAAACATTGCACCGGATATGTTTGCCTGGGCGGTTCTCGTCTTACACATACCCGTGAAACCCGCAAAACCGGTTTCATGCCCACTTCCGATGAAAACAGCCCTGTTTTTCGCCCTTGCCATTCATTTAAATGCCGCCCCGTTTCAAACCGATCTTGACCAGCAGTTGGTGGGCACTTGGATTTACACGGATGAAAAAAGCACCGGCTCCGGCGCGACTTTCATAAACCATGTCACCAAAATCAAATGGTTGTTCCGCACCGATGGCACGTTTGAAAAAGGAGCCAGCCAGACCCAGAATGCCGGTCAATCGGGCAACGGCTGGTCGGAAGCGAATGAAAAAGGCACTTGGCGCACCCGTGAAGGCCAGCTTCTGACCCCGATGGTAAACAGCCAGTTGATTCCGGTTGACAGCCGACGTGTCGGCACGTATTACATCGAAGGCGGGAAAATGGTTTTTACGGGACTGGACGGGAAAAAAGCCATCTGGCGGAAGGAATGAGCAAAAAAACAGCCTCCCCCAACCCCCTCCGAAGGAGGGGGCTTTTGACAGTAGGGGGTTTGGCGTTTCCAAAACATACTGTTTTTTTTACTCCCTCTCCCACGCCAAGTCGTGGCTTTCAGCTTCGGAGAGGGTTGGGGTGAGGCTGTTGGCACGGTAATTTGCGCGTCACATTTCAAACCCAATCCAAACCGCCATGGCCACCGCACACCCATCCAAGAACTACAGCACCCAGCTTGACTCCACGCATGAACTGCTGAACCGGGGTTTGGAGTCGGCGCAGTCCATTGCGCCGCGCAACATTATCGGTTGGGCCGAAACGTTGGCTTACGAAGGTTTTGAGCACATTGCCACCGAACTCGAACGGCTGGAGGATTTGGTTTCATCGCCCGAAAGCAACCCGGCCGAATTGTCGGCTTGCCTCCTGAAACTGAGCCAATTCACCATTGAAGCGTCGGCAGCGGAGGACGGTGCGCAGGGCGTGAAAATCCGGGAGCTGGGAGAGATGCTGGGAGCAATGGCGCAAACCGTACACAGTTGACCGGTACGCAGGTGGGGGTTTCGCCTTTCGGAAAGATACTATTTCAAAAATCCTGCGGATTTTGCACAAGCTAAAGCGTGTGCTACCGCTGCCTACAAGCCCAATTCGCGGCTGTATGTTTCCAAATCCTTGTCGCCCCGGCCCGAGAGGTTGATTACAATCACTTCGTTGCCAGTGTTCCGCATCTGTTTCAGGTAGGCAAAGGCATGGGCCGTTTCCAAAGCCGGAATAATGCCTTCCGTGCGGCTCACTTCCAGTCCGGCCTGTAGGGCTTCATCGTCGGTGATAGCGGCAAAAATGGCGCGGCCAGTCTTGAACAAGTGCGCGTGGATGGGGCCGATGCCCGGATAATCCAGTCCAGCGGAAATGGAATAAGGCTCAGTAACTTGCCCGTCGTCGGTTTGCATCAGAATGGTGCGGCTGCCATGCAGAACGCCCGGCTTGCCCAAAAACGTAGTGGCCGCCGAATGGCCCGAACCCACGCCCCGGCCGGCGGCTTCCACGGCCACCAGTTTCACTTCCGGCTCATTAAGAAAGTGGTAGAAAGCACCCGCCGCATTGGAGCCGCCGCCCACGCAGGCAATCACGTAATCGGGGTTTTCGCGTCCGGTTTTTTCCAGCAGTTGCTTCCTGATCTCTTCCGAAATGACCGATTGGAACCGCGCCACCATGTCCGGATACGGATGCGGCCCCACCACCGAACCGATGATGTAGTGCGTATCCGTCGGGTTGTTGATCCAGTGGCGCATGGCCTCGTTGGTGGCATCTTTCAAGGTTTGGCTGCCGCACGTGGCCGCAACCACTTGTGCGCCAAGCATTTTCATGCGTTCCACATTCGGCTTCTGGCGTTCAATGTCAAGTTTGCCCATGTACACGGTGCATTCCATGCCCATCAGTGCGCACACGGTTGCGGTTGCCACGCCGTGCTGCCCGGCTCCGGTTTCGGCCACAATGCGTTTTTTGCCAAGCCGCTTGGCAATCAGTATCTGCCCCACGGTGTTGTTGACCTTGTGCGCACCGGTGTGGCAAAGGTCTTCACGCTTGAGGTAAATCTGCGCATTGTATCTTTCAGATAAGCGGCTGGCCAGATACAACGGCGTGGGGCGGCCCACGTAGTCGCGCAGCAGGTACTGGAATTCGCGCTGGAATTCAGGCTCCCGCATGATTTTCAGGTAGTTTTCGCGCAGTTCCTCCACATTCGGATACAGCATTTCGGGTACGTACGCACCGCCAAAGTCGCCGTAGTAGCCTTGCTGGCTGACTGAAAAAGAAGGTTTTTTTTCCAGGGTTTCCATGTTATTTCAAAATTTTCAAGTCCAATTCAAATCCTTGCAACACGTCTTCGCCGCTGAGTTTGCCCCCGGCGAAAGATACTGTTTCGGTTTCCCGGCCCTGACGGTAAACGTATGCCTTTTCACTGTCGGTGTCAATGAGCCACGCCAACCGGCAGCCGTTTGCCATCCATTCATCCATTTTTTCCTGGCAACTGGCCAGCCGCTCCGACTTGGACATGAGTTCGATGATGAAATCGGGACAAAGGTGCGTGAACGAATGTTTATCCGCATCAGAAATCTTGTTCCACCGTTCAGTTGTTATCCAAGCCACATCCGCCGAACGAACAGCAGTAGTGCGTAGCGTGAAGGCCGAAGACGAATCAAATACAAACCCTAACTTGTTCTGCCGATTCCAAAGTCCGATTTCCAAGTTCAATTCCGAATTTCTGAGACCGGTTCGGGGCGTGGTATTTGCCATGAGAATGATGTTCCCTTGTGCGTCGCGTTCAAATTTCAAGTGTTCATTTGCCTGGCAAAAATCATAAAACTCTTTATCTGTAAATCGGTGCGTGTCGGGCATTTTCACACTGGTGTGGTGTCCAGACGGGGTTTGGGCGGGAATTTCCAAGGTCAGCATGGTTTTGGCGAATTAAAGTTTCCACAAACACTGTAACTTGACACTGTGATTTCAAGCTTATCCGATTTTAGCTATCCTGCAGCACCGGTTTCAATTTACACATGAATTCCCGCACTTTCACCACGTCTTTCAGGCCCGGCTCGGTTTCAACGCGGCTGTTGATGTCAACGCCGTACAGGTTCAGACCCTGCTTTGCGAGCAAAATAGTATCTTCCAGATTGTCCAAACCCACACCGCCGCTCAGGAAAAAAGGTTTTTCGCCGTCATAATTGTTCAGAATCTTCCAGTCGAAAGCCGTGCCGTTGCCGCCGTAAGCCGCGCCTTTGGTATCGAAAAGGAAATAATCGCAGTGCGGCTTGTAATTGTTCAGGCGGCTGAAATTGAACTGGTTATCCATCGCAAAAGCCTTGATTACGCTCACGCCCCGGTTTTGGATGTTGCGGCACACGTCGGGCAGTTCGTCGCCGTGCAGTTGCACCAAGTCGAAATTGTACTTTTTCACATTCCGCAAAATCAAATCAGGGTGGGCATTCACAAAAACGCCGATTTTCTTGGTAGTGTTCGGGAATGATTTGAGCAACTCTTCATCCAGTTCCTCACCCACGTGGCGCGGCGATTTTTCGTGGAAGATAAAACCCATGAAATCGGGTTCCAACGCCAGTATTTCCCTGATGTTGGCTCGTGAACGCATTCCGCAAACTTTGATTTTTGTCATGACCGCTGTTGTTTTTAAGGTTGTGGTGTAGTGGCTTGGCGCATAAACGTATTGTCTTGGGAAACCGTTCTTTCACTGTTTTATTGTGACCGACTCCACGAAAGCCGCAAATGCCGCCGCCGGATCGGGGTGCTGCATGAAATATTCGCCAATCAGGAAGCCGTCGTAGCCGTAATCCTGCCTTAACTCAAGCAATGTTTCGGGCTGGCTGATGCCACTTTCGGAGATTTTCAGGAAACCTTCGGGAATGAGTGCGGCAAGTTGCCTGGATGTGCCGGTATCGGTTTTCATGGTTTTCAGGTTGCGATTGTTCACGCCCACCACATCCACATATTCGTTCACAAAACCCTCCAATTCCTGCCGGTCGTGTACTTCCAGCAGCACTTCGAGTGTCAGGTTTTTGGCGGCTCTGGCCAGTTCGCGGCATTGCTCGGGGGTCAGGTTGGCGGCGATTAACAAAACCGCATCGGCACCGAGGCTTTTGGCTTCAATGATCTGGTATTCGTCAATGACAAAATCCTTGCGCAGAACCGGCGTTTCGGGATTGAGCCGGCGGGCGGTGAGCAAGTCTTCGTCCGAGCCGCCAAAATACTTTTCCTCTGTCAGCACCGACAAGGCCGACGCGCCGCCCCGCACGTACCCAACGGTCACATCATCCACGGTAACCTGCTCATTGATAATGCCTTTGGAGGGCGATTTGCGCTTGTATTCGGCAATGATTCCCGACTTTTGCGGATTGTGCAAGGCGGCTTTCAAAGACAGGGTTTCGCGTTTGAAAAAGATACTGTTTTCCAACGCACCAACGGAAACCCGGTGTTTGCGTTCGGCAACTTGCTGGCGTTTGTGCGCAATAATCTCGTTAAGGATATTCATGATTTTCTCCGGTGTGCGTTTTGCGTTTGCCGTTGAAGCAACCGGGTTTGGTGTTTTAAAAACATACTAAAGGTGATTACGATAAATTATATAGCTTGCGGGTTTCTTAAAATCATGATGGTATGTATTCCTTGGAAACAGTACGCCGGCAACCGGCCACGTTTTTGTCCCTGACCGGGTTGCAGACAGACGAGTTCGA
>JANPIL010000160.1:0-12397 GCA_031424975.1 Sphingobacteriales bacterium
CAGCAGCACAAAACCGGCATTGTTGTATTCGTAGCTAATGTCCTGCTGGTTTTTGGTGATGACGCAAAACACGTAATCACCGGAAGGCGCATTGACCAGCACCACCTCCGACCGCGACCGGTCCACGGCTCCCTGCTTGGACGCAACCTGCACGTGCGGCGGAATCTCGGAAAGTGCCTCGCCATCCCAGTAAATATGGGTCAGGTTGCGGTACATCCGGTCGCTGGCCGCCGTACTGACGGCCTTGCCCTCGCGGATGCGCACCAGCAGGTTTGCCATTTCGCGGGGCGTGGTTTGCCCCCAGCCGTACATTTTTCGGCTGGCTTCGCGGCCGGGCGTGCGTGAATTGACGCGGGTATGCCGGAAACCGTTGGTTTCCAGCCAACTGTTTATCGCCGTACCGCCAGCCAAGCTCTGGCACCAAAGGCTGGCCGTATTGTCGCTGGTGGTGATCATGAGCATCATCATTTTGCTGAGCGAAACTTGCACACTATCGCGAAAAAGCCCCACCAAATCCGATTCGCCGGTGTACAGCAGCGAGTCGCGGTAAGTGATTTGCTTGTGGTAATCCAGCTCGCCGCGTTCCATCTTGTGCAGCAGCCCGATCAGAATCGGCACCTTGACCATGCTGGCCGTCGGAAAAACGGTGTCGGCGCTGAGTGCGGCGGTCTGTCCGGTTTTCAGGTGGCGCACATAAATGCCGACATCACCCTTGAAATTCCGGGTCAGCTCCTGCAATTTCCGCTGCAAGGCGGCATCGGTTTTCTCCTTGACAGCTTGCGCCCGAACTGTTTGAAATTGCGTGAAAATGGCGGCTAAGAAAAGCAGGTACAGGAAGGTAGGTTTTGGCTTCATGAAAGATACTGTTTTGAAATGAGCCTAAAAATAAAGAAAGGCGCGTGGAAAACAATAGTTGCCTTCCACGCGCCTTTGTCCGGTACTCCCAAAACCGCTCAGCCCAACCGTTCAAATACCTGCGCCATTGAAACTTCGCGCCCGATTTTATCGCGCAACTCATTGATATTCACCCTTTCCTGCGCCGTAGTGTCGCGGTGGCGGATGGTTACCGTTTCGTCTTCCAAAGTTTGGTAGTCCACGGCGATGCAAAACGGCGTGCCTATCAAATCCTGGCGCGTGTAGCGTTTGCCAATGGCATCGCGTTCCTCGTAAATCACGTTGAAATCCTGTTTCAGGCCGTCGAAAATGGCTTTGGCTTTTTCGGGCAGGCCGTCCTTTTTCACCAATGGAAATATTGCCGCTTTCACGGGGGCAATGGCCGGGTGCAGTTTCAGCAAAACGCGCTGCTTGGGTTTGCCATCGGCATCCGTGCCTTCCTCTTCGGTGTAGGCGTTGCACAGAACGGCCAGAAAAAGCCGGTCGGCCCCGACGGAAGTTTCGACCACGTACGGGATGTAATTGCCGAAGGGCTTGCCATTCTCGTCCAGGTCATTGTCGAAATACTGTTGCTTTTTGCGCGAAAACTCCTGGTGGCTGCGCAAGTCGAAATCGGTGCGCGAGTGGATTCCCTCCATTTCCTTGAAGCCGAACGGAAATTGAAACTCAATGTCCACGGCAGCATCGGCGTAGTGCGCCAGTTTCTCGTGCGTGTGGAATTTCAGTTTGTCAGCGGGCAAACCCACCGCCTCATGCCAGCGGCGGCGCGTGTTTTTCCAGTGTTCATACCAACCGGCTTGCGTGCCGGGGCGGATGAAAAACTGCATTTCCATCTGTTCAAATTCCCGCATCCTGAAAATAAACTGCCGCGCCACAATCTCGTTGCGGAATGCCTTACCGATTTGGGCAATGCCAAACGGGATTTTCATGCGGCCCGTTTTCTGCACGTTCAGGAAATTGACGAAAATGCCCTGCGCCGTTTCGGGCCGCAGGTAAATGGTGTCGGCATCTTCGGCCACTGCTCCCATCTGCGTGGAAAACATCAGGTTAAACTGCCGCACTTCCGTCCAGTTGGCCGTGCCCGATACGGGGCAAACTATTTTCTCCTCCAGCATCAGGTTTCTTACGCCCTCCAAATCGCCGGCTTCCAGCAGCCGGGCCAGCCGGTTGCGCAAGTCCTGTCCGCGCGGCTCATCGCCGTCGTTCTCGTATCCGGCGGCTTTGTCTTCGATCAGTACATCGGCGCGGTAGCGTTTTTTGCTGTCGCGGTTGTCCACCATCGGGTCGCTGAAACTGTCCACATGGCCGGAGGCTTTCCACGTGGTCGGGTGCATGAAAATGGCCGCGTCAATGCCCACAATGTTGTCGTTGAGCTGCGTCATGGATTTCCACCACAGTGTTTTCAGGTTGTTTTTCAGTTCCACGCCGTACGGACCGTAGTCGTACACGGCAGCCAGGCCATCGTATATTTCGCTGGAAGGAAACACGAAACCGTATTCCTTGGCGTGGGAGATTATTTTTTGCAGCGTGTTTTCGGGGGCGGCAGGCGCGGGCATTTGACTCATGGCACAATGCGGATTGACAGATGGGAAAAGTGCAAAATTATAGACTTTGGCGCAACTTGCCACCAGAAAAAATAGTATGTTTTGGAAAGCCCAAACCCGGCACGCACAATTATTTTTCCACGACTTTTGCAAATGCCCGTAATATCCCTACATTTGCAGTCCTTTTTCCAAACAGGTTTTTTCCACCAATCATATATTTTCATTACCCGGTCATGAGTGAGATCATCAAGTTTATCGAAGCCGAATACAAGGAACGCAAGGCCAATTTTCCGGATTTCAACGCGGGAGACACGATTAATGTGCACGTGAAAATACGGGAGGGTACAAAGGAACGCATCCAGCAGTTTCAAGGCACGGTAATCCAGCGGCGCAACCCCAGCAGCACCGGCGAGACTTTCACTGTCCGCAAGATTTCCAACGGCATCGGCGTGGAACGCATTTTCCCGCTGTTGTCGCCCAGCATCGACAAAATAGAATTGGTACGCGGAGGCAGTGTGCGCCGTGCAAGGTTGTTTTACCTGCGTGGCAAACAAGGACGCGCCGCAAAGGTAAAAGAGAGGAAAATCGTCCAGCCGCAGGTAAAAGCATCCTGATTGCGGGCCGGAGAACAGCCGCACCGCTTGCTTTAATCCGGTAAATTCGGATATTTGGAAAATCCCGATTCAGACTTTAACATAGTTTTCATAGTTGTAGTAGCAAAAAGCCGTCTGATGGACGGTTTTTTTGTTTTCCGGGCGGCTGGAAAGCCTCACCCCAGCCCTCTCCGAAGCTGAAAGCCACGACTTGGCGTGGAAGAGGGAGCTAAAAAATAGTATCTTCCAAAAATCCCAAACCCGCCTGTTTCAATTCCCCTCCTTCGGAGGGGATTTAGGGGAGGCCGCTATTCACATTGCATTATGACACTCCATTTCCAAAAATACCAAGGCACGGGCAACGATTTTGTGGTTGTTGACGACCGGAACGAAACCTTCCCGGTGAGCCAGACCCTGATAGCTCGCCTGTGCGACCGCCGCTTCGGCATCGGTGCCGACGGACTGATGCTTCTCCAAAACCACCCCGACTGCGATTTCCGCATGGTTTATTTCAATGCCGACGGTAATCCGGGCAGTATGTGCGGCAACGGCGGGCGTTGCATGGTCGGTTTTGCGCATTCACTGGGTGTTTTTCAGGGCGAAGCCGTTTTTGAAGCGGCCGATGGCAGGCACGCAGCGCACATCAAAGACGGGCTTGTACATCTGAAAATGAACGATGTGCGGCACGTGCAGCGTGAGGCGGATCATGATTTCCTGGATACCGGCTCGCCGCATTACGTTACCTTCGCGGAAAATGTGGAGGCCATGACGCACCAGGAAATTGTGCAACGCGGCAGTGCCATCCGTTACAGCGATGCCTTTACACCCGGTGGCACGAATGTGAATTTTGCGGAAATACTGCCCGACCGCAGTTTGTTTGTGCGCACCTACGAACGCGGCGTGGAAGACGAGACTTTTTCGTGCGGCACCGGCGTAACGGCCTGCGCCTTGGCCGCCAACTACCGCAATCCGTGCGGCACGGTTGCCGTGCGTACCAAAGGTGGCGTTTTACGGGTGTCGTTCAGGCAGGTGGGCGAACACACATTTACGGACATCTATCTGATTGGGCCGGCAGAGAAAGTGTTTGAAGGAACGGTGGAAATTTGACCGGACACCCAAAAACAAAGCCGCCCCTGCTGGGGCGGCTTTGCAAAATAGTATCCCCGCTAAAGACGGGGCTTTCAGCTTTCAAAAAGCCCAAACCCCCCTTCCGGACAACCGGGACTCAGGCCTGCATTTTCACGGGCTTCAACTGTATCACTTTCATCCAACTCAACATCTTGATGATGACGTAGGTAGGATCAAATTCAAACCACTTGGCGGCGAAATTCAGGCGGTTGGGCAGTTTGTGGTGGTTGTTTTGGAACAGTTCGCCCATCATCAGCACATCCAAGACCAGTGAGTTTTTGGATTTGTCGTGGTTGTCGAAATTGGCGTAGCCGTATTTGTGACCGCTCCAGTTCACAATGGCTCCGTGAACCGGCCCCATCAGGTAATGGACGGGCAGCAACAGGAAAAACGCCCAGTGCATATCGGCCCAGATGAAGGCGGCAATGTACACCAGCGTATAGGCGATGCCCCAAGCCAAGCGCGACATCCAGGAATCGCCCAGGGTTTCCAGCCACTCCCAATACGGATAGTTGCGGTCGAATTGCGGCTCCGGCGCACGGCGGTGCGACAAGTAATCGTTGTATATGTTCTTGGTATCGAGCATCATCGTGAACACATTCTCGTAATTGTGCGGCGAATGCGGATCGTTTTCCGTGTCGCTGTACGCATGGTGCATCCGGTGCAGGATGGCGTAGGCACGCGGGCTTAAAAACGAAGACCCTTGCGAAAGGTACGTGAGCCAGTAAAAAAACCGCTCCCATAAAGGACTCATGGTGAACATTTTGTGCGCCGCATAGCGATGCAGGAAAAACGTCTGGCAGAACAGTGAAAGATACCAGTGACCGAAGAAGAAGGCGAGAATAATCACTTGTGAAAAGAAGATTTGAAGTGGAAATTTCCGGGAATACGTTAAAACTGAAGAATGGTTAGTCAGGTACCCGCAAAGCCTTGTGGCAGTTTAAGCACAAGCTTAACCTGATTGTCAAGGTTTTGGTTTATATTTTTTTTGTTTTTGGGCGGCAAATTCCCCAATATTCCGGTATTTTCCTACAAACGCAACGTCACGTAGAGCAGCAGGTTGGAGCGTAAAAGCGTATTCGGATTTTGTTTTTGGTGGATAAACTGGTATCCCGCCTGATAATCGAACACGTGGCCGGTGCGGTAAACCAAGCCCAGAAAAGTGCGGTTCTGGTCGTAGACAGACTGAGAAATATTGTAGAACACCTCGTTAAAAGCAAACAGGTTCAACTGCCGCTTCGCCTTCCCTTGGTGCAGCGGATACTGCACCCGCAACTCGACCCTGGCCCGCGATTGCCGGCTGCCATTGTTGAAAGCCCGCCACTCGTAGAGCAAACGCGGACGCAATTCCAGTTTGTTGGCTCTCAGCAGTTTGGATATCCCGCCCGTAAGGCGCACTTCCTGCCTTTTCACGGCGGCCACTTCCTGCTGTTGCACATCCTTGAACTCGAGCCGGTACGCTTCAATGTAGGCAAACGGCGAAACCTGCCAAGTAAAATCCTTTGTTGTTGTGTAGTTTGCCGTTATGCGCATAATTTGGCCTTGCACAAAACGCAGCGGGTTGCTGCCGCCTTGCAAATGGTTGTTTTGCCGGCGGTAGTTGGCATCGGCCACAACCTCCCATTTTTTCGCAAACGCCTTGCGAACAATCAGGCGCGTCCATATCTCACGCCCGGAAATAGTCTGGGAAACCGTGGGAGTTGCCGCACAAAAAAAACAAAAGCAGGCAAGGAACAGGTACGCTTTCATGGCGTGTTTTACGACCGCTGATTAACAACAGCAGGTTTGGGCTTCTGGAAAGATACTATTTTGGCAAGCCGGATTAAGCTTGGACACTGACAATCAGGTGTTTGCGCTGGCGGGTAGGGATACGTTGAAACTGCTGCCCCGGCCCACTTGGCTCTCAACCCATATTCTGCCGTCGTTCCTGTCCACAAATTCCTTGCAAAGCAGCAGGCCCAAACCCGTGCCCACCTCGTTGGCGGTTCCGCTGGTGCTGAAGTGCGTTTTCATGTCAAACAGCCTGTCTTGCTGCTCAGCGGTCATGCCCATGCCTGTGTCTTTTACCGAAACAATCACCTTGTTTATCGCGGTAGCGGCCTCTATCGTCACTTTTCCACCGTCGGGCGTGAATTTAATGGCATTGGAAATCAAATTCCGCAGGGTCAGTTCGGTCATCCCCTTGTCGGCCTTGGCTTGGTGCGGCTGCCCGATACGGTTTTCCAAGCGGATGTTTTTTTCTTGGGCGGCCGATTGGAAAGCGACAACCAAATCATTGGCAATACGCTGCAAGTCAATGCGTTCGGGCTTGGCCACGATGCCGCCCATCTGGCTTTTTGCCCAGTGCAGTATGTTGTGCAGCAAAGCCGAGGTCTGGTGGACCTTGCGAAGCAGTTCGGGCACGATGGCCTGCGTTTCCTCCTGCGATAGAATACCCTCTTGCAAGAGTTGCAGGGTGGATTCGAGTGAGTTGAACGGACTGCGAATGTCGTGCGCGATGATTGAGAACAGTTTGTCTTTGGTGGCGTTGAGGTGGGTGAGTTGCTCTTTCTGCCGCTGTATCTCCAGGTTTTTTTCCGTTAGCAGCCGGTTGTTGCGCCTCTGGTGGATGGTATTCCGGTAAAACAGGAACGCCGTCAGGGCCAACAGTATCGTCCCGATAATGGAGGCGTTGCGCTGAAAAGTTTTGCTTTTCAGTTCCTGCTGCTGCACATACAACTCCCTTTTTTGCAAATCAATGGCGCGGCGTTGCTTATCTAACTCGAATTTTGTGTGCGCGTCATTAAGAATCAGCGTTTTTTCAAGCGTGAACAGGCTGTCCTTCATCTGCTCGCCAATGCGCTGGTAGCGCAGGGCGTTCTTGTAATCATTTAGTTTTTCGTAGTTGTCGGCAAGCAGAAAGGCCGCACCCCGCCGCAAATCCGCATCTCTGATGTCAGTTGCCAACTGGATTGTCAGGTGGGAATAGTACAGGCTCCGCTGATAGTTACCCATGCGTTTATGCACAACCGCCAATGCCTTGTATATGCTGGCTATGCCGAAAAGGCTGTTGTTTTGGCGGTGCGTTGCCAGCAACTGCTCGAAAGTGGCCACCGACTCGGCGTACTGTTGCCGGTTCATGAAAACATACCCGAGGTTTTCCAAGATGAAACTGTTGACCCCCCGATCGTTTTGCGGCACATCAACCGCCTGTTGCATCAATGCCAGCGCCGTGTCGGTTTTGCCGTAGTGTTTGTTGTAGACCACCGCGATATGGGCCAAAAGGCGCGCCTCTTCGGGTTTGTGACCGGCCTGTTTCGCCATTCCGTAGGCTTTCCGGTAGAAGCCCATGGCGCGTTCCATTTGCGTCTGTTTCTCGTCGAGGATGCCGATGTCGCGGTAGGTAACCGCCAGACCAAACTTGTCGTTGGCCCGTTCGAAATTGGGGATTGCCTTGAGCAACGCATCCATAGACAATCCGTCGTTGGCTTGCTTCCTTCTGGCCAGTGCCAATGCGTGGTAGGCCATGCCCATGCCTCTGGAGTGGCGCGCCTTGCGGAAGGTTGCCAACGCGCTGTTTGCCAGCAGTACGGCTGTGTCCGGCTTTTCAAAATGGATGCGGTAGGCCAGCAGTACCTGAATGGCGGCTTGGGTGGTATCGCGCTGGGGGTGTTGCCTTAGCTGCCTTTTCAGGCTGTCCATAATCTCAAAATGCCTTTGCCCCTGCACGCGCGAAACGACCAAGGTGAGGAAAAATAGAAGAAAAAGTTGCCATCGGTTTCGCGGCTGCCTTAAAATCACTATTTTATTATTATACGTTTTCGCTCAAGTTTACGAAATATACCGCGTTTTTCAAAAATACGAAACCGGCTTTGCGCCACCCGTAAGTTCCACACCGACTGCACGCCGCTTTTCACAGATGATGCCTGCAAAAAAATAGTATCCTTGAAAACGGCCAAACCCGGAAAGCAGCCAAAACCGCCCGCGCACAAAACCGTTTGCTAATTGTCCGTTTCTGCCTAATTTTGTTGGCTCCAATCAGGCAGTTTGCGGATATGCCGTTCAGAAAACCGGGCCGAAAATTGCCAGCGGGGCCGTGATTAACCAAATAACCAACACAGACAACCGATAACCGACATGAGAGAAATACCCTTCCGCGAAGCCCTCCGCGAAGCCCTTTCCGAAGAAATGCGCCGCGACCCCAATGTGTTTCTGATGGGCGAGGAAGTGGCCGAATACAACGGCGCGTACAAGGTAAGCCAAGGAATGCTCGACGAATTCGGCCCGAAACGCGTGATTGACACGCCGATTGCCGAACTCGGTTTTACGGGCATCGGCATTGGGGCGGCCATCAATGGGTTGCGGCCGGTGATTGAGTTCATGACCTTCAACTTTTCGCTCGTTGCCATTGACCAGATCATCAACAGTGCCGCCAAAATGATGTCCATGTCGGGCGGGCAGTATCCGGTGCCGATTGTGTTTCGCGGCCCCACGGGCAATGCCGGTATGCTCAGCTCGCAGCATTCGCAGAATTTCGAGAACTGGTATGCCAACACGCCGGGCCTGAAAGTGGTGGTGCCATCCAACCCGTACTTTGCCAAAGGCTTGCTCAAGACTTCCATCCGCGACAACGACCCGGTGATTTTCATGGAGTCCGAACTGATGTATTCCGAGAAAGGCGACGTGCCGCAGGAGGAATACCTGATTCTGATTGGCAAGGCTTACGTGGTGCGCGAAGGCAAGGACGTGACCATTGTGTCGTTGGGCAAGATGATGAAAGTGGCGTTTGCCGCCGCCGACGAACTGGCCAAGGAGGGCGTGTCGGCGGAGGTGATTGACCTTTGCTCGGTTCGCCCCATAGATTACGAAACGATTGTAAACTCGGTGAAAAAAACCAACCGTCTGGTGGTAGTGGAGGAAGCCTGGCCGCTGGCCGCCATCTCGGCCGAACTGGCCTACCACATCCAGCGCCACGCATTTGACTACTTGGATGCGCCGGTTTACCGCATCAACAACATGGATGTGCCGCTGCCCTACGCCCCCACCCTCATTGACGTGGTGCTGCCCAACGTAAAACGCACCCTGGAGGCCGTGAACGCGGCCATGTACCGGTAAAGAAATAGTATCTTTTGAAAACGCCAAACCCGCCGGTTCCAAAACCGGCGGGTTTGCTTTTAATAAGGCTGGAAGCAATGCGGGCATTTTAATTCTGCATTCCGACACAAAAAGGAAGTTTGCGAAATACAACCTCTTTCAAAAAGGCAATACTTGTCATTTTCCCACGATTGCAATTGGCTTTCCACTCAGCCACTGGCGCATTAATTTGTCGTTATGGGTAATATTGCCCAGAATGCATTCCTTTGGATGAAATAACAACGGACTTTGGGAGGCAAGTTCAATAATGACCTTGCGGAAGGGAAACAAATAGTTGGAATGAATCAGATACACCTCACTTTGGTGATGCAACAGGAAGCCAACGTGATTGGTCAGTCCGAAAATGTAAAGTCCTTCCTTCAGATTCTGCTTCACGGAATCCCGAAAGCCGCGGGCGGTTTCAGCTTCAAAAAAGATACTGTTTTCCTGCTGGTGCAGCGTTTTAACCTCATTTGCCGGATTCTGCTGCGCCATTTTGTAACGGTTCAGCTGCAACCCGGCATGGTTTAACAAGGTTGAGACAAAATAACCGCACGCAATCTCGCCTTGCTGCGGCGTTTCGGTGTGTCCTTCAAAACTCCAAACTGTGCCATACCAGTGCGGAATCAGTTGATTCACAAGCGCTTGGGTAAAATAGTTTCGTGCGGAATCAAGCACCACCTTTTTCCGGTCATTGCTGACTGCTCGTTGGTATGAGCCATGCCAATGGACTTTCATCTGATTGATTGCGCGTTTTCGGGCAGCATATCCACCTTTCGGTGATGTGGTAATCGCGGAACTGTCAATTGTCAACGGCGCAACGATTTTTGTGACGGTTGATACCGCATAATAAAGTTGGCGGTTTTCGTGGCGCAAGCCAAAAGCGAACAAAAGCACTGCCAAAAACAGCAGCGGAAAATAGTATCCTCGGAAAAGGCGAAACCCCGGCATAGACAGTGCAAGACAGTTATTTATCGGTTACCTTGTTTTCCCATTTTCATCCTTCCGATGCCCGAAACACCGAACCCCGATTTCAACTATCCGGGTTTGGTGTTTTCAAAACATACTATTTCCTACCAGAACCGCGTGTACAGCACAACCAGCACACCGAACACGATGGCCGTGCCGATGGCAAACGAACGCGAAACCTTGAACATGGATGCATCAATGGCCAAGCCTTTGGGGTTGGTGGCGGTTCGGTTGTCGGTCAGGCCCAGGATTACCATCACGGCCACGCAAATCAGGAACACGAAGCCCATCACATCCAAAAATGGCATTTCATACACGCCTTCGGCATTCTTGACGGCAAACCCGTAGGCGGCCAGCGGCTCCAAGCTGACAAGGCCGGGCAGCGCGAACTTGAAGAACAGCGACAGCACAAACCCGCCGACAATGGCAAACATGGCTCCCGCCGAGTTGGTGCGCTTCCAGAAAAAGCCCATGATGAATGCCGCAAACACGCCCGGCGACACCAGCCCGGTCATTTCCTGGATAAACTGGAACCCGCCTTTCTTGTCAATGCCCATCCACGGCGAAATAAAAATGGCCAGGATCATGGCAACCACAATCACCAAGCGGCCCGTCCAGACGAGTTGCTGCTCGCTGGCATCCTTGCTGATGTATTTCTTGTAAATATCAAGCGTAAAAATCGTGGAAATGGAGTTGGCTTTGCCCGCCAGCGAGGCCACCACCGCCGCCGTGAGTGCCGCAAACGACAATCCCTTCAAGCCTTCGGGCAGCAGGTTCAGCAGCACCGGGTAGGCGCGGTCTTGGTTCAGTGAGCCATCGGTGAGCATTTCCGTTTGAAACATTCCCTGCTGGTACAGTGTGTAGGCCGCAATGCCGGGCAGCACCACGATAATGGGCATGAGCAGCTTCAAGAATGCGGCAAACAGGATGCCCGAGCGGGCGGTTTTCAGGTCGGCACCCAAGGCGCGTTGCGTGATGTACTGGTTGCAGCCCCAGTAATTGAGGTTCACAATCCACATACCGCCAATCAGGATTGTGAGGCCGGGCAGGGCGGCGTAGTGCGGATTGCCTTTCTCAAAAACCATGTTGAAATGGTCGGTGGATTGGTTGAGCATCAGCGACAATCCGTTCATGACACCTTGCGTTTCAAATTTTTCCGATACCAGGTTCAGCGCAATGTACGTGGTGGCCAAGCCGCCCAGAATCAGGAAGAAAACTTGGATTACATCGGTGTAGCCAATCACTTTCATGCCGCCGATGGTGATAATGATGGCAAAAACCGCCAGACCCGCCATGCACACATAAAACGGCACACCCGAAATGGTGGAAACCGCCAATGCCCCCAAAAACAGGATGGAAGTCAGGTTGACGAGTATGTACAAAAACAGCCAGAAAATGGCCATGATCATGGCCACGGTTTCATTGTAGCGTTGCCGGAGGAACTGCGGCATGGTGAAAATGCGGTTTTTGAGATAAATCGGCATGAAAAAAATGCCCACAATCAGCAGCGTGGCGGCGGCCATCCATTCGTAGGTGGCAATGGCCAAACCCATCGAAAAGCCATTACCCGACATCCCGATGAACTGCTCGGCGGAGATGTTGGAAGCAATCAGCGACGCGCCGATGGCCCACCACGTGAGCGAACCCTCAGCCAGGAAAAAATCCTTCGAGCTGGCCTCCGCCGACTTTTTGCGCTGGTATATCCAGTAACCGTAACCGGCCACGATAACAAAATAAATGAGGAAAACGACGTAATCGAATGCGGTGAGCTGCTTCATCAGGTGGAGATAAAAAAAGGTTAGATGGAAAAATCAGGCGTGAAAGATAAATATTCGGTGTCAGATAAATCCAAAAAATACCGTAATTTGTACAAAGCCCTTCCTGCTGTTCCTCGCCGGGGGTTTGGGCTTATTGAAAGATACTATTTTGGCAAGGCCGCAACCCAGGTCAGACACTATGTGTCAGACCGGAAGGAGAAATCGACTTTCGGAGGAACCAAGCAGGTTTGGGCTTTTTAAAACATACTAAAGGTGATTACGATAAATTATATAGCTTGCGGGTTTCTTAAAATCATGATGGTATGTATTCCTTGGAAACAGTACGCCGGCAACCGGCCACGTTTTTGTCCCTGACCGGGTTGCAGACAGACGAGTTCGA
>JANPIL010000161.1:0-14801 GCA_031424975.1 Sphingobacteriales bacterium
GCCGGTTTATAATTCAATCGCCCAAAAAGAAATGGGTTTCGACTTTCTGAACCCTACTATTTTGGGAACCGTGGGCGCAACCATGCTCGTGACATTGCTGGTGGCGGGTGTGTATCCGGCGTTGCTGCTGTCGTCGTTCCAGCCGTTGCAGGCGTTGAAGGGGCGCATTGCCACGGGCGGCTCCAATGCGGCGTTCCGGCGCGGACTGGTGGTGGTGCAGTTTGCGGCCAGCATCACATTGATTGTCAGTACGTTGGTGATTGGCGGCCAGATGCGCTTCGTCCGCGAAAAGGAACTGGGCTACGACAAGCAAAACGTGCTGGTTTTCGGTATGGGCGGCGAGATGGGCAAGCACACCGATGCCATCCGGTCGGAATTGCTCAAGCAACCGGGCGTGGCGGGCGTGGGTTTTTCGAGCCAGAACATCGTGTGGCTGGGCAGTTCGTCGGGCGATACCGATTGGGAAGGTAAGGAGCCGGGCCGCCAGTTCATGGTAAACCAGCTTTCGGGCGACAAGCAACTGTTCAATTTGCTCGGGATGCAATTGATTGAAGGCCAAGGTTTTTACGGCACCAAGGCCGACTCCGGCCGCTACGTGCTGAACCAAACGGCCATTGCCCGCATGGGCATCAAAAATCCGGTGGGCAAAAGTTTCACGTTTCACAATGTGAAAGGCGTGATTGCGGGCGTGGTCAGGGATTTTCATTTTGCCTCGCTGCACAAGCCCATCGAGCCGGTCATTTTGTTTTACAGTCCGAGCTGGTGGGGAACCGTGTATATGAAAACCACGGGCCGCGATGCCGCCAAGGCCATTGCCGCCGCGTCGCGCGTGTGGAAGACTTACAATCCGAACTCCGAGTTCGACTATTCGTTTCTCGACGACAACTACGCCAGCCTCTACGAAGCCGACCAGCGTACCGGCACGCTGTTCAATTACTTCGCGGGCATTGCCATTTTCATTTCGTGCCTGGGCCTGTTCGGCTTGGTCACCTATACCGCCGAAACCAAGGTGAAGGAAATCGGCATCCGCAAGGTGCTGGGGGCCAGCGTGTCGCAAATCGCATCGCTGCTGTCCGTGGATTTGCTGAAACTGGTACTGGTTGCGTTTGTCATCGCCACGCCGGTGGCCTGGTATGTGATGAACAAGTGGCTGCAGGACTTTGCCTACCGGATTGACATCGGTTGGTGGGTGTTTGCCTTGGCCGGATTCGCAGCGGTGGCGATTGCACTGGTTACCGTCAGTTTCCAAGCTGTGAAGGCTGCACTGGCCAATCCGGTCAAGTCGCTGCGCAGTGAATAGTGGCGTATCCGTAGAGACGTTGCACCGCAACGTCTTCCGCGCAGTATCAATGCTGGCAACATCGGAAATGAAAACAAAGACGTTGCATTGCAACGTCTCTACCACTTTCTACCCGTGCCGAAATAGTATCTTTCAAAACCCCCAAACCCCACCATTAACCACCAGAAAAATGCTCCAACTCAAAAACGTTTTCAAGTGGTACGACACCAAGGCGGGCAAGAATTTCGTGCTGCGCGACATTGACCTGAACGTGCAGGAAGGCGAGTTCATCTCCATCATGGGGCCGAGCGGCAGCGGCAAATCCACGCTGCTGCACATCCTGGGCATGATGGACGAGCCGAGCGAAGGCGAATACCACTTCATCGAGCAGCCCGTACATAAAATCAAGGAAAAGCAGCGTTCCGAACTCTACAAGAAATACATCGGATTCGTGTTCCAAGCCTACCATTTGATTGATGAACTGACCGTGTATGAAAACATCGAAACGCCGCTGCTCTACCAAAGCATGAAAGCCTCCGAGCGGCAGTCACTGGTGTCCGACATCCTGGACCGGTTCAATATCGTGGGCAAGAAAGACCTGTTTCCCAGCCAGTTGTCGGGCGGGCAGCAGCAACTCGTGGGCATTGCCAGGGCCATCATCACCAAGCCCAAACTGATCTTGGCCGATGAGCCGACCGGCAACCTGAACTCCAAGCAGGGCGAGGAAATCATGGACTTGTTCAAGCAACTCAACAGCGAGGGCGTGACGATTATCCAAGTGACGCACTCCGAAAAAAACGCCACCTACGGCAGCCGCACCGTGAACCTGCTGGACGGACGGATTGAGAATTAGTCCATAGTCCACAGAAAGGGCGGGTTTCGCCTTTTTGAAAGATACTATTTCGGAAACATGGAGCAAGCGGATGCGTGCTCCATGTTTCTGACAAGTGTACAACTGGCGCGGGATTCCCTGCCTGTCCGGCAGGCAGGCTATCCCGTGCCGCTGATGCAGGCAGATTCTTATCTGCCGAAGCTGCAAATTCATCCACGCCGCCGAGATAGCCTGCCTGCCAGACAGGCAGGGAATCTCGGAACATCGGCGGCACGAGGTAAGAACCTCGCGCCAGTTGCGAATGCTTGCACCAGTTTTTCGCTTCCCCTTCGGGGCCGGGAGCTTTTTCTAACCATTCAACCATTACCGCCATGCTGCGCAACTACATCACCATTGCCCTGCGGACATTGCTCCGCAACCGGGCTTATGCCGCCATCAATGTGGTGGGCCTGGCCTTGGGCATTGCCTGCGGACTGCTCATTTTCACGCTTGTCACGTATCATTTCAGTTTCGATACGTTCCATGCCGATGCCGGCCGAACTTACCGTATCTACACCGAATTCAAGCGCGACGGCGGCTCGATGCAAACGCCCGGCGTACCCTATCCGCTGGGCAAGGCGGTGCGCAACGATTTCACGTTTGCCGAGAAGGTGGCGCGTGTCAATATGTATGAAAACCAACTCATTTCCATTGTGTCGGGCAAGGAAGTGAAAAAGTTCCGGGAGGAGGAAGGCGTGGCTTTTGCTGAGCCGGCGTTTTTTGATGTTTTCAATTTTCCGCTGGTGCAGGGCAGCCACCAAACGGCACTCATTGAACCGAACACAGCAATTGTGACCGAAAAAATCGCCCGCAAGTACTTTGGCGATGCCAATCCGCTGGGCAAAACCATCCGGCTCGACAACAAAACCGATGTCAGGATTACGGGCATTCTGAAAGATCTGCCCAAAAACACGGATCGCCGCGCGGAAATCTATCTTTCCTACCCCACGCTGCTAAGTCATTTTGCGTGGATGAAGCAGGATCAGGACAATTGGGGCAACACCAACAGCGACGACCATGTTTTTGTCTTGCTCAAGCCCGCTGTTTCGGTGGCAACCGTGGAAAAAGCATTGGTGGGGATGGTGAGAAAATACCGCCAAGGCCGCGATGCCGAAACTACCCGCTACCACCTGCAACCGCTCGGCGACGTGCATTTCAACCCGGAACTGAACGGCTTTGTGGAGAAGAAAAACCTGTGGGCGTTGGCACTGATTGGCGTTTTCCTGATTATCACGGCGTGCGTCAATTTCATCAATCTCGCCACGGCGCAAGCCCTTAACCGAAGCAAGGAAGTGGGTGTGCGCAAAGTGCTGGGCAGCCTGCCCGCGCAGCTTTTCTGGCAGTTCATTGCCGAAACCGCCCTGATTACGGTGGTTGCCGTGCTGCTGGCCTACGGGTTGGCGCACTTGGCATTGCCCTACCTGAACCAGCTTTTCCAGACGCAAATGGGCATCAATCCGTTTGCCAACCCGTCGCTGTTGGTGTTTACCGGACTTGTGACGGTGCTGGTGGTTTTCCTGTCGGGTTCGTATCCGGGGTTGATTCTGGCCGGTTTCGAGCCGGTGCTGGCGTTGAAAGGCAAACTGACCCAGCGCAACGTGGGCGGCTTTCCGGTGCGGCGTATGCTGGTAGTGGCGCAGTTTGCCATTGCGCAGATGCTCATTGTCGGCACCATCGTGATTGCCAGCCAGATGCGGTTCTCCAAGCAGTCGGATTTGGGTTTCAACAAGGATGCGATTGTGATGCTGCCCGTGCCGACAACGGACAAGGTGAAGATGAATACGCTGAAAACCCGGCTTGCGCAACTGGCGGGCGTGGAAAATGTCTCGCTCTGCTTCCAGGCTCCAGCCTCAAACAACTACAGCGAAAGCAGCCTGAAATTCGATACGCGCCCCGAATCCGAACAGTTTGCCATTAACCGCAAACTTGCCGATGCGGACTATCTGGCAACATTTGACCTTAAACTCGTGGCCGGCCGCAATATTTTTCCATCAGACACGGTACGGGAATACTTGCTGAATGAAACCGCCGTGAAAATGCTGAACGTGAAAAACCCGCAGGCAATCATTGGCAAGTACATGGAGGTAAACGGCAGAAAAGCCCCGATTGTGGGCGTAGTGCGCGATTTTCACAACCTGTCTTTCCACGGAAAAATCCAGCCAGTGTGCATCATGTCCGCCACGGATAACTACGACAATTGCGCCGTGAAAATCGGCCTCGGCAATGTGAAGGCCACGCTGGCGGGTCTGGAGAAAATCTGGAACCAGGCTTACCCGGAATACGTCTATGAAAGCCAGTTCCTGGACGAACGCATCGCCGAATTCTACGAAATGGAAACCATCATGCTCAACCTGATCCAAGCCTTTGCGGGCATCGCCATATTCATCGGCTGCTTGGGGCTATACGGTTTGGTGAGTTTCATGGCAGTGCAGAAAACCAAGGAAATCGGCATCCGCAAAGTGCTCGGAGCCAGCATCGGCAGCTTGTTGTGGCTGTTTGGCAAGGAATTCAGCCGGTTGATTGCCATCGCCTTCGTCATTGCCGCACCCGTGGCGTGGTACGTGATGAATGGCTGGCTGCAGGATTTCAAATACCGGATAGAAATAGGGGCGGGGATTTTCGTGCTCGCCATCGCGTCCACGTTTGCGGTGGCCGTGCTTACGGTGGGCTACCGCTCGGTGCGGGCGGCATTGGCCAATCCGGTCAAATCGCTCAGGAGCGAATGATTTTGAATGACAGAATGGGCGAATGACAGAATGAAAATAGTATCGCCGGAAAAGCAGAAACCCCTCATTCACTCCTGTCTTCCGACAGGCAGGCATTTCAACATTCGGTATTCAACATTGACAAAATAGTATCTTTTCAAAAGCCCAAACCCCTCTCTTTATGCTGCGCAATTATTTCAAAATCGCTTGGAGAAGCTTGTCGAGGAACACGTTTTCCTCGGCCATCAATGTGCTGGGCTTGGCTATTGGCATCGCCGTCTGCCTGGTCATCGTGCTGTTTGTGCAGGACGAACTGAGTTACGACCGTTTCCATGAGAAAGCCGACCGCATTGTGCGCATTGTTTTCAAGGCCGACATCAACGGCGGGAAGATAAACGAAGCCGTTGTAATGCCGCCCACCGCCCAAACCCTGAAAAACGATTTTGCTGAAGTCCAGGAAGCCACCCGCTTGCGCACCATGGGTATGCCCAGGGTAATGGCGGACGGCAGGTTTTTCACGGATGACAAGATGGCCTATGCGGATTCCAATTTTTTCCGGGTCTTCACCATCCCGTTTCTCCAAGGCGATTCCAAAACCGTCCTGGTCCAGCCCAATTGCGTGGTCATATCACAAAAACTGGCCTTGAAATATTTTGGCAAGGCAAACCCGATGGGCAAGGTGCTGCATTTCGGAAAGGGTTCCGGTGCCCCCGCTTTCCGGATTACCGGTGTGTTCGGCGAAATCCCCGCCAACTCCCACTTCCATTTCGATATGTTCGGGTCAATGGCATCCGATACCGAAGCGGGCAGCACCAGTTGGATGGTCTCGAATTACTTCACGTACTTGGTGCTTCCCGAAGGCTACGACTACAAACGGTTGGAGGCCAAGTTGCCGCGCATGGTTGAGAAACACATGGGGCCGCAAGTGTTGCAGGCTTTGGGCATGAGCCTGGCGCAGTTCCGCACCAAAGGGAACAAGCTGGGTTTCCGGTTGCAAAAACTGACCGACATCCATTTCAACTCGGACAATTCAAACGAGTTGGAAGCGGGCGGCGACATAACCCACGTCTATATTTTCGGGGTCATCGCGGTGTTCATGCTGCTCATTGCCTGCATCAATTTCATGAACCTGAGTACGGCCAATGCCTCGAAACGGGCACGCGAAGTGGGGGTGCGCAAGGTGCTGGGTTCGGCAAAACTCGATTTGGTGCGGCAGTTCCTGCTGGAATCCATTCTGCTGACAGCCGTTGCGTTGGTCTTGGCCGTGGTGGTTTCGCAAGTGGCCCTGCCGGTTTTCAACGCTTTGGCGGGCAAGAACCTGACTCTCGGGCTGACCTCGAATCCGGTGGTGTTGCCCGCCCTGTTGGGGTTGGGCTTGCTGGTGGGCCTGGTGGCGGGCAGTTATCCGGCCTTCTACCTGTCGTCGTTCAAGCCCGTCGCCGTGCTCAAGGGCAGGGTGTCGGGAAGCCGGAAAAGCATCGGTTTGCGCAGTGGTCTGGTGGTTTTCCAGTTCACGGTCTCCATATTCCTCATTGTGGGCACTACTGTCGTGTACCGCCAACTGAATTACATGCAGCACAAAAACCTGGGCTACGACAAGGAACAATTGCTGGTTTTGCCCAATTCGTGGGCATTGGGCAAGAACGAAACCGTTTTCCGCGACCGACTGCTGGCTGATGCGCGGGTCGTGAACGCGACAATGTCGGCTTACAAGCCTGCCGGACCCACCAATTCAAACAATTCGTTGGCATATCCCGACGGCAAGGACGCGCAACTCATGCGAACCTTGCGGTACGGCATTGACGACCGGTATATCCCGACGATGGGTATGCGGATGCTTTCGGGGCGCAATTTTTCCGGGCGATCCGCCTCCGATTCTTCGGCAATCATCATCAACGAAGCCGCCGCCAGCGCGTTTGGCTGGGGAAAAAACGCCGTGGGTCATACCGTGACGCGCCTGACCGATAACGACGGGGGCAAAAAGGTTTACCAAGTGATTGGCGTGGTCGGGGATTTCCATTTCAAATCGCTGCACGAATCAATCTCGCCGCTGCTGATGGTGTTGGAAAACAATCCAGGACTGATTGTGAAAGTGAGAACCAACGAGATGGCGGGGTTTTTGGCTTCCGTGAAAACGCAATGGGACGCATTCGGCGTGGACGAACCCTTCACGTATGCGTTCATGGACGAACTGGTGGGCAAAACCTACCAAGCCGAACAAAAGGTCGGCATCATCCTCAACATCTTCACGCTGCTCACCATTTTCATCGCCTGCCTGGGGCTTTTCGGCTTGGCCACTTTCACCGCCGAGCAGCGCACCAAGGAAATCGGCATCCGCAAGGTGCTCGGTGCGTCGGTTATGGGTATTGCGGGCCTGCTGTCAAAAGATTTCCTGAAACTGGTGTTGGTTGCCTGCGTTCTGAGTTTTCCGCTGGCTTGGTACGCCACGAACCAGTGGATGGAAAATTTCGCGTACCGGATTGATATTTCGTGGTGGGTTTTTGCCTTGGCCGGTGTGCTGGCTTTGCTGATTGCGCTGCTCACGGTCAGTTTCCAAGCCGTCAAGGCGGCATTGGCCAATCCGGTCAAGAGTTTGCGCAGCGAATGAGAAGAGGGGGTTTGGCTGTTTTGAAACCTGCCTGCCGGACAGGCAGGGATACTATTTTGGCGGGCTTTTCAGGCGAAGATTTCGGCCAGCGGCAGTTCAAGGCCGGTGGCCGGGTCGGTGAGGGTTTCGGCGGCGGTGAAAAACCGGTAGGTGCCGATTTGCGAATAGACCGAAATGGCTTGGAAACTTGGGCAGCACCAGCCAACATGATTTGATGCCGGCGTTGAAATAGCGTTCAAACTTGGCCAGGATTTCATCGTTGGATTGCGAGGGCGAAACAATCTCGATGATGGTCAGTGGCATTTCGGAAACCGATGTCCGGTCGTGCAAAAAGTCAACCTCCATCTTGGGGTAAATGCAGATGTCGGGCACGGTATCCGGTTTTTCGGGCATGGACAGGCTGAGTTCAGAGAGGAACGTGTGCGTTTTCCGGTATCGCACACTCAATTCCACCAATAAATGGCTTTGTGCAATGGAATGGTTGAGGCTTGGCATGGGTTTACCGCGTTCGAGTTCGTAGTCCGATAGTTGTTTGAGTTCCAGCGTTTCCATAATCAGATGGGGGTTGGAGAAGTTGTTTGCCAAATATAGCCAAAGGATGGCATTTCAAAAATAGTATGTTCCGGAAAGCCCAAACCCGCTTGCGTGCCCGGAAGCCGATGCGTGGTGCCGGTCTGACACACAGTGTCTGACCGGCGGTGCGGCTTCCCAAAATAGTATCTTTCCAAAAGCCCAAACCCCTCCCTTTATGCTGCGCAACTACTTCAAAATCGCCTTCCGCCAATTGTGGCGCAACCGGCTCTACAGCCTGCTCAACATTGGCGGGCTGGCCTTGGGCATGGCCTGCTGCCTGCTCATCGGGTTGCACGTGTACGACGAATGGAGCCACGACCGTTTCAATGCCAACTACGGCCATATTTACCGCATCACCGAAAAGCAGCAGCAGCCCGGAGGTGTGTTTGATGTGGCCGTAACGCCCGGCCCGCTGGCTCCCGCGCTGGCAAAGGATTTTCCCGAAGTGCAGCAGACCGTGCGCGTGGGGCAGTGGTCTGGCTTGCTGACCCAAGGCCGCCAAGCAGTGGAGCCGGAGCAGATGCTGATTGTGGATGCCGGTTTTTTCAGCGTGTTTAGTTTTCCGTTGCTGGCGGGCAACCTCAACACGGTTTTCCGCAATCCGGATGAAATAATATTCACCGAAGCCATGGCCGCGCGGTTTTTCGGGGCAGATTGGCGCAAGAAAAACGTGCTGGGGCAATTGGTCAAACTCAACAACGACCAAACCCTGACGTTGGTAGGCATAGCCCGCAACCCGCCCGCCCGCTCACACATCCAGTTTGAAGTGCTGCTGCCGTTCAAATGGGTGGAGCGTTACGACGAGTGGGGCTTCAAATGGAACAGCAACAACTACCACACCTACGTGCAGCTCCGTGCCGACGCATTGGGCAATACGGCAAACGCGGCTGCGTTCGGTGCCAAAATCAAGCGGCAACTCAAACGCTACGATGCGGGTAATGAAACCCTGCTGCTGCTGCAGCCGCTGTCGGAGATTTACTTGCATTCAGACTTTGCGTTCAAGACCGACTTTGGCAAACGCGGTGACATTGCCTACATCCGCATTTTTGTGGCGGTCGGGCTGATTGTGCTGCTCATTGCGATTGTCAACTTTGTGAATCTCACCACGGCACGCGCTTCGCAGCGGGCCAAGGAAGTAGGGATTCGAAAAACGGCCGGGGCGCAGCGAACCAGCCTTGTGGCGCAGTTTCTCGTGGAGGCGTTGCTCATGACCGTATTGGCGGTGCTGGCTGCCCTGTTGTTTTCCGAAATCCTGCTGCCGCTGTTCAACGGCATGGCGGGCAAGGAAATACGCGTGCCCTACCAATTGTCCGTTTTCTGGCTGGCCTTGGGTGCGCTGACCGGGATGGTGGGCTTGCTGGCGGGTCTGTATCCGGCATTTTTCCTGTCGTCGTTCCGCCCGGCGCGGGTGCTCAAAGGCGTTTTTGATGTGCGGGCTGGCCGGGGCTTCCGGCAGTCGCTGGTGGTGGGGCAGTTTGCGCTGGCTATTGCGCTGGTCATTGGTACAGTGGTCATTTACCGACAGTTGGCGTATATGCAGCATACGAAATTGGGCTTCGATAAATCACAGTTGCTCCATGTGCGGCTCAAAGGCGACTTGCGGGCCAAGGCATTGGTGTTTAAAAATGAAGTGGCGCGGTTGCCGGGCGTGGCTTCGGCCTCCGTGGCCACCAGTAATTTGGTAGATGTCAGCAATTCCAGCGGCATTGAATGGCAAGGCCAAATTCCGAAGGATGAATTCCTGATCACGCACATGAACGTGGATGCCGATTTCGTGCAGACCACCGGGATGTCGCTGGCCGCCGGGCGTAATTTTTCGTCGCGGATCATCTCCGATACCTCATCCAAATACGGCGCGTACCTGATTAATGAAACCGCCGCCAAACGCTTGGGCTGGACACCCGCCGCCGCGCTGGGCAAAACCGTGAAGTTCTGGGGCTTGGAGGGCAAGGTGATTGGCGTGCTGCGCGATTTTCATTTCCGGCCGCTCCGCGTGACTATCGAGCCGTTCATTTTCCGCTACCAGCCCAGGAATTTCTATTTCACACTGTTGGTCAAAACCAAGCCCGGCGGCGTGTCGCGCACGTTGGCCGATGTGGCTAAAGTGTACAAAAAACTGGATCCGGCGCACCCGTTCAGTTTTGGCTTTGTGGATCAGGATTTGGGTGCGCAGTACCAAGCCGAGCAGCGCGTGGGGCAAATAATCCTGTGCTTTGCCATCCTGACGATTCTGGTGTCTTGCCTGGGCCTGTTCGGGCTGGCTGCCTTCACCGCCGAAGTTCGCACCAAGGAAATCGGCATCCGCAAGGTGCTCGGTGCGTCGGTGGGCCAGGTAGTTGCGCTGTTGTCCAGGGATTTCCTGAAACTGGTCTGCCTTGCCTTTGTCATCGCCGTGCCGCTGGCCTGGTACGCCATGAACCGCTGGCTGCAGGACTTCGCCTACCGGATAGACATTTCGTGGTGGATTTTCGCCTTAGCCGGAATCATGGCTCTGCTGATTGCACTGATTACTGTGAGCTTCCAAGCCGTCAGGGCGGCATTGGCCAATCCGGTCAAGTCGCTGAGGAGTGAGTAGTTTTGAATCGAGGATTATGCGGATGTCATCTTTTGTTTATCCGTGTCAGCCATGAAATCCGCGTACATCCGTGATTCGGGTTGTTTTTCGCGCGTCTCCGTTTTCCAAAGCAGTCTATCCACCAAAACCATCCGCATTATGCTCCGAAATTATTTCACCATCGCGTTGCGCAACCTGTTGCGAAGCAAGTTGTACAGTGGCATCAACATTGCCGGGCTGGCCGTGGGGCTGGCCGCCGCCATGCTGATTTTGCTCTATACCAAAGACGAGGTCAGTTACGATAGGTTCCATGCCAACCAAGCCCATATTTACCGCATCACTACACATTGGGTGAACCCGGACGGCAGCGTGAAGCAAGCCGATGGAAACACCGGTCATTTTCAAGGACCAAAGTTCAAGGATCAGATTCCGGAGATGCAGGCGTATGTACGGGTAAAATCGGAATTCATGGATGTTCGCCAAGATACTGATATCAAGGGCTACGAAATGATCCGTGCGGACTCCAATTTTTTCTCCGTCTTCTCCTTTCCGATGCTGAGTGGAAACCCTGCCACCGCATTGAAGAACCCGAATTCCGTGGTGCTTTCGGAAGACATGGCCCACCGGCTTTTCGGAACGGCGCAGGTGCTGGGCCGGATGCTGGAGCTGAAGCGCAATGGCGTGTTCGAGCCCTGCCAAATCACGGGCGTGGCCAAGCGATGCCCCCAAAACTCTTCCGTCAAGTTTGATTTCCTGCTTCCGCTCGTGGTCAGCCAGGAGGAATGGCAGAATACCGAAAACTGGTTCAATTTTTTCCAGCACACGTTTGTGGTGTTGGCTCCGAACGCGGATGCCAACCGGGTGGAGGCGAAAATGAAACGGGTGTACGAAGCGGATGCGCAGCAAGCCATCCGGAAAATGAGCCGGGACTACAACGTAAAGGAAACCGCCCGGTATTTGCTGCAACCCTTGGCCGACCTGCACCTGAATACGGAACTCAAGGCTGATAATGGCTTGAAAGATGCCAGCAACCCCATGTTTTCGTACATCCTTACGGGCATTGCCGTGTTTGTGCTGCTTATTGCCTGTATCAATTTCATCAACCTCACTGTGGCCCGCTCGGTGAAACGGGCCAAGGAAATCGGCATCCGGAAGGTAGTTGGCGGCGACCGGAAACAGCTTGTCTGGCAGTTTCTGGGCGAGTCGTTCATGTTGAGTTTTATGGCGTTCGGGCTGGCCGTTGCGTTATTGCATCTGTTCCTGCCCACCTTCAACCAACTTTCAGACAAAGCACTTTCGTTCCGATACCTGCTTGATTGGCAACTGGTTGCCGGATATACTGCGGTTTTTGTGGTGACCAGCCTGTTGGCGGGGTTTTATCCGGCCTTGGTGCTGTCGGGCTACAGTCCTGTGCAAACGCTGTATGGCCGTTTCCAGCTATCGGGCAAGAATCGGTTACAGAAAAGCCTCGTGGTTTTTCAGTTCGGACTGGCCTCTTTTCTGATCATTGCCGCCGCCACTGTCTATTCGCAGTTCGAGTACCTGATAAGCAAGGATTTGGGCTACGACGACCGGCATATCGTAATGGTTGAGTGTTGGGGCGTGGACAATGCCAAAGCGGATTTGTTCAAGCGCCAGTTGTTGGAAAACACGAACATAGTGGCCGTGGCTCCCAAAAACGGCGGCGGATGGGGCACGGTAGCGCGGGTGAGTGGCGGACTCCAGTTGGATTTTGCCTACGAAACCGTGGATGAGGACTACCTGCCGATGCTGAAAATTCCGGTTGTGCAGGGTCGGAATTTCTCCAAGGATTTCCCTTCTGATTCTTCCAACTCCGTTATGGTCAATGAGGCATTTGTCAGGAAGGCCGGTTGGGAAAAGCCGCTTGGCCAGACGATTGACTTCTGGTACCGCAATAAAAAATACACGGTGATTGGCGTAGTGAAAAACTACCACCACGCCCCGCTGCGCGAAGAGATAAAACCGCAGGTATTTACCATGAATACCGGGAATGGATTCGGGATGTTCAACATCAAGATTAAGCCAAACACCGAAACGGCCAGCCTGAGTCACATCGCCAAGACTTTCAAAGGCCTTTTTCCAATCAACGCCTACACGTACAAATTCAAGGAATTAGAAAATAAGAAAAACTACGAAGCTGAGGAAAAATGGAAGCAGATGGTGTTTTTCGGAGCGTTGCTGACGGTTTTTGTTTCATGTATCGGCTTATTCGGCCTCGCCACGCTATCCACGGAACGGCGCACCAAGGAAATCGGCATCCGCAAGGTGCTTGGTGCTTCGGCGGCACAGATTGTCGGCCTTGTTTCACAAGACTTCCTCAAGCTGGTCAGCCTTGCCTTTGTCATCGCCGTGCCGCTGGCCTGGTACGCCATGAACCGCTGGCTGCAGGATTTCGCGTACCGGATTGACATTTCGTGGTGGATTTTCGCCTTAGCCGGAATCATGGCTTTGCTGATTGCACTGGTTACAGTGAGCTTCCAAGCCGTCAGGGCGGCATTAGACAATCCGGTCAAGGCATTGCGCAGCGAGTGAGGTTTAGCCTTTTAAAAACATACTATTTTCACAACGCCTAACCATTCCGCACCATGCCACACATCGCCGTCCCGATTCCCGCCATGCCGGGCAAGCAGGAAATCGAAATCGAAGTGACCGTCAATGGTCAGAAACAGCAAATCCACTACCGCGTCGAATTGTTTTACTGGGAGGATTGCCATATGCCGACGCTTGACCGGGCCGAGTGCATCCGCCACTTGCTGGAGCAATACGACCAAGACTGGACGTTGTACTATATCGGTGCGCCCACCGAGGCGTTTGTGCCCATCACGTTCATGAAACGCAATGAGGCTGCCATCCAGCGGCGACTGATGAGCGAGGCCTGAGTGTGCCGGTTGGCGGTGGTGGGTTTTGATGTTTTCCGGGTTTGGCTGTTTTCAAAGATACTATTTTGGGCAGTTGCCGGGCGATGACAAAGGTGGCCTCTATGGGTTTTCTGCGGACTGCCGACTATGGACTCAACGCTCATTCCAGAACCTTCCGGGGCTTTTGGCGGTTGTCATGGAAAAAACTCCATGAGCATCCAAAAATATCAAGTCACAATCCGGTTCCAGATCAGCGAGGCATTTATGCGGCACGTACCGGTTCACCGCACCCTCATCAACAACCTCATCTCTTCGGGCATCATTGACCAGTACGCGGTCAGTGTCGAATCGGGCAAGGGCTGGATCACCATCAATGCCGACTCGCGCGAGGAAGTGATCGGGCATTTGGAAAAATCGCCGCTATTCCGGTTTTGGAAAATGGAAATAGACGAGCTGTTTGTGTTCGACAGCAAACTGTACCGGTTCCCGAAACTGGTCATGAACTGAAAAGCCTCCCCCAACCCCCTCCGAAGGAGGGGGCTTTTAAAACTCCCCCTTCGGGGGCTGGGGGGCGTTATTTTTTCGCCATTGAGACTTTCCGATTTCCCGTCCATCCGCGAGTTTGCCATTGCGCACCAAAATGCCGACGTGCGGCAATTGCTACTGCAAAAAAAACATCCTTCCGGTTTCCCCATCAGAGAAGCCGCCTTACAGATTCAGGCGCGGCAAAAGGCGGAAGCCAAGCTGCCCGCGTGGTTTGCCAACCAAAACATCTGCTACCCCTCGCTGTTGTCGCTGGAGCAATGCTCGTCAGAAACCACCGCCAATTTCAAAGCCAACCTGTTGCAAGGCGACACGCTGATTGACCTCACGGGCGGTATGGGCGTGGATGCGGCGGCTTTCAGTACGCGTTTCCGTGAAGTGGTCTATTTGGAGCGAAACGCTGACTTGCAAGAAATTACGGCACATAACTTGGCGCAACTGGGTGTGGCCAATGTGCAGTGCGTGGCCGCCGATTCGGTGCAGTGGCTGCTGCAGTACACGGGCAAAGCCGACTGGATTTACCTCGACCCGGCGCGGCGTGGCGCGGCGGGTGGCAAAGTGGTGGGGTTGCAGGAGTGCGAGCCGGAGGTTTTGGCTTTGCAAAAGATACTATTTCGGAAAACCCGGAACGTACTGCTCAAAGCCTCGCCGATGCTGGATATTGACTTGGCAGTGCGCCAGTTGGAAAATGTCCGGCGGGTGTATGTGGTGGCCGTGGAAAACGAGGTGAAAGAATTGCTTTTCCATCTGGCCGAACCGGCAACGGAGCCGCCCGAAATAGTATCCGTG
>JANPIL010000162.1:0-32356 GCA_031424975.1 Sphingobacteriales bacterium
CACTGAACTTGATACGAAGCATAAAGCTTCATTTAACCACTGAACCGCCGATTTCTTGTAGCTGCTGTTATAAGCCGTTTTTTCTATCGTCCGCCTAGCTCATTCGTTTTAGTAGTCGCAGGTGTGAAGTAATTCCACCCCAATAAGTTGTCTGATTTGGTTTGATGTTGTGTTGCAATAAAATGTCGTACAATATTTTATTAAGTCTTGGATAATGAATGTGGTGATAATGTGGAAATAAATGGTGGGCAATGTGATTGTTAAAACCACCAAGAATAAAATTAGCTGTTTCGCTAAATGGGTGCATATCGTTTGAACTTTTAATTTGGTTCATAAGCCACGATGTTTTTATGAAACCATTTTTGTCTGTTGTCGGATATTCTGTCTGCTCAACGTGATGTGTCATAAAGAATGTGAACAGCAAAAACAATGATTGCGAAAGGTGCATTAATAAAAAACCTGTCAAAACAATATACCAAGCTTGCTGTGAAAAAAGCAATGGTAAGGCAAGTATAAAAGTCAGATAGGACGCTTTTTGTGTCCAGAATGAAAGATGATATTTAAAGCCTTTTTTTTCTATGTATTCGTCATTTGAAAACAGAATTACAAAGTCTTTGATGAATACCCAAAATAGAGAATACGTTGTGTAGGCAAATGGTGCGTAAATGTGTTGGTGGCGATGATACCAAAAATGTTTGCTATTCGGGATTACACGAATGAGTTTTGAAATTTTCAAGTCAGAATCGTAGTCTTCCACATTGGGTGCGTAATGATGTGAGTTTATATGTCTTTGTTTCCAAGCTTCTGCGTGTGCACCAACAATTGTGTAGATAAAAATAAAACAAAGATTGTTGGCTTTTTTGCTTTTGAATATTGTGTTATGTGAAAAGTCGTGAGAAAAGTTAAAAGCAAAAAGTAACGATATGAAACCATATAAAATGAAACACGAAATAAAAACAACTGGGATGCTGACAATAAAAAGTGTTGAGAAACTTAAAGCAGTAGACGAAAAATAGAAAACAAACTTCGCCCATATTTTTAGAGTAAAGTTGCTTGTTTTAACGTTGAGTTGCTCTTCCACTTGTCTGTAAATGGTTTTTAGCAATTCGCTGTCTTGAGGAATATGAATATGTCTATCTCTCAAATGGAATAGGTTTAAATTGCTGGTATTGTCCCATTCCTTTTAGAAACCTAAAATGTGATACAAGGGATTTTCTGTAAGGCATTTCCATATAGGTCAAGCCGTGCTTTTGAGAAAGTTCTTTAAACATCGGCAATATGTCAATATAGTGAACGTGGCAAATGTTTGGCAATAGATGATGTAAAGCATGGGCATTGAAACCGCCTAAAGTCCAGTTGAAAAATGTGCTATCCGCATTATAGTCCACGGATGTACACATTTGCAGTTTGGGCCAACTCATATTTAGTTTATTTTCCTTGTCTGGAACTGGATGTTCTACAAAGTCAGATAAGTGTGAAACGCCCAAAACGCCTACAAATATTAGCGAAACGAGAAAATGATTAAGCACAAAAGCCAATAAAACTGTTGTCCAGCCAAATGGTAAAAAACAAATTGGAATAACAATCATATATCCAATGTAAAGAAGTTTATAAATGATTAGTTTAATTACTTCATTTCTTGGAATCTCTATTTTGATGGTTCGGCTTGAATAATTGATAAGCATTAAAGTTTCTCTGAAGAAAAACCAATTCATGGAATATAACAAGTAAAGAAAAGGAGCGTAAATAAATTGGTATTTATGAAACCATTTCAATGGTTGGTTGTCCGTCATTCGGAAAAGCGGATTGTTTAATACATCAATGTCGCTACCTTCAATGTTGGTATATAAATGATGTGATTCATTGTGATTCTTTCCCCAAACGTAAGCGTTGTTTCCTTGAAGATTAAAGCTAAGTGAGAATAATAATTTATTCCAAAATTTACTTTTCACTGCAACACCGTGTGCTGCATCGTGTGAAATGTTAAATGCTGTCAACAAAACGGAAAGCCCCATTAGTAAGTAAAATGTATAAAAACCAATTGTCGTTGTGCTTGTAACCATAAGTCCATAAAACAAAATGTCAAGGCTAAAGTAAAGTACGATTTTAAAAATCATTGTCTTGTTGCCTGTCTTATGAATTCCTTTGTTGGCAAAGTGCTGCTCGATTTTTTCGTTCAGTTCTTTATAGAATTCCGACCCTTCGTCCTTGGTGAATTTCAATTTATTCATATTGTCAATGTTTGTCGTTGTCGGTTGGGTGTCGTCCTAAAATGCCTTATAACATCTGTATTTACGAAAGTCCGCGCTTTTGAGGGTGATATTTCGTAAATCCCGGCTTTACACGCAAGCGTCACGTTTGCGCCAATGGCTTGTCACATAAGTACAATCAAAGCATTCTGATGCCATCCGCATCCATGGCAATGAGCCGCTTTTTGTACAAGTCGCCCACGGCTTTCTTGTACGTTTTCTTGCTGATGCCAAACGTATCGTAAATCGTTTCGGCGGGGCTTTTGTCGGTGAGTGGCAAAAAACCGCCCGCCATTTTGAGCTTGTTGAAAATGATTTCGGCAATGCCCTCCACCTTTTCAAAACCGGGCTGGTGCAGCGTCAGGTCAATCCGGTAATCCTCGCGCACCTGCTTCACGTAGCCCACGGTGCGCCGCCCCACCGGCAGCCGCTGGAAAACCTCGTTTTCGTAGAGCAGACCCGTAAATTCATGGTTGATGATGGCCTTGTAGCCTAATTCGGTCTGCTGGAAAACCAACAGGTCAACCTGCTCACCCGCATCAAACTCCGGCACGGTCAAGTCCAGAAACCGCTCGATTTTGGCCGAAGCGGCAATGCGGCGCGTTTCCTGATCCTCGTACACGTGTACCACGTACGATTTCCCTTCGACCATGCGCGTTTTCTGCTCGCGGAAAGGCACCAGCAAATCCTTCATCAGCCCCCAACCCAGAAACGCGCCGGTGGCATTGACCGACACCACCCGCAAATACGCAAACTCGCCGACCTGCGCCAACGGCTTCTCGGTGGTGGCAATGAAGCGGTCTTCCGAATCCAGATACACAAAAGCCTCGATGCGGTCTTCGGGCTGGCTGCCTTCGGGCACATAGCGGCTGGGCATCAGGATTTCGCCATCGCGGCCACCGTCCAGATAAAGGCCGAAATCAACTATCTTGACAACTTTGAGCGTATTGTATCTGCCTATCTTTACCACGTCCGGAGTGTTTGGGGTTCGGTTCCGGTTTTCCATTGCCGGAGAGGCAACCCGGAAAACCACGCGGCAAAGGTAACGGTTTTGGCTGGAAAGCCCCCAGCCCCGGAAGGGGAGAAAAAACCCATTCAAGGGTTCACAAAAGGCGGGTTCAAGCGAGGACGCTTGAACCCGATGTAGAACAGTATCTTTTTAAAACCCCAAACCCGCCTGTGGCCAAAGTTCAGACAACGGAACACCAAGCGGGTTGAATGGTTGGGTCATTCATAGATATGTTTGCGATGCCCGACTTCCAGCACAATCACCACCAACCGGCCATCGTCAATGGTATAGATGATTCGGTAGTCGCCCACCCGTAGGCGGTAGGCGTTGCGGCCCGTCAGTTTTTTGCAGCCTGAAGGGCGGGAATTGTCGGACAAGGCGGCAACAAGCATTTCGTAGATTTGCGGCGGCAGTTTTTCCAGTTATTTGCGCGCCGGCTTCTCAACTAAGACCTGATACATCTACAAATCCGGTTTTTCACGGTTTGCATCCATCTCCCGGATGGCTTGCAGCAGCGGCAGGGGGTCACTGCCTCCGGTTTCAATCTGCGCCATCGCCTGGTCATACAAAACGGTGCAATGCAGGTCATCGAGTTCCTGCTGCATTTTTTGGTACTCCTTAATAGGCAGTATGACAGCCGTTTTCCTGCCTTTCCGGTCAGAGACATATTGCAGTTTCATGAGCAGTCAATTGGTTTTCGTGTAGATAAAGGTAAAAAAAATACACGAACAGCCAAAAGCCAGCTCAAGCGGCCTCGCGTGAACCCAACGCAAAATAGTATCTTCCGGAAACCCCAAACCACTGGACTTGGAAAGTCCCGCTACCGCCGCGGACTACCAGCTATTCGCACACCATGCGTTCGTAGCGTTGCTCGTCGAAGAGTTGCTTGCGGACTTTCTTGCCGTTGCGATCCATGTAAAACACGGCGTACAGGTCGGCATCGGCCATGTGCTTTTCGGCGAGGTAAAACGGGATTTCAACCGTGCCGACATTGCGCAAGTCGTCGTATTCGGCTTCCACAACTACACCGCGCGTATTGCTCAGCACGCCGTATTGCTTGTTGGCGTACATCCTGACAATAATCTCCTTGTCGTCTTCGCGGATGTATTTGACATCGGCCATCGGCTGCTTGGCCTTGCGGCTGGCAATATCATACAGGCTCCAAGTCTCATTCTGGCGCACCAAGGCCACGCCAAACTGCCAATACCTGATTTCGTCGAACACAAATTCCGATGCGGGGGTATTGTCGGCGGTGACCAAGCCGTACCTGCCGTTTTTGGCGGCCACGAACAGCAGCGAATTTTCGGCGTACGGACGCACGAGTTTCTCGTATTGCGGCGCAATCTCAATCTCGCGCGACAGGTGCAGCAAGCCGAATTTGCCGTTCTTGAGCGTGCTGATGAAGCCTTGCTTGTAGTCCAGCGCATTGTACGCCAGCGGCAGCACGGTTTTGCCGTTGCCATCCACCACGCCGGTTTTGCCGTTCTGCTGCACGGCAATCAGGTCGGGAGTCCAGACCGTAATCTTGTCGTATTTGGCGGGCAGCACCAGTTGTCCGCGCTGCGAAAGCAATCCCTGCCTGCCCGAATCGTTTTCCACCAGCAGCCAGAACCGGGCGGACTGGTCGTCCAACCGCAACAGGCTTATTTTCCGGTAGTTGCCCACTTTCAGGAAAACATCAGGCGCAAAGAAGGCGTAGAAAATAGTACCTTTCAGAATGGCGAAACCCTCCTGCCCCAGCAGCATGGCGGTGTCGTAGTCGAATTTGAGGCGCGGCGAAATGCTATTTTTCCAGATTGCCCATTTGTCGTGGCGGCGCACGGCATAAAAGGAATTGTTGGCCGCAATCTGGTCCAGGCTGTCGGCCAAGAGTCTGCCTTTGGCATCAATCAGTTTGCGGTAGCCGCCCTCCTGGGTTTCCCAACCCACGGGCAAGGCCCTGATTTGCGCTTCGGAAGGCGTGACAATGGTTTGCAACTGCGGATTGACAACGCCCATGTAGCCGCCTATTTTTACTTGCAGCGCATCTTTTTTAATCCATTCCACGTCGTCGTAGAGAAATTGCAGGGCGGGCTTTTGTTTGCGCAGCAAATCGGCACTCTGTACCAGCGCAAACCGGTTGTTGCGCCGCAAAGCCAGCAGCCCGTCTTCGAGGTTCTTGATTTCCTGAAATTCGGCGTTCGTAACCTCGCCACCGAAAAAGTTGGCCAAACCGTAACCCGATTCCTGCTTGACGAGCAGAAAAGACCCATTGAGTACCGCAATGGAGTCGTATTGTGCGGGCAGCACCGCAAAACCGGCTGTGTGCCACACGCCCGCCTTGCCGTCTTTTTTCACCAGCAGCAGGTCGCCTTCCAGCCTTTCTATTGATTCGCAGCCGAAACCCGTAATCTCGCGGCCCGCCTTGTCAATCGCGCCAAGTTGGGTTTGGCGATATACCAGGATACTATTTTGCTGCACGCCATCGCAGAAATAATTGGCGGCCACCGAGTCGTAGATGGCTTCCACTTGCAGCGTGCCGTTGGCATCGGTGAAGCCATAGCGATTTTTGGCTTGGTCATACACCGGAAAGTAAGCGAGCGTTTCGGTCTCGATGTGTTTGCGGATGTAATTTTTATCGAAGAAATCGGGATATTTCTCCAAAAAATTTTCTGCCGGATTTCCTTCCTGCCGGTAAAGCGAATATATCCAGTGCCACGCCTGCGAAACGAACGGATTGCGCGGATAGCTGCCAATGAAATCGCTGTAGGCTTGGCGGCTGTGCGCCATCGTGGACAGCTCGTAAATGCGCCGTTCAGCTTCCTTGGCATACGTGCTTTGCGGGTATATCTCCAAAAACCTGCCGTACACCGCCAAGTCATCATCTTGCGTCATGAACTCGAACAGCAGCAGTTCGTAGAGTTCCTCGGCTTCGCGGGCTTGGCGGGCATCGGGGTAGGTTTCCAGGAAATGCTTGTAGCTTTTGTAGGTGTTGATGCGGGCCGCTTCGTTGAAAGCCAGTGCATTGCGGTTTTCAATGGCCGGATTTTTTTGTGCCGCCGTCGGGAACCGTACCGTGAACGACTGGTAAGCCGCCACTGTGTGTTTGAGCAAAGCTTCCGCAAAGGCCAAGCTGTCAATCAAAACCTTTTGCGACTGGATGGCCGCCGAGTCAATGCCCCAGCGTTGCCAGCGTTTCAAAGCCGCCCGCTCGGATTGCGGATAATCTGCCGCCGCCGCTAGAATGTGCGCGTATGCCGAATCGAGGCAGGTTTCGGCCCTCGGAAAGCTGAAAGCCCCGTCTTTAGCAGGGATACTATTTTTACCGGCCGCCAACGCACCCGAGACGGCCTGGTGCCGGGCAAAGCTGCCAACGGCCGCGCCACCGTCTGCCTGGAGTGAGGCGTTCAACGGCGCGGTTGCCGATGCATACCGTTGCAAGAAATACAGGGCGTACACGTACCGGGCACCGGCATTGTCCGGGTTTTTGCGCAATGCCTTGTCCAGACGGATGCGGGCCTCGTGCGGCTGGTTCTTTTTCAGTTTCCCCAACGCGGCTTTCACGCGGTCGGCATACGCGTGGGCGGAACAAAGCAGGCCGATTGCCAGTACGCAGGAAAGGTGTTTTTTCATATTCATCAGGTCATTACCGCACACAGGAAATCGCTGCCGTCCATTTTGCCGCCGGGGTAAAAATCGGCCGCCAACCTCTGCGTTTCCTGTTTCCAAGACTTTGAAAATCAGGGGTTAAACAAAGGAAAGCAAATTTCCGACACTCCGCGACAAATGCAACCGCCGCAACCCCGAAAGGCAGCCTGTTATGCGCTTTTTCCTGACCATGTAACAAAAAACGCGATTTAATTGTACCTTTTGGGGCGCAAAAAGCCGCCTCACCGAAGCGTAGCCAGCAACGGCCATGAGCCGGCATTCCACACATGACCCAATTCCAAGCCTTCCTCCGCCTCGGTTTTGACCACATCACCGATGCCAACGCCTACGACCACATCCTGTTCATCGTTGCGCTGTGCGCCGTGTACCAGCTACCGGATTGGCGGCGCATTCTGGTGCTGGTAACCGCCTTCACCATCGGGCACTCCATCACGCTGGCCTTGGCCACGTTGCAATGGTTCAGTTACCGCGCCGATGTGGTGGAGTTCCTGATTCCGGTCACGATTTTCATGACGGCCATCGCCAACCTTTTCCAGAAATATCCGAAACCCCTGGCAAAAACTTTAAAGCCAACGGCAAAACCGGCGCGTCCGCAATACCTGCGCTACGTGTTTGCAATGGTTTTCGGCTTGGTTCACGGGCTGGGCTTTTCCAATTACCTGCGGAGTTTGCTGGGGCGCGAAGGCAGCATTTTCCAGCCGCTACTGGCTTTCAATATCGGCTTGGAGCTGGGGCAATTGCTGGTTGTGGGCATTTTTGTGACGCTTGCCTACGTGTTTGCGCGGTTTTTCAACGTTAGCCGCCGCGACTGGAATCTGGTGCTTTCGGGAGCTGTAGCAGGCATTGCGCTGGTGTTGTTGCAAAAGGTGTGGCTGTTTTGAGTGCCGCCAAAATAGTATCTTTCCGAAAGCCCAAACCCGCCTGCTCAAGGTCTTTTCCGGTGCATCAATTCGCTCAGCCTTCGTCGGAATGACGCACTGTTTGCTTTGGAAAGTGCATACATTTGGAAATCGGTAGCCAATTTTTAAACGACATCACAACAAAATGAAAGGATCCAGAAAACATAGAGGACTGAGACGTTACTATAAAAACCTTGAAATAGAAAATGACCTTGGCGAAGCGACTTGGTTAAATTTAGACGACCCAAACACTTGGTTTGACAATTGGCATTTGCATTTCGACTGGAAAGGTTATGGAAATAATAGTTTCAAAAGGAGAAAACCGCATTTGGATAAATTATTTAGGCATTTTGAATTACTTACCAGCAAGACAAAAAGACTAAAATTAGACTATCAGTTATATGCAATTTTGCTTGACTTTGCCAGTTACAGTGACGCATTGTTTTTGCACACACCGAATCCAAACAATAGTCAATTCCCCTTCAAAATTTCCGATTTACAGGAGAATACGACACTAACAAATAAAAAATTGAATGAATACATAAATAATTTGGACAGCTACGAAAAACTATATGGACAAGCTGATGAAGCATTCTGTTTGATTTTCAAGAAAAACGTAGGGCTTCCATTCTGACAGAAGAAAAACCGAAAATGTTGTAGCCAAGCAAATTGCCAGAGTATTACTGTTCATGCTTGTAATGAATTGCTTTCTTCAATAAAAGTTGAGCAGTCCTGCGGATCTCTTCACTTTTGTATTACCGGCCTGATGAATTGCCTGAAAATGAACAACGGGTTTGGGCCTTTTTTGAAAGATACTCTTTTCAAAAGTTTCATCAGTCCGATTATTTCAAAAACGCATCCGCAACGGCGATTTGCTGCTTCTGCGCCTGCGCAATTTCGTGACGGTCTATTAGGTCGGTGACAAGGCCGGTCCAGCCGGTTTGGTGGCTGGCTCCCATGCCCCGCCCGTTGTCGCCGTGGAAATACTCGTAGAACAGGATGTGATCCTTGAAATGCGGATCCTGGTTGTGTTTGGCATTGCCGCCGTGCAGCGGACGTTCGCCAGCTTCATCCACTTCAAAAATGCGGAGCAGGCGGGCGGTCAGCTCATCGGCCACTTGCTTGAGGTTCAGGTAGCTGCCCGAGTTTGTGGGGTATTCCACGGTCATCTCATCGCCGTAGTATTCGTAGTATTTCAGCAGCGACTCGATGATCAGGTAATTGACCGGGAACCAGACCGGGCCGCGCCAGTTGGAATTGCCGCCGAACATTCCCGAATCCGACTCGCCGGGCAGGTATTGCACGCGGTTTTCCATACCGTTCAGGTGCATCACAAACGGATGTTCGAGATGGTGTTTGGAAGCCGACCGGATGCCGTAGTCCGACAGGAATTCCGATTCGTCGAGCATCCGCTTCAGCGTGCGTTTGAGGCGGTGGATGCGCACCAAGGCCAGCATCCGGCTTTCGCCCCGCCCGGCCTCGTGCCACCGCGAAATGAGCCGCGCCAGGTCGGGCCGGTTTTTAAGCACCCATTCCAGCCGCCGCGTGAAATCGGGCAGTTTGGCAATCATTTCCGGAGTCAGCACTTCCACGGCAAACATCGGAATCAGCCCGACCAACGACCTGACTTTCAGCAGCGTGCTTTGGTTGTGTTCGGGCATATGGAGCATATCGTAGTAAAACTCGTCCTCCGCATCCCACAGGTCAATGCCTTCGTCGCTAAGGTTGCGCATGGCCATGGAGATGAACAGGAAATGCTCGAAAAACTTGGAAGCCATTTCCTGGTAGCTCGGGTCCGATTCGGACAGTTCCAGCGCGATGCGCAGCATATTCAGGCTGTACATGGCCATCCAACTGCTGCCGTCGGCCTGCTCTATGTACGCGCCGTTGGGCAGCGGGTGGCTACGGTCAAACACGCCGATATTGTCCAGCCCCAAAAACCCGCCTTCAAACAGGTTGTTGCCCTCGCGGTCTTTCTGGTTTACCCACCACGTGAAATTCATGAGCAGCTTGTGGAAAACCGTGGCCAGAAACTGCCGGTCGCCGTGGCCGCCGTTCATTTCCTTGTCAATCTCGTACACTTTCCAGGTTCCCCACGCGTGGACGGGCGGGTTCACGTCTGATAAATTCCATTCGTAGGCCGGAATCTGGCCGTTGGGATGCATATAATATTCGCGCAGGAACAGGATGAGCTGCCGCTTGGCAAACGCCGGGTCGAGCCGGGCCAGCGGCACGCAGTGAAACGCCAAATCCCAGGCCGCGTACCACGGGTATTCCCATTTGTCGGGCATGGAAATGATGTTGGAATTATGCAAATGCCGCCAGCCCGCATTGCGCCCATACAGGCGGCTGGTGGGCGGCGGCCCAGAAGCCGGGTCGCCTTTGAGCCACTGATCCACGTTGAAATTAAAAAACTGCTTGTTCCACAGCATACCCGCATACGCCTGCCGCTGTATTTGGCGCAGGTCGGGCGTGCGGACGTGCTGCTGCAAGTCGGCATAAAAGGTGTCGGCCTCGGCTTGCCGCGTCTGGAAAAGCGGGTCGAAATTGACGAAAGGCGTTTCCAGGTAGCGGTTGCTGAACCGGAAGCGCAACCGGATTTCCTGTTTTGGCGCAAACTCCAGCGTGTAGTGCAGCGCGGCTTTGGTTCCGGTTTTCTGCGGATTCACGTATTGGCCTTGGCCGCCTGAAACCACATGGTCGTTGATGCCGTCTTTGGGATAAGGCCGCTTGTTGGGCTGGCCGAACATTTTCTGGCGGTTGGTTTCGTTCTCGCAAAACAGCGGCTGGGGCGGCACGGGGTTTGGCTCGTAGAAAAGATAGTATTTTCCCACCTCCGCGTGTTCGGCCACCAGATAATCGCGGCCCGTGGCAGCCACATTGGGCACGGCGGCCTGCTCGTCGTTGCCCCAATACCAGACATTGCGGAACCAAAGCGTGGGCAGCACATCAAGCCGGGCTTTTTGGTCGGCCCGGTTGGATACCGTGACTTGGATCAGGATGTCCTCTTCCGAGGCTTTGGCGTATTCAATGGAAATGTCAAAATATTCGTCATTGTTGAAAATGCCCGTATCCATCAGTTCAAATTCCGGCTCCTCGCGGGTGCGCCGGGCATTTTGTTCCAGCAGTTTTGCGTACGGGAATGCCTGCTGCGGATATTTGTACAGCATTTTCATGTACGAGTGCGTGGGCGTGTTTTCAAGGTAGTAATACTGCTCCTTGACATCCTCGCCGTGGTTGCCCTGCGGATTGGACACGCCAAAGAGCCGCTCCTTGAGAAACGGGTCGTTGCCGTTCCAGAATGCCCACGCAAAGCAAATGCGCTGCTTCGTGTCTGACAGGCCGCCAATGCCATCCTCGCCCCAGCGGTAGGTACGGCTGATGGCGTGCTCATACGTGAAATACGTCCAAGCCATGCCGTCGGCACTGTAGTCCTCGCGCACCGTACCCCACTGGCGTTCAGACAGGTACGGGCCCCATTTTTTCCAGCCGTCGTTGGCGGGGGTGCGCTGCACGCGTTCCTTCTCCGGATTTTCGCTCATGTTCATTGCAAATGTATGGTCAAGGTTTTGGCGGATATGTGCTCGCCTAAAAACAATCCGGATTAAAAAAACCGAGGTCTGTGGCACACCGAACGTAATTTCCGCACTGCCGGTCTGTGTGCCACAGACCGGGGGTAGTCAGCCACAGAATACTGGTTGCCAGCTATTTATTTACACATTTACACATTTACTCATTTTCCGATTTACTCATTGGCGGATGTGTACCGGATGGCTCACAGGCAAGCCGCAAATGCGTCCAGGTATTTGTCCACATATTCGTCCACTTGCCGGCTTCGGTATTGCATGATGAATCGCGGATGGTCAAGCACGTGTATCTTGTCAAAAAGCCGCATTTCGTGGTTCAGCGATGTCAAGTACGCATGGTTTTTTTGTCCGAGGCAAATAGTATCTTTTTTCGAGCCCAAACCCGCCTGCCGTCGCAACGAGTCCATGATTTCGGGTTTCAACGCCGCGTACACCTCCGCATTGTCGTAGTAATTGTAATTTTTGCCGTCTTTCACCAACGCCAGCGGATACAGCGCACCCAAATGAAACCGCGCGAAAAACTTTTCCGCGCCACCAAACGCCTCGATGCATCGGTACACGAACCGGCTCGACAATTCGGTTTTGGGAGCCATTTGGTGCGCAATGCCGCAGTGGTTTTGCAAATTCACCGGATCGGTAAACGAAATTCCGGTTGTCCCGCCGCCCAGCCGCCCCGGATTAATGCCCAGCACCAATGTCCGTGGCTCGTTGTCGTCGAAAAACCTGCGGTAGAAACCGCGCACAACCGACTGTACGTCAACCGACTGGTACGGATTCATGGTTTCCACCAAGCCGGGCAGCGGCTGCGAAGGTGGCTGCAATCCGAGAAAATAAAAAACGGCTTTGTCGGCAAAAGTCACGTCGGGCCGGTTTGGATGGCAAAATAGTATCCCCGCTAAAGACGGGGCTTTCAGCTTTCAAAAACCTCAAACCTCACAGGCTTTAAAAACCTGTGAGGTTTGGATTTGGGTTTTGGTTCAATTTTTCCAAGGCCAAAAATATGATTGCCAGCGAGTTGGCCACTTTTATCTCGCCGTTGAGAACCTTGGATTTCAGTTCGCCAACCGGAATTTTTTCAATGGCAATATCCTCCGTGTGGTCCAGTTTCTGGCCGCCCGCCACGTAAGCGTCTTCGGCAAGAAACAAGTGGAAGCGGTTGTTGTTTTTGGTCGGGTCGTCGTGGAGCGTTGCCAGCTTGGTGAGTTTTTGGCTGGTGTAGCCGGTTTCCTCACGCAGTTCGCGCAGGGCGGCCACCTCGGCTGATGCATCATCGGGGTCAATGATGCCGCCGGGTAGTTCCAGTAAAACCTCGCCGGCCCCGTGCTTGTACTGGCGCACCATAACTACCTGTCCATCAGATGTTATCGGGAACACCAACGCCACTTCGGGGCGCACACTGATGAAATAATCGTCGAGGATGCGGCCATCGGGCAGTTGCACTTCGTCGCGCCGCACTTTGTACCAGCGGTGGTCAAACACCATTTCCGAACGCAGGGTTTTCCATTTTTTCAGGATGTGTTCGGCTTCGCGCGTCACGGATTTGTTTTCGCCCATGGTCAAAATAGTATGTTTTCAAAGTGCCAAACCCCTTGGTTACTGGCCGGGCAAGCGGCTCGTGCAGACACGAGCCACGGAATCCAATCAAATCAGCCCGACCAGTTCATGGTATGCCTTGAGGTATTTGTTCAGGCGCGGCAGGTCTTCTGCGGTGACTCCGGGCAGGCGGCGCATATCCAGATTGTCTTCCAAGTCATTGATTTTCACTCGGATAGCCAAGCCGTTGGTTTTGATGCGTTCAATAAAATCCTCGTACGGTTCGGTTTCTGGGCGGGTCAGGCAGTTTACCGCCGCCAGTATCGGCTCGGCAAAACCCTCGCGGCGCAAATCATCGAGCGTGAGCGGCGTGTCTTCCACCACATCGTGCAGCAACCCGGCCATGCGTTCATCGTCGTTTTTACCGCGCATCATCACGCGCATCACGTGTAGCATATAGGGCGCACCGTACCGGTCCGTTTGGTGGCGGTGCGCATCGGTGGCGATAGCCAAGGCTTTTTCAAGGTTCATCCCGGCCTTTCAGTTTTGCGGTTGAAAACCGGAAGTAACGATTCTTTCGGGGACGCACCAAAAAACCGGGCGGGAGTTTTGCGTTTTTGCGGAATACTATTTTAAAATATCACAGAACCCGGATATTTTGGCATTTGGCCGGGAAGCCAAAAGGCTGTCGTTTCCGCAAACACTTCAGGGGTTTGTGATGGGTGGAATTTTCAGCACAAAAGCTGATACGGAGAACTGGACTTTCCGTAACCACAAGACTGTCCGCAAAACCCGAAACCCCGCCTATAGCAAATGTGCTGTCACAAGCCGTTTTTACTTCTGTCCACCAAGCCACATGCCGCCACGTTTAAATGAATATGATTCTATTATGTCGCCAATTGGCTCTTCAAACTTGTGTGTCCGATGTGGCTTTTGTAAAAGTTTGTCAAACCATTTTTTTGTTTCTTCATAGTCCTGTCTTGAAGCATAAATTTCCGGTTCGCCAACTTCTGTATTGTGATATTCGTCTTCGTCTAAATAATATTCCCAATTCAACTTGGAAAGGTTTGTTTTCAGGCTACCGTAATTGTTGAGTTGTATCGTTTTACCTGTATCAAGTTTGTAAAATAAGTTTTCGTAATAGTTAATCCGTTCGCCAATAGCACACAACTTGAGATTGAGAAAAGCGTGGCTCAAAAAGCCAAACCTTTAAATAATATGGTTGTTCCAGTTTGTCAAGTTGGTTTTTCCAGTCTTCATAAATGTCAAGTAGTCCGTTGAGTATTTTTTGTTTGGTCTTCCCTGTCGGTTCTGGTGTCGCACTGTTTGTCAATGAAATTCCGCTCCAAGGATGCACGCTGATTTTTGCATAATATCTGTCACGCTGGTTCAGTAAATAGTCGTTCAAGTCAAGCGATAAATTATCAAGTCGCCAAATGCCGATTTGTTCATGTCTTCTGTTATGTCCACGGATTTTCTTTTGTCTCGCTGTCTTCTTCTGAAATGGCTTACAACAGATGCCCTAACGTAACGACCAAGTAGGTTGGGGCTTTTGGAAAGATACTATTTTGCGGACTTACCATTCAATTGCTGCTTCACTTCTTGCCACGAAACCGTTTCCAGCGGTTCGCGGGTGGCTTCTCGGTACAGTTTTTCACAATGCAAGTCGTCAAGTTCATCTTCCGACAAGGTTTTGTCCACCGAGACAAAATCGAAATTTTGCAGTAACTCCAGAAAGAAAGACACCTTCCGGTCGTCAATGTTGAGTGTCAGTTGCATGGCATTTCGGTAAGTAATTCAGAAAAGGGTTCAGACAAATTTAACGATTTCCAACGTACAAGCCAATCCCCGAAAGGCCGGGGCGGGTTTGGGCGTTTCAAAAGATACTATTTTTTCCACTCCTACCTCAACCGCCGCAACCGAGTTTGCGCAGTTCATTTTCGTCGGGCTTGAATTGCAGTTCCAACGCCTTTTTGATGTCCGGGCAGCCGCCTTCGCGGTCTTTGTTGCCGATACGTACCCGTCCCCGGCTGTAATACGCCCTGCCCGATTGCGGGTTGATTTCCAATACTTTAGTGTAATCTTCCAGCGAGCCGGGGTAGTCTTTTTTGTTGGCTTTGGCGGCGGCACGGTCAAACAGCGCATTTTCATACACCGGATTCAGTTTAATGGCCTCGTTGTACGAGGCAATGGCTTGGTCGTATTGCAACTGCTGGAAATAACAGAGGCCGCGAAAATAATGCGCAACCGCATTTTGCGGTTCCTTGTCGAGCAGTTGGCTCCAGTCGCTGGCGGCATCGGCGTAGCGGTTCAGTTCCATGCGCATCAGTGCCCGTTCCCGGTAAACCTGCGGATTCTTGTAGCCGGACTGGATGGCCCGAGAAAAATCGGATTCGGCCCCTTTTTTATTGTCCGTGCGGCTACGCGAAAAACCCCGGTAATACAACGCCTCGGCATCAGTGGAGCGGTACATCAGCGCGGTTGAAAAATACTGTTCGGCAGCCTTGAAATCCCGCAGGTTCAGCGCGGCCACGCCCGCATCGTAATGCACATTGGCATTGCTCGGGTTCAGGCGCAACACTTGGCCATAGTCGGCAAGGGCTTCCTTATAGTTGCCGAGCAGGTTCCTGACGGTTCCCCGCTCGTAATACGCCGGTTCCAAGTCGCTTTTGAGCCGGATGGCCTTGTCCAAGTCCTGCAAGGCTTGTTCGTATTGCTGCTGTTCCTTGCGGGCGGTGCCGCGCCTCATGTACGCATCGGCATCCGCGGAGTCAAGTTGGATTACGCGCGAAAAATCCTTTTCAGCGGCCACAAAATCCTTTTTGCGCAGCCCCATCATGCCGCGCGTGGCGTGGTTCTCCTTTTGTCTGGGATTCAGGGCAATGGCTTTGTCCAAGTATTTGGCGGCCAGGTCGGTTTGGTCACGCGCCAGCAGCAGGTTCACCAAGTCGGTGTAGGCTTGGGCAAAGTCGGGTTTTGCCTCAATGGCGCGTTCAAGGTCGGCAATCGCACCCTTGGAATCGCCGGTGGCCTGTTTGATGGCTCCCCGGTAGTAAAAGCCCTCGGCATAGTTGGGCTCCAAGGCAATGGCGCGGTCAAGGTCGGTCATGCCGCCTTCCAAGTCGCCCGATTCGCTGCGGATCAGTCCCCGGATGCCGTACGACTGGTGGCGGGTGCGGCTCAGGGCCAGCGACTGGTTCACGTCTTCGTAGGCACCGGCCAAGTTTCCGGCCTTGATTTTGGCCGTGGCGCGGCCTTCCCACGCTTCGTGGATGCGCGAATCAACCATGAGCACTTGGCTGAAATCGCGGATGGCTCCCCGGTAATCGGCTTTCTGGATTTTGTCGTTGCCCGATTTCAGCAAATCGGCGGTGCTTTGGGCGTGCAGGAAAGTGGCTGGCAGGCAGCAAAACAGTATCAGAAAAAAAGGCGAAACCCGCATGGGAAATTATCAGATTAAGTGGTTGGAACATCTTTGGCTCTCCCGCAATCTTTGTTCCAATTTTCCCAATACTAATGACAAATCGCGGAAAATAAAACAGCCGGTGCAGCGTGTTGCTGTACCGGCTGTAAACTTGGTTTTGCCGTGCTGGCCTGCCACTTCTTATTGGTTGGCCGCCGTGTTGTCTTTGGCTTTCACCTCGCCCTTGATGTTGAGCACCACCGGCGCGGTTCCTGCATTGGAACTTACGGTAACGGTTTTGGTGAACGGGCCGGGGTTGGCGGCATTGAAGGTGGCTTTTACAAAGCCCGATTTGCCCGGCGCAATAGGCTCTTTGGTATAGTCGGCCACGGTGCAGCCGCAAGAGCCTTGGGCAGCGGCAATGATCAGCGGCGCGCTGCCGTTGTTGGTAAATTTAAACTCGGCCGTGGTGGGCTTGGCCTGCGGAATCGTACCGAAATCGTGGGTGGTCTTGTCCCACTTGAAGCTGGCGGTTTTCGCTTTTGCGGAAGCCGTGGCGGCGTTGGCGGTTTTCTTAACCGGAGTCTGGGCAAAAGTCACTGCCGAAGCGGCAAAAGTGAAGGCGAAGGCAAACAGGATTTTTTTCATGATGCTGGAATTGTTTTTGGGTGAAACGAAAGTGAATCGGGTAATTTCGATAATCGACTGATGCAAAAGTAACGTTAAAACACCAAGCGGCTTGCCAATGATTCCCTAAACTTTGTTAAGGATTTGTTAAAGCCGTTCGCTTCGTCAACGATTTGCCTAATTTCAACTCCTGAACAAACTCCCTACGAAACAAATGGCTTTCGGACAACGGGGTTTGGCGTTTTTGAAAGATACTATTTTTTTTACTCCCTCTCCCACGCCAAGTCGTGGCTTTCAGCTTCGGGGAGGGCCGGGGTGGGGCTTCCCCCCTCCGGGGCCGGGGCTTTTTCCTTGATTCTCATGAAACGCAGCACATTCCGGTTGGTCATCATCCTTGCCACGCTGTCGGTGTTCGGCATTGTGGTGGTGCAGGTATTTTGGTTCCGGCAGGCATTCACCATCCGCGAAAACGAGTTCGACCGCAGCGTGCGCACGTCGCTCACGCGCGTGGCGCAGTCCGTTTTGCGCTACAACCAGCATCCGTTGCCGGCAAATGTGGCCATCCGGCGGGTCTCGGCCAACGATTACGTGGTCATGGTCAACGATGTGATTGACGAGCAACTGCTGAAAACGCTGCTGAAAAACGAGTTTGAAAAAAGCCGCATCCGCACCGATTTCCAGTACATCATCTACGACTGTGCCAGCAATGATATTGTGTACGGCAACTATTTCGTGTTTGGCCGGGAGGAGAAAATGGCGGCGCGGCCGTTCCCGAAAGTGCCCGGTGACAATTATTATTTCGGCGTGCGGTTTGTGAACAAAGACCTGGCACTGATCGGGCAGATGCGTTTCTGGCTGTTTTCGTCGGGTGTGCTGCTGCTGGTCATTTCGTTTTTCGCCTACACTTCGTTCATCATCCTGCGGCAGAAGCGGCTGTCCGAAATCCAGCAGGATTTCATCAACAACATGACGCACGAATTCAAAACGCCGCTTTCCACAATTGCCATTTCCTCGGAAGTGCTCAAAAACCCGATGATTGTCCAGGCTCCCGAACGGCTGCTGAACTACGCCACCATTATCGGGCAGGAGGCCAACCGGCTCAGGGCGCAAGTGGAACGGGTGCTGCAAATGGCTTCGCTGGAAAACGAGGAAGTGAAGCTGAAACGCGAAAAACTGGACTTGCACGAACTCATCGGCCAGGTGGCCGGGCCGTTTGGCTTGGCGCTGGCCGAAAAATCGGGCCGTTTGGAACTGAACCTGCAAGCCACGCAACACACGGCCCAAGGCGACAAGTTGCACCTTGTCAATGTGCTGTTTAATTTGCTCGACAATGCGCTGAAATATACCCGCCACGCGCCACACATCACCCTGACAACGCACAACGAAAACAACCGCCTGCACGTTACCGTTACCGACAACGGCATCGGCATTGCACCAGCGCACCTGAAACAGGTGTTCGACCGGTTCTACCGCGTTCCCACGGGCAATGTCCACGATGTGAAGGGCTTTGGCCTGGGCCTGAATTACGTGAAGTCGGTGGTCAAGGCCCACGGTGGCAACGTGCAGGCAACCAGCGAATTGGGCAAAGGCAGCAGTTTCGGTTTCTGGCTGTTGTGCGCGTAAGCATGGTTGGCGCATGGCGGTAGCGCACGCTTCAGCTTGCGCAAAACGCGAAGCGTTTTCAAGCCGCGAAACAATACGTTCTCGAAACCCGGTGTGTTTCAACGGAAACGACAAACTTCAAAGCCGGGTTTGGCGTTTTTGAAACATACTATTTTGTAGGTTGCTGTTTTGTTGTGGACTGTGGACTATTGACCGTTGACTGAAAATCATGAAAGCATCCGTACTGTTGATTGAAGACGACGTGAACCTCGGGTTTGTCATCAAGGACAACTTGGAAATGGAGGGATTTTCGGTGACCCTGTGCGATGACGGCGAAAAAGGCTGGCACGTGTTCAACCAAATCCGTTACGATGTGTGCGTGCTGGATGTGATGCTGCCCAAAAAGGACGGTTTCACGCTAGCACGCGAAATCCGGGAGCAGAACACGCACGTGCCGATTATTTTCCTGACGGCCAAAGCCATGAAGGAAGACAAAATCACGGGTTTTCGGCTCGGTGCGGACGACTACCTGACCAAGCCGTTCAGCATTGAGGAGCTGGTGCTGCGCGTGGAGGCGTTGGTGCGCCGCAGCAAGTTTGCGGTCAGCCAAGCCGATACGCACCAGATTGGTACGTATTCTTTCAGTTACCCGAACCTTTCCCTGCAATGCGGGCCGCACATCCAGAGGCTGACCCAAAAGGAGGCCGATGTGTTGCGGATGCTTTGCCAGCACGCCGGACAAGCCCTGAAACGCGAGGAAATATTGCGGCAAGTCTGGGGCAGCGACGACTATTTTGTGGGCCGCAGCCTGGATGTGTTCATCTCGCGGCTGCGCAAATACCTGAACAGAGACCCGGATGTGGAAATCGCGAACCTGCACGGCATCGGCTTCCGGCTGGATGTGAGGCCTCCCCCAACCCCCTCCGAAGGAAGGGGCTTTTAAACCGGGCGGGTTTGGCCTTTTTGAAACATACTATTCTTGGAAGGCCGCAACGCAGGTCAGACACTGCGTGTCAGACCGGAACCGGAAATCGGCTTGCGGACAAACAAGCAGGTTTGGGCATTTTGAAAGCTGAAAGCCCCGTCTTTAGCGGGGATACTGTTTTGCCGTTTTTCTTTACTCCCTCTCCCACGCCAAGTCGTGGCTTTCAGCTTCGGAGAGGGCCGGGGTGAGGCCGTTTTTTCAAGCCTCCAGCGTCCACACTTCCTCGCGGTGCCGGCCCACCGACATGACAATGCGCGTGGGGCTGGGGATAATGACCAAGCGGGCTTCCTTGCCGGGATATTTTTCACTTTCCACCCACACGCCTTCCGTCACGCTGACCTCGTAAATCGGCTGCCCGTCGGCGTGGTGGCCGGCTTTCTCGTAGCTTTTGGCCAGGTAGGCAATGGGCAGCAGCACATCCGAATCCACCTTGTTCGAATCGTGTACCTCCTCCAACGCCTCTTCCAGAAAATCACCGTATTTCTCAATGAAAGCGTCTTCCATGTCGTGCAGTTGCTCTTCCACATCATCGTAGCGGGCATCGGAATAGTCCATGCCGTTGAGCTCCATGCGTTTCTCGACTAATGCAATCAACTCCGCATCTAATTTCTTGGTATCCATGTGTCTTACAATTTTTTGCTTTGAACCACCCACAAAATACAGCAGAGTTACACGAACTTGCAAATAATTGGGGCAGAAAATGCTTTTTTCCGACTTTCACAAATCATTTGCATCTTCGCGGGCACTTATTCATCCGCTCATTTTTCCGCTTGCAACCTTATGGAAACCGCTATCCAGCAAAAAATCGACACATGGCTCAACGGCGACTATGATGCCGGCACCAAACGCACCCTTGAAAAACTGCTTGCCGATGGCAACCAAGCCGAACTCAACGACGCATTTTACAAGGATCTGGAATTTGGTACGGGCGGTCTGCGCGGCCTGATTGGCACGGGAACCAACCGGATGAACAAATACACCATCGGCACGGCCACGCAGGGGTTGGCCAATTATTTGAAACTGACGTATCCAGACCAGGAAATCCGCGTGGCCATTGCCCACGACAGCCGCAACAAAAGCGACGAGTTCGCCCAAATCACGGCGGATGTTTTCTCAGCCAACGGCATCCGGGTTTACCTGTTTCCTAAATTGCGGCCCACACCCCAGTTGTCGTTTGCCGTGCGCCAACTCAACTGCCATTCAGGCGTGGTAATTACGGCTTCGCACAACCCCAAGGAATACAACGGCTACAAGGCTTACTGGAACGATGGCGGGCAACTCACACCGCCGCACGACAAGAACGTGATTGCCGAGGTGCGCAAGATACAATCGGTAAACGACGTGAAATTCAACGCCGCCCCGGATTTGATTACCATCCTCGACAAATCCATGGATCGCGAATACCGCGAGAAAATCCTGACCAACGTGGTTTTCCCGGACGTGATCCAACGGCAGAAAGACCTGAAAATCGTGTTTACGCCCATTCACGGCACGGGCATCACGCAAGTGCCGCAGGTGTTGGAACTGATGGGCTTTACCAACGTCCACATCGTGCAGGCGCAAGCCACGCCCGACGGCAACTTTCCGACGGTGGTTTACCCCAACCCCGAAGAGCACGAAGCCATGAGTCTGGCCCTGCAACAGGCCGCCGAACTGGATGCCGATTTGGTGCTGGCAACCGATCCCGATGCCGACCGCGTGGGCATTGCCGTCAAAAACCACCACGGCCAATGGCAACTGATGAACGGCAACCAAACCGGCAGCCTGATTATCTACTACCTGCTGCAAGCCTGGAAGCAGGCGGGCCGGATCACGGGGCGAGAATTCGTGTCTAAAACCATCGTAACCACCGATTTGATTGACAAAATGGCGGCTGACTACGGTGTGGACTGCCCCAACGTGCTGACGGGTTTCAAGTACATCGCCGCCAAAATACGTGAGTACGAAGGCGTGAAACAATTCATTGCCGGGGGCGAGGAAAGCTACGGTTACTTGGTCGGCGATTTCGTGCGCGACAAGGATGCCATTGCCTCGTGCGCCATCATCGCCGAACTTGTGGCATACGCCAAAGACCGGGGTGTGAGCCTGTTCGATATGTTGCAGGAGATGTACGTGAAATACGGTTTCTACTACGAAACGCTGATTTCGCTGACAAAAAAAGGGCAGTCGGGAGCCGAGGAAATCAAACGGATGATGAACGACCTGCGCAACAACCTGCCCAAAACCGTGGCCGGTTCGCCGGTGGTACGGCTGATTGACTACGAGCAACGACAAGACCGGAATATGCTCGATGGCAGCGTGCGCGAACCGGAACTGGAAAAATCGGACGTGGTGCAGTTCATCACCGCCGACGGCACCAAGGTTTCGGCGCGGCCATCGGGCACGGAGCCGAAAATCAAGTTCTATGTCTCTGTAAACGAGCCGCTTGCCCGCAAGGAGGATTTTGATGCGGTGATGGAGAAACTCAAAGGCAAGGTGGAAAGCATTGTGCGGGAACTGGGGCTGCAATAAAGGCCTCCCCCAACCCCCTCCGAAGGAGGGGGCTTAAAAAAAAGTATCTTTTAAAAACCCCAAACCCCGGCAAAAAGCCCCCTCCTTCGGAGGGGGTTGTGCAGGCTTCCCATGGAAAAAACATACAAACCCGTCAGTGCCTCGCGCACCACGCTGACCGAACTGATGATTCCGGCGTATGCCAACTTCGGCGGAAAAATCCACGGCGGCATCTTATTGTCACTCATGGACAAGGCCGCCTACGCCTGCGCCGCCAAGCACGCGGGCCGCTACTGCGTGACGGTTTCGGTGGAGGGCGTGGATTTCCTGAAGCCCGTGGAAGTGGGCGATTTGGTGCATTTGCAGGCATCCATCAACCACGTGGGCAATACTTCGCTGGTGGTGGGCATCCGCGTGACGGCCGAAAACATCGGCACGGGCGAAATGAAGCACACCAACACGTCTTATTTCACGATGGTGGCCAAGGATGAAAACGGCGGCAATGCCGAAGTGCCGGGCCTGCAACTCGAAACCCGCGACGACATCCGCCGGTTTCTGGAGGCGATAAAACGCAAGGAACTCAAGCAACTCTACCGCCACGAACTGGACAATGCCAAAACCAGTATGACCATTGACGCGGATATGCACCGGCTGCTCGACGAAAAATGCGAAATCCTGAGCGAAGCTTTGAAGCGGGAGTAGCCAAAATAAACTGGCTGAAAGCAAAGCATAAATCAAAAACTATGGAAACCTACATGACAAGAAATTTCGGCAAAATAGATTTGAAGAATAATATTGAAGAATATTACGAGATAGAAATCGAATTAAATGAAAGGCAAATCGAGATTGTGGTAAACACAATCGGTATGAAAAAGATTGATAAGGAAAGCATACAGGCTATTGATAACTATATAGATAACATAGGAATTAATGAAAAAAGCATACGTCTCGCAATCCATAAGGATTTCGAACAAAAAGGGGAAGCGAAGAACTATATTGACTTTCAAATGAAAGAACAAGATAAAGAAGACATTGCGGAACTTATAGAATACGCCGACAAAAAACTTAGTAAGAAAGAAAAATTATTATCAGTTATTCATTTGTTGCGAATCAATTTTTACCCAGAAACAAAAGATAAAGTTTTTGCCATGTATGATTATACAATTGGGGAAGAATTAACAGATGATTTATTAGTCGTCAAAGTTTTGAGGAACAATAACGTTGAAGTCACAATAGAAAGTTGAAACTAAAGATTCATAATCATAAAAATAGAAAAGTGCCGTTTACTATGGCTTTCAGTTCCTATCCCCTTGCGAGTGAAAACACCCGAAAGGGGATGGTGAAATGTAAAAGTCCGGACTTGCGGGCAGATGAAGGCCGGATTTCTCCTTCGTCGGAAGGAGAAATAAAAAATAGTATCCCCCGAAAAGCCAAAACCCCCGGACAATGCCTGTCCGGGGGTTTTGATGAAAGCAGTCGGGAATTTTCAGGACTGCTTCATCTTCGCCTTAAACACTTTCTGGAATTTCTCCACTTTCGGGCGGATCACCATGCGGCAATATGGCTCCTCACCGTTTTGCTTGTAATAGTTCTGGTGGTAGTCCTCGGCGGGATAGAATTTCTTGAACGCCGTGATTTCCGTCACAATCGGGTTGTCGAAGGCTTTGGCGGCATCGAGTTCCTTCTTGTACTTTTCGGCCAGCTGCTTTTGCTCATCATCGTGGTAAAATACCGCCGAGCGGTATTGCGTGCCCGCATCGGCTCCCTGCCGGTTCAGCGTGGTGGGGTCGTGGGTACTCCAGAAAACTTCCAGCAATTCGGAAAACGAGACTTTGGCCGGATCGTAGGTGATTTGCAGCACTTCGGCGTGGCCGGTGTTGCCGGTGCAGACCTGCTTGTAAGTAGGGTTTTCAACGGCACCGCCCGTGTAGCCTGATTGTACGGAAACCACGCCTTCCACTTGCTGGAAAATGGCTTCGGTACACCAGAAGCAGCCGTTGCCGAAGGTGGCGATTTGGTTTTTTGCGTTGTCGGTTGTCATGGTTACGGGTTTGGATTGCAGGGATGGCACTTTCTTTTGCTGGTTCTGCGCGCACGAAAACAGGCACGCACCAATGGATAGAAAAAATGCGATGGATTTTATCATGGCAGAAAAAAGATGTTTTGGAATTGCTTGAAGAACACGGTTGCGGGCAAAAGTGTTCGCAAAAACATACGCATCCGGCCACGCGCGGGATTGAATGGCCGAAAAAAAAATTCTCCGCCAAGCGAAACGGATGTGAAAATCCATCCCGCACGGCGGAGAACCCTGCAACTGGTTCAAGCGTACTTGCTTGAACCTTGGCACAAAATAGTATCTTCCCGAAAGCCCAAACCCGCCTATTTGTCCAGCACCACCGCGTCGTTGACCAAGTAATTTTGCTTATCCGTCACCAGGTTATACACTTTGGTAACCGTGGCGGGAAATTCCTGCAAACTCATCTGGTGGATTTTGTACGTGCCGAACTCGCCCGTCTGCGGGTTGCGCACATACACCAAGTCATTGGCTTTCAGTTGGTTAATGGCTTTGCGGCCATGCTGCGTCAGCAGCGGGTGGTTGGGCGTGGCTTGGATTTTGACAATGTGCGCGATGCCGCCACTGGCCGAGGCCGTCAGGGCATCGTCGGTGAGCAGCAAAGTGGCGAGTTCGTAGGCTTTGCCTTCGTGCGTCTGCACTTCCAGCACTTCGGCGGTTTCAAGGGCTTGGGTTTTTGCGTTGTAGCTCGCAATCTGCTCGCCCGCTTTCACTTCGGCAATCGGCTTTTGCGTGCCGTCGGCCATGGTTACCGTTGCCTGGCCCGGAAAACAGACATCATAATCGGTCTTGTTGCCGGTGTTGCCGGCCGTTGCGCCGCCATTGACCAGTGAGGCCATCTCGCGCGAGAGAACGTAGGCGAAAGCCGACCCGAAAGCCGCTTCAGATTTGTCGTACTCTTTCAGGTCGTCAATGTACTGCGCCCACACTGCCTTGTCAGTTTCGGGCGAAGGAATGCAGACATTGAATTTCTTGCCGTTGGCGGGGGTCTGGTACACGGCCACCATGCCCATGGGCTGCTTGGTCTTATTGTCGAGCATACGGTACAGGTACACGCGCCGCTCAATGCCGTCCGTGTATTTGAACACGTAGGGCGGCTTCATCTCGTAGCGGTCCAGCACGTAGGCATTGTCGAACTTCACATAGGTTTCGGTTTCTAAGTCGTTGATGGCGAAGGCTTTGGCCTTTTTGTATTCGTCCATCGTCATGGGTCGCGGCTTGTCGGCTTGGGCGTTTGCCGGCATCACCGCCGACACGAAACAGCACAACAAACCTGCCGCGAGCAGGCACACACGCGAGGCAAAGGCACTTTTCTTCATTTGTTCTGGATGGTTTAGTGGAAAATCGAGGCTAAATATAAAAACCCCCGCACCAAAAACCAATAAAACAGGCAGGTTTGGGCTTTTGGAAACATACTATTTTGAATTTCGATATGTATGCAAAACAATATTCCGAACAACTTGACGGAACCGGAATAAAATCCGGTTTTGGCTAATTGCAAAATGCCGCCTCCGTTACTTCCGGTTAATGGCGATGGACAGGGCGGGTTTGCCCTTTTGAAAACATACTATTTTTCCGGTTCCTGCCCGCCCACCCGCTCCCGCCGCCGCACCGAAAGCCACGTGCGCACCAACGCGAAGGTGGTGATGGCCAGGAAGAAAATGATGATGTATTCAACGTAGTTGATGATTTGCGGAAAGGAACGCCCCAGGAAATAGCCCGCCAGCGGCAGTGAAGTGCCCCATATCACGCCACCGACAATATTGTAGAGCGAAAATGTCGGCACCGGCATTCGGATGGTGCCGGCAATGATGGGCGAAAAGGTGCGCAGCACCGGCATGAAACGCGCCAGTATGAGGGCGCGGCTGCCGTATCTGGCAAAAAAGCTGCGCGACTGATCCAGGTTGCGCCGCTTGAAAAAAAACGAATCCGGTCGGTTTTCCAATCCCCGGCCCAACGCCCGGCCAAAATAATAACCCACATAGCTGCCCAGCACCGCCGCCACAATGATGCAGACCACCACGATGTAAATCGGGAAATCGAGCTGGCGGGTGCTGCAAAACAGGCCGGACAGGAACAGCAGGTAGTCGCCGGGCAGGAAGAACGCAAAGAAAAGCCCGTTTTCGGCGAATATGATAATGGCCACCAACACCAGGCCGCCGTAGCGGATGATGTCTTCGGAATTGAGCATGAAGCGGAAAAATTCCGTAATAGAATCCATGGAAGTGGCGTGGTTTGTAAGGTTTCGCACTGCCCGCACGAAACACGCACAGGCAGCCGGGGTGGGGTTGTGTGCCGCGAAGTAAAGGATTTTTGTCCAGAATCCGGCCATAAAAAGCCCTTCGCACCGCCAGCGACTCCGGCTGTGGTGCGCGGGGGTGTTCGCTTTGCACCCACTCGGTTTTCAGGATTTCCGGAAGGTTTCATGAAAAACCGGCCGGCCCATTGCAAGCCATGTAAGTTTTGGCACGTATGTTGGTCGGTCAGCAACGTCAGACCACCTTTCACGGCGCAACCCCACGCCCGTTGCCATGCCCGGAAACCTTGCCGCCGGCACCCATTTTGGCCATCGGCGGGTTTACTATTTGATAGCCAGACGTATTAAAAGGCGTGGATTGCATCCAAGACAAATTTAACGGGCGGTTTTTGTACACTGTAAGTTATTATGCTAACTTTGAGAATATTTTTAAAATACCCCCACATTCCGCGTTTAGCCGTTAAATTTAGCCATACAACCATACAAACCTTAATTTTACCGGAATGAAGAGAAGTTATACTGCAATCTGTTTCCTGCTTGCCGGTGTTTGGGGCGTTTCCTTCGGGCAGTCGTCGGTCACGCTGGAGAAAATCATGCGGTATCCGAAATATTCGTTTTCGGATACGGTACACCTGAAAAACATTCCGAAAGAGGAGCTATACAGCCGATCTTGGAACTGGTTTGACGAGCAGGCCAAAACCGACCCGCATTTCTTGGAGGAGGCCAGTATGCGCCACGGCCGTTTCACGGGCACTTCGAGCATCAGGTTTGAGAGCAAAATGAAGGGCGGCAGTGAATTTGTGAAAGGCAAGATATTTTTCCTGGTCAAAATCACCGTGTCTGATGATTATTACGTGTACGAGTTCACCGACTTCATCCACCAGGGCCGCATCACGTTTAACACCCTCACCTCCGCACCCAAATACCCCTACCGCACAGTGGCCAACAAGGATTGGCACAACATGATGTGGGAGGAAATGAAAATATCGGTCAAAGACCAGATATACCCCATGATCGGCAACCTGCGGGCAAGCATGCAGAAGGAAAGCGGCAAATTTGAGGAACTGCTGGTGCAGCGCACCTCCGAAATACCGCTGGAAAAATTGCAGAACGCCGAAATCAATAATAAGGTGTCGGGAAACAAGAAAACAGAAACGCGGAAGGAAAAACCTAAAGGTTCGAAACCTGCCGCCGCCAAAAGAAAAAAATAACCCCGCTCCTACCGGCTCAAACCCTGCCTTTCCGGAAAAGGCGGGGTTTTCGGCTTTTGAAAGATACTATTTCAAAGACACTATCCGGGGCGGTTTCCCAGCATTTGCGCCCACCCCAAAATGCCGCCGATACATTCCGACGCTTAAATTATCCCCTTTTATTCGTTTATTCGCGTCACCTTTGGTTTGGGCAAACTAAACCGGCACACAATCGGTTTCAATTGAATTTGAATCTTTCTTCGCTTTCTCATGAAAATCTGGATAACCATCGCCATCGTTGCGGTTTTGCTGGGCGGTGTGATTTTTTACAACAAAGTCATTTCAAAGTCCAACGACAAAACTGCCGGGCCGCCACCCGGACAAACGCAGGAAATCGCGATACAGGGTTTCATCGCCAAAACCAAGAAACTCTCCAACAACGTCATTGCCAGCGGCACGCTCATCCCCGCCGAACAGGTTGAGCTGCGCCCCGAAGTGGCGGGCAAAATAATCCTGTTGCGCATTGATGAAGGCAGGCAGGTGGCAAAAGGAACTTTGCTGGTGAAACTGTACGATGCCGACCTGCAGGCGCAACTGCGAAAACTGCAGGTGCAGAAGGCCAACCAAATGAAGACGCTTGACCGTACCAAACGCCTGCTGGAAGCCGACAACGTGAGCCAGCAGGAATACGATTTGGTGGAAACCCAATTGAACACCATTCTGTCGGATATGGATTTGGTCAGGGCGCAAATTGAAAAGACTGAAGTTCGGGCCCCCTTCAACGGACTCATTGGCTTGCGCAACGTGAGCATGGGGGCTTACGTAACGCCAAGCACGATTATTGCCAAGATGCAGCAGGTCAATCCGTTGAAAATAGACTTTTTCGTGCCCGAAAAATACGCCTCGGCGGTGGGTGCGGGCAAGCAGGTTTCGTTTCAGGTGGATGGGTTCGACAAGCAGTTTTCAGGCAAAATCTACGCCGTGGAGCCGGATGTGGACCAACTGACGCGCAACTTGAAAATCAGGGCTTTCGTAGAAAACCCGTCGGCACAGTTGCATCCGGGGGCTTTTGCCAAAATCAGCCTCGACATTTCGGATTTGCGGGCAATCATCATCCCGACGCAGGCCGTGATTCCGCAGACGCGGGGCAAGAAAGTGATTATGTCCAAGAACGGCAAGGCTTTTTTCCAGGACATAGAAACCGGCCTGCGCGATGCCAACAACATTCAGGTCACCAACGGTTTGGCGGCGGGCGACACGGTGGTGACCACCGGCCTGATTTTCGTAAAACCCGACCAAAGCCTGAAATTCACGAAAGTGGAGGAATGACTTGAAAATAGTATCTTTTCAAATCCCCAAACCCGCCGTCCACAGTTTCACCGACGCTGTATGAGTGGCTGCGGCAACCAATGCTACCGTACTTGGAAAATCCGGCCACATTTGAAAATAGTATCTTCCAGAAACGCCAAACCCGGCTTTGCCACCTTAATCTGAACGCCAGAAAAATCCCATACCAACCATTTAATTCCGCATTCCCATGAGTTTACCTTCGTTGAGTCTGGAACGCCCGGTACTGGCAGTGGTGATGTCATTGCTGATTGTCATTTTCGGTGCCATCGGCTACACTTATTTGGGTGTACGCGAGTATCCGGCCGTTGACCCGCCGGTCATCACCGTCAGTACGTCCTACACCGGGGCCGACCCCCAGATTGTGGAGTCGCAGATTACCGAGCCGCTCGAAAAATCCATCAACGGCATCCAAGGCATCCGCAACATTTCGTCGGTCAGTTCGCTGGGATCCAGCCAGATTACCGTTGAGTTCAATCTGGGCGAAGACTTGGAGCAGGCCGCCAACGACGTGCGCGACAAGGTGAGCCAAGCCACGCGCCAACTGCCGCAGGATGTGGACGCGCCGCCCGTGGTTGCCAAGGCCGATGCCAATGGCGACCCGATCATGTTCATTCCCGTGCAAAGCACCACGCGCAACGTGAACCAGCTTTCGGATTATGCTGAAAACGTGCTTATGGAACGCATCCAGACCATTCCCGGCGTGAGCCAAGTGAACTTGTTCGGGCTGAAACGCTATGCCATGCGCCTCTGGATTGACCCGTCGCGGCTGGCGGCATACCGGCTCACCATCCAAGATGTGCAGTCGGCCCTGAGCCGCGAGAATGTGGAACTGCCCGGTGGCAAGGTGTACGGCAACCAGACCGAACTGACCGTGAAAAGCTACGGCCGGTTGAGCACCGAGGAGGATTTTGAAAACCTCATCATCCGGCAGAGCGAAAACCAGATTGTGCGCATGAAGGACATCGGCAAGGCCGAATTGGGTTCGGAAAGCGAGGAAACCAGTGCCCGGCGCAACAATGCCACCAACATATCCATGGCCATCATTCCGCAGCCCGGTGCCAATTATATCGCCATTGCCGATGAGATTTACAAGCGGCTGGAAATCATCAAAAAGGAACTGCCACCCGACATGATCATTGACATCGGCATTGACAAGTCGCGGTTTGTACGCAAGGCCATCACCGAAGTCGAGGAAACGCTAATCATCTCGTTCATACTCGTGGTGCTGGTCATCTACCTGTTTTTCCGCGACTGGCTCATCGCCATCCGGCCACTCATCGACATTCCGGTGGCGCTGGTGGGCACGTTTTTCATCATGTACATTGCCGGTTTTTCCATCAATGTGCTCACGCTGCTGGGCATTGTGCTGGCCACCGGCCTGGTCGTGGACGACGGCATTGTGGTGACGGAGAATATTTTCAAAAAACTCGAACAAGGCAAGGACAAATACCAGGCCGCCCGCGAGGGGTCGGAAGAGATTTTCTTTGCCGTTGTTTCCACGTCCATCACATTGGCGGTGGTGTTTCTGCCCATCATCTTCTTGCAGGGTTTTGTGGGCAGCCTGTTCCGTGAGTTTGGCATCGTGGTGGCCGGGGCCGTGCTGATTTCGGCCTTCGTGTCATTGTCGCTCACACCGGTGCTGAGTGTGCGGCTGGCCCGCGACCACAGCAAGCCCACGTGGTTTTACACCAAGACCGAGCCATTTTTCCGCAACCTCGACAGCTCCTACCGTTCTTCGCTGGAAGGTTTCATGCGCCACCGCTGGTGGGCGTTTGTCATTGTCGCTGGTTGTTTCGCGTTGATTTATTTAATCGGCACCAACCTGCAATCCGAACTGGCCCCGCTCGAAGACCGCAGCCTGACGCGCATTGCCATCACCCTGCCCGAAGGCTCCAGCTACGAGGCCACCGAGAAATTCATCGGCGATGTCACGCAGTTTGTCATGGATTCAGTGCCCGAAAAGTCAATGGTTTTCGGCATTACGGCTCCCAATTTCCGCGGGCCGGGCGGCAGCGTGAACACCGGTTTCATCAGCGTATTGCTCAAGGAACCCGACCAGCGGGGCGAGAATGGCCGTTCGCAGCAGCAAATCGTGGATTACCTGAACAAGAACCTGAAACGCTACAACCAGGCGCGGGCTTTCCCCACGCAGGAACAGACAATCCAGATCGGCTTTGGCACGGGACTGCCGGTGCAGTTTGTGATCCAGAACCTGAACTTTGAGAAACTCAAGGAACGCCTGCCCAAGTTCATGGATGAGGTGCAGAAAGACCCGACTTTTCTGGCTTCGGACATTAACCTGAAGTTCAACCGGCCCGAACTGTTCATCACCATTGACCGGCTGAAAGCCACCGAACTGGGCGTTTCGGTACTCGACATCTCCAATACATTGCAACTGGCCCTGAGCAACCGCCGCTTCGGTTATTTCCTCATGAACGGCAAGCAGTACCAGGTAATCGGGCAGGTGGATCGCGCCGACCGCGACGCACCGATTGATTTGAAAGCCTTTTACGTGCGTAGCAACCGGGGCGAACTGGTGCAGTTAGACAATTTGGTGAGCATGAACGAAACCGCCAACCCGCCGCAGGTGTACCACTTCAACCGATACAAATCGGCCACGGCTTCGGCGGGTTTGGCTCCGGGCAAGACCCTCGGCGACGGCATCAAGGCCATGGAGGCCATTGCCAAACGCACCCTCGACGACTCGTTCAGTACCGATTTGTCAGGCCCCTCGCGCGATTTTGCCGAAAGTGCCAGCAACACCAGTTTCGCGTTGCTGCTGGCCTTGCTGCTGATCTACCTGATTCTGGCGGCGCAGTTCGAGAGTTTCACCGATCCGTTCATCATCATGGTCACCGTGCCGCTGGCTTTTGCCGGAGCCTTGTTTGCCTTGTGGATGTTCAACCAGACGCTCAACATATTCTCCCAGATCGGCATCATCATGCTCATCGGATTGGTGACCAAAAACGGCATCCTGATTGTGGAATTTGCCAATGAGAAACGCAAGGAAGGGCTTGGCCGGGTGGAAGCCGCCGTGGAGGCCGCCGCCATGCGCCTGCGCCCCATCCTGATGACGAGCTTGGTTACGGCTTTTGGCGCGTTGCCCATTGCCCTGTCTTTGGGAGCCGCATCCAAGAGCCGCATCCCGCTGGGCATCGTGATTGTGGGCGGACTCATGTTCTCGCTCCTGCTGACGCTGTTTGTGGTTCCGGCAGTGTATTCCTACTTTTCGCGCCGCCGCAAGCCCAATGCCGCATTGGAGATCAGGGAAGGCGAAAGCGTTCCGGCCGAGTAAAACGGGCAGCGTAAAATAACGTGAACTATGGGGTTAGCCAATCATAAGTTGCTGGCTTTCAAAGCAAAAGACCGAAGGTTTGGTATCATAAAAGCAGTAAGCGATTAGCCCTGAGAAAATGTGGGCCAGCGCATTGAACGGATTGCGGTGGCGGGTAT